>JBCDKA010000072.1:0-19235 GCA_038747195.1 Pseudomonadota bacterium
ACAAAACCCTGGCATTCGGGGGAAGCGCTGAAATTGGTCGGCAGACCCGAGCCCAGCGGATCGGGCAGCTGGTCATCGATATCCAGATCATAGGCGACGGCCTTGGATTCGCCGCGATGCGAGATTTCCAGCGTAAACGTCAGCGTGTCGCTGCCGCTGACCTCAACGAGCGTATCCGGCGTCTTTTCGATCTGCAGCAGCGGCTGAACCAGATCCACGTCGACCGAGTCGGTCAGCGGCGGCTGCGGCGCGCCGCCGATCTGAAAGTCGAGGCTCGCCTGGTTGCGCGCGTTGTCCGTATCCGGGTTGGAGGGCACGTTGCGCACCCGCGCGACCACGGTGAATTCGATCTGATCATCCGCGGGCAGGTTGGCGTCGGTGGTCGCGTTCACCACGTCTCCGAGATCCCACAGGAAAAAGTCGACGCTGCCGTCCAGCGGCGGGCTGTCGGTCAACAGGTCGGGCGTTGCCCCGACGGTCAGACCGCTGCCGACCGTGATGTCAGCCCCAATGCGAGTCAGGGTGGCCGACACCAGCTGAAAGGATGCAGCCGGCAGGTTGCCGGGAAACGGGAGCTGATCGCTCACCACCGCGTCTTCGAGCGTCCCGTTGGGCAGGTCCAGCAGCACGCGATAGGTGACCTCCTCGCCGACCGTCAAGTCGGGCTCGGGGCCCAAAAAGCCGTCTGCGTCCGGCGTGTTGCCGTCGCTGGAAGAAACGAACTGTTTGTCCAGGCCGGGACCGGAAATGTCCACCACAAACTGCGCCTGGTCATCGTAGCTGCGGCGGTCTTCGTCAGCGTCCAGCGCATCGGTGCTGAAATAGGTCAGGCTGGCCACGTTCATCACCATATCGCCGAGGGCTGCCGCCACGTTGATCTCGGCCTGATAGGTGAAGCGGCAGACGTCCGGCAGCGGCAGGCGATCAAAGCCGATACGCAGGCCCAGGCCGTTGGGATCACTATCGTCCAGGAGATCCGGCGCCAGGCTGCAGGATTGACCTGCCGGCGCGCCGGCCGCGACGAGTGTGCCCGGCAAGTAGGTCAGTTCTGCCGGCAGCTGGTCTGCCAAAAGAACGTCTACCGCCGCGGCGCTGGACGTGCCGGCATGGCCAACATCCAGCGTGAAGGTGATGACGTCACCGGCATCACCCGAAGTTGCCGAGCCGCTCTTGGCCAGCGTGAGCGCAGGCTCCACCAGCTCAACGTCCGCCGATGCGGTGACGTCGGCGAAGGTATCGGAGGAGACGACCAAATTGTTGCGCACAGGCAGTCCGGTGACCGCGTTGCCGACGATGTCGGCTACCCGGGCACGAACCTGGAAACTGATCTGGTTGTCCGCCGCCACCGTCCCCAGCGTGTCGTTGGCATTCACCAGGTTGCCAAAGTCCAGCAACAGCTGATTGTTCAGTCCGTCTGAGTTGGTGTCATTGATGGTGACCAGGGGCGGATTGTTGTCGACGGTAATCTCTGCACCGATGGTGACGGCCGAGACCGAGAGCAGCTCCAACACCGTCGGAGCGATGGGCAGCTCGTCGCTCACCACCACGTTGCTGGCCGAGCCGTCAGGAATCGTGACCGTCAGGTCATAGGTAATGACTTCACCGATCGTGACGTCCGGCGTACCCGGATCAAAGGCGTTATCGCCCGGCGTCTCGGTACGGTCCGCTACCGCTTTGGTGGCCATTACCGGTGCCACGGTAAACACCGCGGTGGCCTGAGCGTCGTAGTCATCGGCCCCGCCCTGGCCGTCGCCGATGCCCGCGGCGCCGGTGCGCTCGGAATCAAACTCGTCAATGAACGGCGACAGATCCAGATTATCGCCAGGCAGCGAGGTCCACTCGCTGCTGGCTACGTTTTGAATATTGGTGCCGATGGGCGTGGCTGCGTCGACCTCCACGTCAAACACAATCTGACAGCTCTGCCCCTTGGTAAAGGTGTCCCAGCTCGCGCTGATGACGCCCGCGTTTTCCGTCGGCCCCACCTCGGGCGTATCGCCGCAGGCTTGGAGGGTCGGGCCGGCTACCAGCGTTAAGAACGGTGGGATGGCGTCACTCAGCTCGACGTCGAACGCGTCAGGCCGGTTGGCGCCGCCGGTCACCGCAACGGTGATGACAACCTGAGTCACCTGACCGGAGTCGCCGGTGGATGGGCTGAAGGTCTTGGCCAGCGAGACGGCCGGCTCGCGCACGGTCACGTTGGCCGCGCTGTCGCTGGCGAGCGTTGTGCCGCCCTGGCGCCACTGGGCGCTGTTGTTACGGCCGTTGCCGTTGTTGACGTTGGTGGCGTTGAGGACCAGCACCTCGTACTCGATCACGAGATCGACGCTGCCGGCGCCGCTGCTGCTGGGCACCACCACCGTGCCGAAATCAAAGTCGGCCCGCCGAGCGACGTCCCGGGCGTTGCCGCCGTTGCTGGTGATAAACGGATTACTCGCCGCCGCGCTGACGTTACCGATGTTGCTGCAGGTCGCATCCAGCGCCACGCCGTTGCCCGGCGTTACGCTGGCACCGCCGACATTGACAGACGTGCAGTCGGCAAACGCCAGGCCACCATCGAGAATATCCCGAAGGATGATGTTGGTGGAGGTGCCTTCCGGCAGCGTCACCGTTGTTCGATAGCGGACCAGGGAACCGACCACCACCTCGTTCTCCGTTCCGTCACCGTCCAGCCCCAGGACGGCCTCGGTCGGGCTCACGTTGACGAGCTCCTTGCTGACCGCAACGTCGGTGATCGACGCCGCGGCATCGTCGGTGACCTCGGGGAATCGGTCGCCGGAGCCGTCACCCGGTGCCCACGTCACGCTGCTTTCGTTGGTCAACGTGCTGCCGGGCTCCACGCTGTCGGGCAGCGTACAGCTCACTTCGATCAAAATTCGGCTGTTGCCGTTGGGGTCGCTGGCCGGCGCGAGGGCCGCCCCGGCATTCGAGGCAGTGTTGGTGCCGTCGTCTTCAAAGGTCAGCCCCGCCCCTAAGAGGTCGCCGGTGAAATTGACGTAGCGCGTATCGCCACCGTCGATCGTGCCAGCCGTGCCGCCGTTGTCGATCACCACCCGCGGCTGGCCGTCATCGTTGATGGCGCATGCGGCGAGGATGCCGCCGGCGCTGTCGTCGGTCGCGGTGACGTCGAAGGCGCTGCCGCTGCCGGTGTTTTCGAGCGTGATCAGGTAGGTGAGCACGTCACCCGCGTCAGCGTTGCTTATGTCCCCACCGGCAATCGTGCCCTGGGAGGCGGCGTTGCTGCTGGCAATAATCTGTTTATCCAGCGTGAGCGCCGGCGCCCCGACGACAAACAGTGCGCCCGTGTCGGCGGTTGCGGACGCCTGGTTGCCGTCGCCGTCCACGTTAAGAATGTTGCTGAGGCTCAACCCGTCAGCAAAGGCTGAGGGCTGCACCGTCATCGCGATATCCAGCTCCAGCACAACAGGCGCGACCGGTTCAGACACCTCGTCCCAGGTGATCACCCAGGAGTTAGGGGCATCGGGAGACGGCACCGTGCCCCCGCCAGAGTCGGCGGTAATGCTGCCGACGCCGATCGGGGTCCCACCGCCGTTGACCAGCGTGTGATTGGGGCCGTACGCGATCGTGGTGCCGTTGACCGCCGGATTCGCGCCGTACTGCTCCGCATCAAAGATGGGAATCGGCCAGAAGTCGGTCCAGACCAGGTTGACGATATCCGCCGCGTTGAGCGTCATCGTGAGGCGATAGACGACGTCTTCTCCCACCTGGTAGCTCACCCCGTTGGCCGGCGTGCTGACGACCTGCTTGCTGAGATCCAGCCCGGCGACGCTGACGCCGGCCGCTGAACCCTCGGTGCAGCCGGGCACCGCCGGACCGCCGCCGGGTGACTGCACCGAATAAGTGGTGTCGACATTATTCGGCAGGCCGTCACCAATCCGCAGCGGCACCGGCGTACCCGGCGTCGAACCGAAACGCGATACGTAAGTCTGCTCCACCTGCGCGGTGTATGTCAGCGACCCGGTGGTGCCGGAACCGGCGCCCTGATCCCCCGTCAAAGGCAGCAGCGGCACGGTCAGACTGGCAAAATCCAGCGTGATTACCGTCTCGGTGCCGTTGACGCCGGTCTGCGTGGTGACCAGAAAATCGGCGCCGCTGGTCAGCCCCACACCGTTCAGCACCAGCGAGCCGGTATCGAGCGTCAGTCCGTCGGGCACGGAGTCCACCAGCACCAGCTCGGTCAGTTCAGCAAAGTCGGAAACCTGGTAGTTGACGGTGTAGCTGACCGTCTGACCGGGCGCAATGGTGCCCGGGCTGGCGCCCTTTTGCACCGAAAAGTGTTTGGCCACCAGCGAGTCGTCCGTCTGCGTGGCGGCCGGCGAAAAGATCGGATTGCCGAGGTAGTCGGCCAGCAGGCTGGCCGTGTTGGCCGGAATGGGGAGGTCCATGCACATGGTCTCGTCGAGCACGTCCGGAATCACAACCGGTATGGTGACGGTCACGTCGTCTCCGGCCGCGGTGCCGACAATCGGGCCCGCACAGTCGACCGTCACGGTCCCGCCGCTGCCGATCGCCGGCTGAGTCACGATGCAGTCGGCGTTGGTGAGGCCGGACCCGCCGCCGACCTGGGCGACACCGCCGTTGCTGGCGGCGATGATCAGCGGCGCAGGCAGCGGATCGTCGAGATCCAGATTGGTGAGCGACTGCCCGTCAGCGATATCCACGGTCAGAACAAAAACAAACGGAAAACCCGGCGGTGGCTCTGCCTCGAGAAAATCGCTGGCTTTGCCGGCAAAACGGGCGACGGTCAGCGTGCTGACATCGGCCTGAGGCGCGCCGATGATGGGCGTGGTCCCCGTCGCCGAATCGCCAAAGCGAAAGACCGGGGTGCTTGTAATCGGATAACTCTGTCCAACCACCGCATCCGGCGAACCGGTCGGATCGTCGCTTTGGAGACAAATGGTGAGGGAGATGGCCGGCCCACCTGCCGTCAGCGATCCCACCGGAGGAACGATGGCCACAAACGTGCCGTCAGGGGGACCGCTGACCGGCTGATTAATGATGGGGTCGGTGGCGTTGCCCGCGCCGTCGAAAGGAACAACCGTGGCGGCGGCGCCCAGCGGGGTGACCTCAGCCGAATTGAAGTTGATGCCCGGCGGCAGGCTCAGCTGCAGGTAGGGACCAAAACCCGTTGCGCCGCCCGTATTGCTGAGCGTCTGGGTATAGCAGAACTCTTCGTTGATAAACGGGTCGGCGGGAGGCCCGCCGGCAATCGACAACACCTGACCGTAGCCAGGCAACGTCCAAAGCAACGCCCCCAGCAGCCAAATCCTTTGCAGCATGTGGTGTTTGTCTCCCTGAGCTGTGTGTCCCCGTGCCCCGTAACCCAACCAGCGGCAGCAGAATTATGGCCCAACCGCTGCCGGCGACCCCGACCGCCCGGACAGTTGTTCACATCTTGGGGGCCGACATTACCACGCCAGGGTCCAGGGAAAATAGCCAGAAAATCTTCTTCGTCAGGAGACTAGGATCTCTTTGAGCAGCTTTTTCGCGCGGGTCCAGTCGCGCTGAACAGTGCTCCTGGAGCAGCCCAACGCCTCCGCCGTCTCGTCTTCGGTCAGCCCGGCAAAAAACCGGCACTCCACGAGCTGGACGAGGCTTTCGTTTTCGGCCCGCAGCACTTCGAGAGCATCCTCGAGCTCCAGCAGCATGCCCGCCTGCTCCTGACCGCTGAGCTTGTCGTCGTCCCAGGTCGTGCGGTGTTCCGACCCCTGGCGTTTGAGAGCAAGCCGTTCCCGCGCCCGATCGACGCAGATCCGGCGCATCGCCCGGGCGATCAGCCGAAAGAAATGCTGCCGGTCGTTGAAGTCACCTTCTGCACTGTTCATCAGGCGCAGGTAAGCCTCGTGCACTAAGGCCGTGGCGCTCAAGGTTTGCTCCGAGCGCTCGCCCCGAAGCTGACGGCCAGCCAGGCGCCTCAGATCCGCATAGACCATCCCCAGCAGCGCTTCCATCGCGTCAGCGTCTCCGCCGCGGCTGGCAAAAAGCAGCTGGGTGATCTCCGCTGTTGGCCTATCGGTCACGGACCGCACAATGCCCGCTGACGGCGGCTCTCCCGGAGCTCCGGGTGATCGGTCGGGTAGTGTGTACTCCCGATCGAGATCGAGAGATCGTAGTACTCAACCGCCGCGCTGCAGTCGCCGGACAGCCGCAGCGCCGTTGCGAGATTGTGCGCCACCAGCGCGACTCTCGGGTGCAATTCCCCGAGATCGTTCTGATAGGCGACCAAAGCGGTTCGGTACTGTTCACCAGCATCGGTGAACGACTCTCTGGCCATGAGCACGTTGCCCAGCGTGGTGCTGGCGGTGGCCAGCAGCTGCGGGTTATCGCTGCCGGTACGGAGCAGCTCCACCGCGCTACGGGCATGCTTCTCTCCCTCGCCAAGCTTGCCGGAAAGGCGCAGGGTGTCCGCCAGGTTGCTCAGGGTCATCGCCCGTCGAACGGCGTTATCACCTTCCAGGTCCTCAAGCGCCTTCAGCGAACGATCGAACGCCTCGACCGCCTCCTGTAGCTTGCCGCTGTCCGTCAGGATCAAGCCCTGCTGGCTGTAGGCCTGCGCCCGCTGGCGGGCGTGCGCTGCGGTTGCCGGCAGCAGCGACAGCGCGCGGGTCATATGATCGCGGGCCACGTCGATGTTGGCCGCCCGCCGCTCGGCCAGCGCCAGCCGCTGGAGGGTAAGGGCGAGCACCTCCGGTGGCACATCGTCTTCCTGCTCAAGCTGCGTCAGGGCAGCCTTGAGCTCCTCAAGCCCGGCACCCAGGTTGCCGTCGCGATAGCGCGCGTAACCCAGCAGACTCAGGAACTCAGCATAGCGAGAGGGAGGCTCAGGCAGGACGGCCAGCTCGTTGACCAGCGGCTCGACCAGCCGAATCACCTGTTTGAATTCGCCCGCGTCCAGCAGTGCCCGTCCACTCTGAATCACCATGTCGCGCTGTAGCGCAGGCGAGCTGCGGGTGGCGCTGGCCAACTTTTCAAAGTTGCCGCTGGAGATGACGTCGTTCAGCGGGTCGGAGCCACCTTGTTCGAGGGGGTCCATATTTTCGAGGATTTCGGTGACCACCTCACCCAGAGCGGCCGCGTCCTGACCTCTCTGCTTGACCTCTGCCTGCTGTTCCTCGATCTGGCGCCAGACCAGGCCGCCGGCCACCAGCGCCACAACGATGATCGCAGCCGCCGCGCTGAGCTCCATGCGTCGCCGTTCTGCGACCTTTTTCAGGCGGTAACCCGTTTCGGCCGCGCGACTCGGCAGCATTTCGCCCTCGGCCAGGGCCTCCAGGTCAAAACCCAGCTCGCCGGCCGAGGCGTAGCGTTGCTCAGGCTCAGCCTTTAGACACCGGGTGAGGATATGCATCAGGTCAGCCCGGATCCGGCTCGGCACACCGTCCGCCAAATCGGCGGCCAGCCTCGGACTCAACATCTGGCGCCGAACCTCATCCAGCCTCGCCTCGCTACGCGCGACCAGCGGATGGCGGCCCGTCAGCACACGAGCGGTGAGTATGCCCAGCTGGAAAACGTCGGTTGCCGGAGTGACTGTCGTTTGAGCAAACTGCTCGGGCGCTGCGTAGAGGGGCGTCAGAAGATGTTCACCCTCGTCCTCGGCGTCAGCGATACCTGAGATGCCGAAGTCCAGCAGCTTTGGCTCCGCCGCCTCGTTGATCAGGACGTTTCCCGGCTTGAGGTCCTGATGAACAACCCCGAGCTGGTGTGCGTGCTCCACCGCTGCGGACACCTTGGCCAGCAGCTTGACGCGCAGCGCCAACGCCGGCTGGTGGGTGTCGCAATAGTGATCGATCGCCTGGCCGGCCACGAGCTCCATCACCAGATACGGCCGCTCGCCAAACACCCCGCCGTCGATAATGCGGGCGATGCCCGGATGGTCCAGGTCAGCCAGGATCTGGCGCTCTCGGAGAAATCGCTGCCGGTGAGCGTCACCGACGAGCGCCGCGCTCATCACCTTGACGGCGACCTGCTGCTCGAACTGATCCGTCCGCCGTCCACGATAAACGCTGGACATACCGCCGACCCCGATCCGTTCCAGCAGCTCAAAAGCACCCAGCGTCTGCCCGGACCAGTCTTCGTCGGCATCCTCTACGTCACCGAGCAGACCACCGCCGGTGACGAGGAGTTGATCCCATTTATCCGAAGCGTCATTCACAGCGCAATGTTACCGCAGGACCGCCAACCTTGGCCGTCAGGATCGCCGAATGCGGACGACCTTCATGATTTCGATTTCCATGCCCGCCACCGTCTCCGTAGCCGGGTAATAGGTGAGGTTAACGCGCGCACCGGCGAGGTTTTTGTACTTCTTGCGCCGGCGATATTTGAAAGGCGTCAGCTCGCCCTCAAGCATCACGGTGTTCAGGTACCACTCGCCGTCTTCGCGCTGGACATGACTATCCACCTTGCGCAGCTCCGAGTGGACCAGACCCGGATGTTTTTTTAGCAGCTTCTCGGGATCCATAGACTCAGCTTCGCCCCGCCACGAACCGGTGCCGTCGCCTTAGGTCTGTCAGGAAAACGGGTGCTGGAGAACGATGTTCTCCCGCCGATCGGGACCGGTGGAAACGATGTGGACCGGGCTGCCAATCACCTCGCTCAGGCGTTCCAGGTATTGTCGCGCCGCGCTCGGCAGCTTGTCCCAGTCCGTCACGCCGCGGGTGCTGTCGTGCCAGCCCGGAAAGTCCTCAAACACCGGCTCACAGTGGGCGTAATCGGCCACGTCGGTGGGCGGGACGTCCAGCAGCTCACCGTCGAGTCGGTAGCCCACCGCCATCCGTACGGTGTCGAAACCATCGAGCACGTCCAGTTTCGTGACGCACAGGCCGCTGATGCCGTTGACCATCACGGCACGCCGCAGCGCAATCGCATCCATCCAGCCACAGCGGCGCGGACGACCCGTCGTGGCGCCAAACTCGTTGCCCCGTTTGGCGATCCGGCCCCCGATCTTATCGTTGAGCTCCGTTGGAAAGGGGCCACCGCCGACACGGGTGGCGTAGGCTTTGGTGATTCCCAGCACGTAGTCGATTTCGCCGGGTCCGATTCCGACGCCGGTGCAGACACCACCCGCCGTGGTGTTGGACGAGGTGACGTATGGATAGGTGCCGTGGTCGATATCCAGCATGGCCCCTTGCGCCCCCTCAAACAGGAGGTCGCCATCGCTACTGCGATGCGCGGCGACAGCCGCCACCACATCACCCGCCAGCGGCCGCAACGCCTCGCCCCAGGCCAGCGCCTGGTCGATGGTGGCCTCAACGTCGACCCGGCTCGATCGGAGGTACCGATCTAGGACAAAGTTGTGGTAATCCATCACCCCACGCAGCAGCTCGCTGGCGCGCTCGGCGTGAAACAAGTCCGCAACCCGGAGGCCGCGCCGCGACACCTTGTCCTCATAAGCAGGTCCAATCCCGCGGCCGGTGGTCCCGATGGCCTGTTTGCCTCGGGCTTTTTCCCGTGCCGCGTCCAGCGCCACGTGATACGGCATGATCACCGGACAGGCGCTGCTGACCAGCAGCCGATCCCGAACCTGTACGCCCTTGTTCTCCAGCGCCTCAATTTCTTTGAGCAGCGCGTCCGGCGCCAGGACCACACCATTGCCAATCAGGCACTGAACCGTGGGGTGAAGGATGCCGGAGGGAATCAGGTGCAGCACCGTGGTTTCGCCGTCGATCACCAGCGTGTGGCCGGCGTTATGTCCACCCTGGAAGCGGACTACTGCCGCCACCTTCTCGGTCAGGACATCAACAATCTTGCCTTTGCCCTCGTCCCCCCACTGGGTTCCGAGCACCAGTACACTTTTCCCGCCCATAGCCCTCAGTGTCCTACTGTTTTACAAAGTTCAGCAAAATCAGCCCCGCCAGCATACAGGCGCCGCCGAAGGTCCGCAGAGTTTTGTCGTCAAGTGAGGCTAGCTGTCGCATGGCCTCTCGCCAGGCTGAAGGGCTGGCGAACGGCAGCAGGCCCTCGAGGATCAGCACCAGGCATACAGCGGCCAGCAGATCAGACACGCAAACTCCCCATGTATTTCTCGCGCAAGCGGCAACAGTGGCTGGATAAGATCAGAGTGAGTTCCAGCGCGACCACGGCCCTGGCGACGCGCAAGCGCGGCGGCCGGTCGCCGTTAGGCTTGAGCGGCGAGACCGCCCCGGTTGTGACACCTTCGGCCAAAGGTCCGGCCGCTTAGGCGGCTGGACCCATAGCCCTTGAGATAACGCTAGTCGACGTCGACCTGTTGACCGAAGTAGTCAAAAAACTCCGAGGTCGAGTCCAGCATCATGACGTCACCGCCATTGCCGAAGGTTTGCCGGTAAGCCTGCAGGGAGCGATAGAAGGAATAGAACTCGCGATCTCGCTCGTAGGCCTGCGCGTAGAGGTTGGCCGCCTGTGCATCACCCTCACCGCGAATCCGCTCAGCGTCGCGCTGCGATTCAGCCAGCAGGACGGTGCGTTCTCGGTCGGCACCAGCAGCGATTTTCTCAGCCTCCTCGTTACCTTCCGAGCGCAGCTCGTTGGCCACCTCTTTTCGCTCGGCGCGCATCCGGCTGAAAACGGAGCTGCTGACCTGATCCGGGAGGTCGATTCGCTTGACGCGGACGTCAACAATTTCGATTCCCAGCGAGCTGGCAACGCCGCTGGCGCGGACTACCAGCGACTGCATGATCTCTTCGCGTTCGGTGGAGATCACTTCCTGCAGCGTGCGCTTCGCAAACTCGGCCCGCAGACCGTCAGCGATGATCTGGCTGAGTCGCTGACGCGCTCGAACCAGGTCGCCGCCGCCGGTAGCAGTGTAGAAATCGCGGACGTCGGAAATGCGCCATTTGACGAACGAGTCAACGATTACGTCCTTTTTCTCGGAGGTGATGAAACGCTCCGGCTGCGCATCCAGCGTTAAAATCCGGCGGTCGAACTTGCGCACGTTGTTGACGATGGGCAGCTGCCAGTGCAGGCCCGGCTCAAAATCGGTTCGAACGACCTCACCCAGGCGGAACTTGGCGGCGTATTCCACCTCAGAAACGGTGAACGCCGACAGGTAAAGCAGGATGGCGACCAGTGCGCCGACGATAATTCCTAATCCTTTCATGATCAGCTCCCATCCCGGCCGCGACGCGGCGTTTGTCTCGGGTCGAAGGTGTCGTTGCTCGTACCTGAGTCCGACCGGAAGTCAGAATTGTTGCTGCGCTGCAGCGCTGGCGTGGTGTTGCGAATGATTTCGTCCAGCGGCAGATACATCACGTTGTTGCCTTCTTTGACGTCGACAATGACTTTGGACGTGCTCCCGAGGACGTTTTCCATCGTCTCGAGGTACAGACGCTGGCGGGTGACCTCCGGCGCCTGCTGGTACTCATCGAGCAGCAGACTGAAGCGCTGGGCTTCACCTTCAGCCCGAGAGGTGACGGCCGACTTGTAGGCTTCGGCCTCCTGGATCAGGCGAGCCGCCCGACCGCGTGCCTCCGGCACCACCGAGTTGGCGTAGGCCTGCGCTTCGTTCTGAGACTTTTCTTTGTCCTCGCGAGCCTTGATGGCGTCGTCGAACGCGTCTTTGACTTCCTGGGGCGGCCGAACCTCCTCCAGGTTGACGGCGGTGATCTCAACGCCCGTTTCGTAGCGATCCATGATGGACTGCTGGATTTCGCGAATCTGAAACGCGATCTCAGCCCGGCCTTCGAGCAGGACAAAGTCCATGATGTTGTCGCCGACCACCTGGCGCATCGCCGATTCAGCGGCCTGCCCCATGGTGGCCTCGGGATCCTGCACGTTAAACAGGAAGGCCTCAGCGTCTTTCACCCGAAACTGGGTCGCCATGCGCATGTCGACGATGTTTTCATCGAGCGTGAGCATGTAGCCTTCGGCTACGTCAGAGCGAATCTGCTCGACGTTGACGCGGTAGACCCGATCGATGGGCCTCGGCAGCGTGAAGTTCAGGCCGGGCTGCATCGTTTTGACGTGCTTGCCGAAGCGCAGAACAACCCCGCGCTCCGGTTCGTCGATGGTGTAGACCGAATCGACCAGAAGCCAGACCACAATGGCCGCGATCGCCAGGAAAAACAGGCCGGCGTTGCCGCCGCCGCTGCTTGACCCGCGTCGACCGCCACCGCCAAAAATGCCGCTGATCCGGTTCTGCAGATTGCGAAAAACCTCATCCAGATCGGGCGGCTGATCGCCACCGCCACCGGACTTCCAGGGGTCTTTTCCGTTGCCGGGTTCGTTCCAGGCCATGCGTAATTCCTATAGTGACGGGGTGGGCGGACAGCCCACCATTTTAAAGTTCTCTCCCGGCAGCAGCAACATCACCGGCGGGCTCCTGGCCCGCGTTGATGGCTGAGTCCGGGCACTGACCGGGCGGGAAATGGTTCGGCCACTCCCGCTCCAGCGCCTCGTACTCTCGACCAGCGATGGCGCAGCTTAAGCGCCAACCGCCTTGATCTGTGGACTGCTCTTGGGTGACGCAACCCATGCTGAACAATCTGGCGCGCAGCTTGCCCTCCGAGGGCTCGAGCGTCAGCTCACGCTCCACCAGGCGCCCCGCCAGCTGTTCGCGGATCGCCAGGAGCAGCAGATCCAGCCCGTCGCCGGTGTTGGCGGAAAGCCACACGCGCTCCCCGTCCGATCGCTGCTGACGCTCGGGCGGTCGGCCCAGCAGGTCGATTTTGTTGTTGACCACCAGCTGGGGTACGTCGCCCGCGCCGATCTCTTCCAAGACCGCCGCCACCGACTCAACTCGTTCATCGCGGTTAGGGTCGGCGGCATCCACCACATGCAGCAGCAGATCGGCGTCCCGGGTCTCCTCGAGCGTCGATTTAAAGGCCGCTACCAGCTCGTGCGGCAGGTGGCGAATAAACCCCACCGTGTCCGCTAAAACCACGTCCGATCCGCCCGAACCCGTACCGGTTGGACCTTCCACCGCGGCGTAGTTCAATCGGCGCAGCGTTGGATCGAGCGTCGCAAACAGCTGATCCGCCGCGTAGACCCCGCCGTCGGTGAGCCGATTGAACAGCGTCGACTTCCCTGCGTTCGTGTAGCCCACCAGCGATACCAACGGCACCGAACTGCGTGCTCTGGACCGACGGCTCTGGCGCCGCTGCCGGGTAAGGCGTTCGAGACGCTTGTTCAGCGTTTTTACCCGCGCCCCGAGCAGCCGACGGTCGGTTTCCAGCTGGGTCTCACCGGGACCTCGCAGACCGATACCCCCTTTCTGCCGCTCGAGGTGCGTCCAGCCTCTTACCAGCCGAGTGGAAAGGTGCTTAAGCTGCGCCAGCTCCACCTGCAGCTTGCCCTCATGCGAGCGCGCCCGCTGCGCAAAGATATCTAAGATCAGCGTGTTCCTATCGTGAACGCGCCGGCAGGTAATTTTTTCCAGATTCCGTTCCTGGATCGGGCTGAGCGTGTGATTGACTAAAATCGTATCAATCTTGAGCTCTTTCGCCGCGTCGGCGATTTCCTGCACCTTCCCCTTCCCGACGAGCGTCGCCGCGTCGGGCGCACCGCGCGGCGCCTCGATTTCTGCGCAGACCTCCAGGCCCGCGGAAGTCGCCAGCTCTCGAAACTCATCGAGGTCTTCCTGGCTGTCGCGCGCCTGGAAACGTGGGTGCAGAAGCAGCACACGGTCGCCACCAGCAGTCGGCTGGCCAGCGTCGTTGGGCAAAAATTCGATCAACGGTCGGGTGTGTCGATTGGTACTAACGTATTAAATATGTGGGGCGCCTGGGGGCGCAAGGCAAGCGTAGCTGGGTCGGCGCGGGGCGGTGTCAGCGGTGGTCAGCGCCAGATCCCGTAGTTTGCGCCCACAAGGGCGCGACTAACCGACTTACTGGTCCTCGTCGGTGATTTTCACGTTTCGTGATGGAACAACCGTCGAGATGGCGTGCTTGTAAATCATCTGACTGACGGCGTTTTTCAGTACCACCACAAACTGATCGAACGAATCGATCTGACCCTGCAGCTTGATGCCGTTAACCAGATAGATGGACACCGGCACGCGCTCTCTCCTGAGCGCGTTAAGAAACGGCTCCTGCAGTGAATGGCCTTTGGACATCGGGGCGCTCCTTGTTTTTTCTTAGTATCGGGGCTTTAGAAGGGGCATTCCCTGCGGATCCTTCCTGCCGCACCTAACCTGCCTCACGTAAAACCACGTTAGCCTATACCTGCGGGCTGACGCTGGTCGTTACAACCTTTGCCGGCCTAAGGCCGAGCGCGGGAAGGCAGATCCCAATCCAAAACTTTAGCACACGGTAGTGTGTAGGAAGCGTGCAATCTGGCTTCTTGCCGCGGATTTCCAACTTTTTTCCGTAGGATCCAGCCAGCTGACGTCGTCGAGGTGGCGAAGCCAGGTGAGCTGTCGTTTGGCGAGCTGCCGAGTCGCCGCGCAGGCTCGGGCCTCAAGGTCGTCCAGCGACCCGTGGCCAGCCAGGTGGGTGATCGCCTGACGATAACCAACGGCCCGCATCGCCGGGGTTTCTGCGGTCAGCCGCGGGTCACTCATGAGCGCCTTCACCTCGTCCAGAAATCCGAGCCGCAGCATGGCCGCAAAGCGGTTGTTGATTTGCCCGTGCAGGACCCGCCGCTCGCGTGGCGACACGGCCAGTCTCAGGAAATTACCCGAAAATCCTCCCGATTTTCCCGCCTGCAGCCGCGACAGCGGCTGGCCCGTGATTCGAAACACCTCCAACGCCCGCTGAATTCTTTGCGGATCGTGACGGTGGATGCGGGCAGCCGCGGCGGGGTCCACGCGCGCCAGCTCGTCGTGCAGGGCCGGCCAACCCTTCCGTTCCGCCTCTCGCTCGAGGGCCGCCCTCACCTCAGGATCAGCATCCGGCAGCACCGCCAACCCGTCGATCAAGGCGCGAAAATAGAGCATCGTCCCGCCTACCAGCACCGGCGTGTGGCCACGAGCGGTGATTTCTCCGATCTGGCTGGCGGCGTCAGCGGCAAACTCGGCGGCGCTGTAGGTCTCCCAAGGCTCCCTGATGTCGAGCAGGCGATGGGGTGCGCGGGCCAGGGTGGCCGCATCAGGTTTGGCCGTGCCGATGTCCATGCGGCGGTAAACCTGGGCCGAATCGACGCTCACCAGCTCAAATCCACCTCGCTCACACAGATCGATCGCCAGCGCCGTCTTGCCCGCTCCAGTGGGGCCCATGACGCAAATGACGGGCGGCGGTGCAGCCCCAGACAAGGTTAGCGCCCCCGCAAAAACAGTCGGTCGAGCGATTTCATGTCAAGCTGAGTCCAGGTGGGCCGGCCGTGATTACACTGGCCGCTGCGCTCGGTTCGCTCCATGTCGCGGAGCAACGCGTTCATTTCGCTGATTTCCAAACGCCGATTGGCCCGGACAGAGCCGTGACAGGCCATGGTCGATAGGACCTCGTTTCGGGCCTCACGCAGCCGGCTCGAGTGCCCCACGCCAGCGAGGTCGGACAGCACATCCCGGATCAACGCCTCCGGATCGGCCTTGATCAGGATTGACGGCACCTGCCGAATCTTGATTTCCTCCGGCCCGGTCCGATCCACCTCAAACCCGAGTTCGCTGAACACCTCGGGCCTGGTTGCCGCAAGCTCCGCCTCCGGTTCGCTGACCCGCAGCGTCAGCGGCACCAGCAGCGGCTGGCTGCGCACGGCGTTGTCGTCCGCCGAGGTTTTCAGCCGCTCGTAGGTGATGCGCTCATGGGCAGCGTGCATGTCCACAAGCACCAGCCCGGCGCTGTTCTGCGCCAGAATGTATACCCCGTGGAGCTGCGCCAGCGCATACCCCAGCGGCGGCGCCTCAGCGGGATCAGCCGCGGCCGGGGCGAGCTCCATCGCCACTTTCGCTGAACCCGCTGCGGTAGTTCGATAGAGGCCAGACCAGTCGGCCGCCGGCTCGCTGACGCTCAGCGGTGCGCGCAGCTGCGAGGGCGGCGCCGGCGACGCTGTTGAGGTCGAGCCACCGGCATAGGCAAGTGCCGGCGGGACGTCATCCTGACCTGGCCGGAGTGATCCGAGCACACCGTGCAGCGACTGAAAGATAAAGCTGTGGACCAGCCCGGAATCGCGAAACCGAACTTCGTGTTTCGCCGGATGTACGTTCACGTCCACCCGCTGCGGATCGAGCGTGAGCTCCAGCACAAAGACCGGGTGTCGGCCGTGATAGAGGACGTCGGCGTACGCCTGTCTCACGGCGTGCGCGACCAGCCGGTCCTTGACCATGCGGCCGTTCACAAAAAAGTGTTGTGCGTCTCCCTGGGATCGGGAAAAGGTCGGCAGCCCAACCCGGCCACTCAGGCGCAGCCCGGCACCCTCCTGCTCCACCGCTACGGACTGCTCGACAAATGCCTGTCCGAGAGCCGCGGCCAGCCGCCGCAGCGAGCGTGCCTCGTTATCCGCGGGCGGATAGTGCCGAACAGCTTTGCCGTTGTGAGAGAGTCGAAAATCGACGTGCGGGCGGACCAGCGCCAGACGCCGAACGAGATCGTCGATGTGCCGGAATTCCGTATTCTCGGTCTTCAGAAATTTCCGACGCGCCGGGGTGTTGTAGAAGAGGTCATTGACCTCGACGGTCGTGCCGACGGGATGCGCAGCAGGTTCGCTGGCCACAACCTCGCCGCCGTCGATGCGCAGCGCCCAGGCTGACGGTTGATCGATTGCCCGCGACACGAGCGACATTCGCGAAACCGACGCGATGCTGGGCATCGCCTCACCCCGAAAGCCAAGGCTAGCGACCTGCTCCAGATCGTCGAGCGACTGTATCTTGCTGGTCGCATGTCGCGTCAGAGCCAGCTCGAGCTCCTCCCGAACGATCCCGCCACCGTTGTCGGTGATCTTGATTCGGCGGCTGCCGCCCCGCTCAATCGCGATGTCGATGCGGTCGGCGCCGGCGTCAAGGCTGTTTTCGGCCAGCTCCTTGACCACGGACGCCGGGCGCTCGATCACCTCGCCGGCGGCGATTTGATTGATCAGCTGGGAGGGGAGCTGGCGAATGCCCATCCCCCATTGTCCTACAGGGGGGTGGCCGTTGCCAAAAAATGGCTGTCAGCCCGGGTGACCAGTCGGCTTGGCGCCAGCACCAGCCGGTATCATCCGGCAGGGATCACCAGCACGGTACCGACCTTGAGCATATCGCCGTTGATGGAATTAGCCGAACGCAAGCGACGCAGGCTCACCCGATGTCGTTCAGCGATCCCGCTGAGCGTTTCGCCGCTGGCCACGATGTGCGAACGCTCGGCCGGGTTGTTGGCCAGCCAGGTGTCCGGTGGTGGATTGCCATAGAAGTAGTTTTCGATGCCGGCGGCGATGGCGGCGGCAATCTTTCGCTGCCAGTGGGCGGTGCGCAGGCGGCGCTCTTCTTCGGGGTTGCTGATGTAGCCGGTCTCGACCAGTACCGATGGAATATCGGGTGCGGTTAGCACCGCAAAAGGCGCACTTTCCACGTAGTCTTTGTGAACCGGACCGATACCGCCGAGGGCGTCCAGAATCCGGTCGCCAATCGACTTGCTGACGCCCATGCTCGCGCCCTGGGACAGATCGAGCAGCACCGCAGCCAGGGTTTCATCCTTGTCACCGAGGTTTACCCCGCCCACGAGATCGGACTGATTGGCACGGTTGGCGAGAAACTTGGCCGCCTCACTACTCGCGCGCCGCCGCGACAGCACAAACACACCCGTTCCCTTCACCTTGCGGTTCTTGAACGCGTCGGCGTGGATCGAGATAAACAGGTCAGCTCGCGCGGCGCGCGCCTTGGCCGGGCGTTCCAGGTGGGGAATGTAGTAGTCGCCGGTCCGCACGAGCATGCCGCTGAAGCCCGGCTGGGCGTCCAGCTCCTTTTTCAAAGCTTTGGAGATCGCCAGCACCACGTCTTTTTCGTAGGTGCCGTTGAGGCCGATGGCGCCAGGGTCTTCCCCGCCGTGGCCTGCATCGATAGCCACAATGATGTCGCGGTTGGCTCGTCGATCCATCTGCTTTACGGGCTTAACCGGGGCCGCGGGCGCAGCCGCTTTTCCAGCCGGAAACAGGTCCACCACAAGCCGGTGCCCGTACTGCGCGGCCGGCGGGAGAAGAAAGCTCTGCACCTTCGCGCCGGCCTGGAGATCGAGCACCACCCGCAGGCTGCCGTTGTCCCGCCGCCCGGTGCGAACGCGTCTCACAAAATCGCCGTCAGCCGGGGGCGGCGCAAAGCCGCTGGCCGCTTTGGCGTCACTCAGGTCCAGCACAACCCGGTCGGGCGAGTCCAGCGTAAACAAACGGTAGTCCACCGTACCCGATAGATCGAGTACAGCCCGGGTTTTGTCAGGGCTGGTCCACACCCGAAAATCCACCAGCTCGGTGGCGCTGACGCCGCCACAGGCGGCGAGCACCAGCAGTGCGGCAAGCACCCGGTAGCGGCAGCAATTCGAGACGAACCCCAACATAACTCCCAGGATTTACCGGATTGAGCGGTGTTTTTCAACTATTTTATCGCTTAAATGCGATAAATTATTGATTCTCCAATGTAAAACCTGCGAAAAACCCATCATCAGGGACTGATAGTGTCGCCTGCCTGGACGACCCACCCGTCCGTTCCAGCAGGATGCTCAGGTCCGGTTCTGGGAGCACACCCAGACCCCGCTCGGGCCATTCCACCAGCAGGATTGCTCGCTCCGCCAGCCAGTCTTCCAGCCCAAGGAACTCAAGCTCCTGGGCATCAGCCAGCCGATAAAGGTCCAGGTGATAGCAGCGTCGGCCCGTCAGCTCGTAGGGCTCAATCAGTGTGTAAGTGGGGCTTTTGACCGGACCGCCCACGCCGCCGGCGCGCAGCACCGCGCGAGCCAGCGTGGTCTTTCCGCTGCCGAGGTCGCCGGTGAGATAAACGATCAGCGGCGCATCGACAGGCGCTTCGGCCAGGCGCTCGGCCAGCCGGGCACCGAAGCGCTCGGTGGCCGTCTCGTCCGACAATGTCAGCTGCACGGATTGACGACCCGCCGCAGCTGATCCACCACGTCTCCTGCCAGCAGACCTCTCTGTCCGCCTTCGGCGGCCAGGTCTCCGGCCGCTGCGTGCACCGTGACCCCCAGCGCCGCACCCTCGGCGGGCGTAAAGCCCTGGCAAAGCAGCGAAGCAATCACGCCCGTCAACACGTCCCCCATACCTGCCGTGGCCATGCCGGGATTTCCCAGGCTGCACACCTTGAGGTTCTGGCCGTCGTCGATGATGGTTCCGGCTCCCTTGACCAGCGCCACTCCGCCAAGCTCTGAGCGGGCTCGGCGGACCGCAGCAAA
>JBCDKA010000073.1:0-18710 GCA_038747195.1 Pseudomonadota bacterium
GCCATGTTCAAACAGGGTATTCCGATGACAGCCTTTGAGGTCGATGACCTGGAGGGTGAGGTCAAGCGCCTGACTGACCTCGACGTGGCATTTACCACCGGCCCTACGGATGCCGGCGAGGTAACCTTTGCGGTGTTTGTGGACACCTGTGGCAATCTGATTCAGATCTACCAGCCCAAGTCGTAACGTTCGTCGGCGGCTAAGCGCATCTTGGCCGCCGGGTTCTTACTTCCCGACGAACGAGGCTAGAAACAGCTGCGCAAGCGGCGCGTTTTGGACCTCGGCTCGGTCGAGTGGATTGCCCCAATAAAGGCCTTCCGAGTTGGCCAATGCGATTATAGTCAGCCCCATCGAGGGGATCTTGAGATAAAGAGCCGAGTAAGCCTGGTCCCACCAGCCGGCGTGCCAAATCAGCTGAAGCCCCTCATAGTCCTGGACATACCAACCGATGCCATACGGCGCCGTTCCACCACCGGTCAGTGGCGTTGGCTGGAGCATTGCCGCGCGCGAACGGTCCGAAATCAGCTCACCGCGGTCCAGGGCCATATCGAACCGCGCTAAATCCAGAACCGTTGCGATGATGCCGCCGGCCGCGCCGTCTCCCTGGGGTGGTGGTGGATCAGCTGGAATGATTTGCCCGGTCTCGTCGATGCGATGGGGCGGGGCCAGCCGTTGGGCGAGGTGTTCCGGGAGCGGCAGCGCACGGTGCTGCCGGGCGGAATCCAACATTGCCGCCGGGCGAAGCACCAGTTCGGCGACCAGCGTCGAAAACGGTTTTCCAGCCGCCGCCATCACCGGCCGTGAGGCCCAGGAGAAGACAACCGGGTTATAGGAAAAAGCGCTGCCCGGAACGCCGGCAGCGGTGTGGGAAAGCAGGTGGCGGAGCGTGTGGCTGGCGGGGTCACACTTGAGATTGCGTGCAAAAACTGAAGGCTGCTGGCTGAAGCTTGCGCAGAAATCCGACCACCGGCTGTATTCGCCAATCGGCCGATCCAGTTCGACGACCCCGTCTTCCACCAGCTTCATGACCGCAACACCGGATATAGGTTTGGTCACTGACGCAATGTTGTAGGGCGTGCTGGCCGTTGCAGCTACTCTGTTCTTAAAATCTGCCCACCCCAGGCCTGCCGCCAGCAGGAGCGACTGATCCTTCACTACCGCCAGTGACAAGCCGGGGATCCGATGTTCCTCACGCAACGTCTCGACCTGAGTCAAGAATTCCGTCGTGGTTGGTGCCTTGAATCCTTCAGCCAAAGATACCGCTGCAGGCATCAGCAAGAGAAGGCAGGTCAGCGCTCGCGATCGAAGATGGCGCTTGAGTAACGGCAGCTGGGTTTTCATCACGGCCCTCGTCCAGTGGTCTCATAGAGTGCCGAACCAGCAAGTCAGCAGCGACTTACTGCCGACCGGCAATCTCCTTTCTGAACAGTGGACGCGTTAGCCGCTGTCGATATTACAGCTTGGGTTTCCTCAACATAGTATTGGTACAGTCCGAGTCGGTTAGTACCGGCGGGCTGTTAATCCGGACATGGTGTCTGGTTAGCCTGGATTGCCCTGGGACGCTGCGCCCGCCGGCAGTTGGCGGGGGCGCTCTGAGAACACTCGACAGCTCAGGGTCGCCTCTGGACCACGGCACCGCCATCGAGCCGGTGAATGCATATCCGTCTCAAGGCTAACCGGCACGTCCAAGCGCTCCAGGTAGGCCAGAAAGCGTTCGAACTGCTCGGTGGTGATCAGGCGACCGCTGTTGCCGCTGTATTGGCCGACGTCATCAGGAGGATAGATCAGGTTGCCGGCACCGTCGGTGGCTTTGCCGACCTCAAGTCTGAGCCAGTTACTGGAAGTAGCCGTGATGTCATAGACGATGCGGCTATTGTCCGGAAACGCAACCGTCACGGTTGGCGAGGAGTCAAATGATCGCTCTTTTTGCCCCAGCAGCAGCGACGCGAAGAACAGGTGCCAGCTGAACAGCCGACCGTGCTTTTCTTTAAGCGCTTTCTCGATACGTCGCTGGTAGCCCCTATCAGCGATCACATCGTACGCCGATTCCGCAGGCCGATCTCCAACTCTGGGCGGCGCCGTCAACGGGCCGTCAGCCCACAGCGTAGAAACCGGACCGACCATTGTTAACATTGCGAGCACCGCAACCACCCAGGTGCGCTGCTGCCAGGGCGTTCGCCCGTCCTCACTATCCGGGCTGGGAGGCACCAGCAACACAAGCGCAATGCAGGCCAGCCACGAAAACGGCACGGCGAGCAGCGCCCAAATAAATTTGCGTCCGCCATGCACCCGTCGCGTCAGCAGCATTAGCGTGACCGGAACAAAAACAAAAAAAACGGCGAGAAAAAACGATAGCTCTAAAGGAAAACTCATCGTTTACGGGTAGGTGTCCCTCACCGCGTTTTCAAGGGGCAACTGCTCAGTTTGGAGCAATCGCCTCGAATCCGTCGGCAAACAAGCGTTCCGGCATGGCCTCACCCATCACCGAGACCGGATCGGACAACTCAGACGAGTTGCCGTCTGCATCCGTGGCCGTTGCCACGACCACATCCCCGGCCATGACGGGCAGAAGCGGCGAGATCGCGATAGACCGCAGCGTCTGAGCGTCAGACAGCGGATAAGCGTCTCGCCCGAGAAGCCTGGCGCCCTCCTCCCCGTCTGCGTCGACCAGAAAGAACTCGACGGTCAGGGGGTAAGCGCTGTTGGCCGGAGCCGAGTCGACCAGGTAGCTGTAGTTGAGCAGCATGTCTCCGTCCCCAACCACGCTAGAGAACTCCGGGTAGTTCTGCAGGTTGTTGGCGCCGGTGTCAGCATCACCTGGGTCGTTGAGGTTGCGCCCGTCATTGCCGATGTCGATTTCCGCGGTCACGTTCCCAAATACCTGGTTGCCGAGAAGCGCATTGTTCTGGCCTTCAATCTCCAGACCCAGATCACTGTTGAAGGCCACCACGTTGGCGTCTGTGAGCTCGTTACCGCCAATGGTATTGTCCCGCGTGTCAGAGCCCGTATCGATGCCGTCAGCGCCATTTCCGAGCATGAGCAATCCGCTGCGGTCAGTCCCGACGAAGTTGCGGCGAACCCGATTGTCGAAAGAAACGTCAAAGAGCAAAATTCCGTCGTTGGAGTTTGCGCTGACAACGTTGTCGGCAATCAAATTGTCGCTGGCGTCCTGAATGAAAACACCGTTGTTTTCGTTGCCAAGCGGCGTGATTCCATCAGCACCAACCCCAATCAGGTTGCCGATGACGTCATTGCTGTTCGTTCGCTGAATGGAGATACCCTGCAGTCCATTGTCGGCCAGCACGTTGCCCGCACCATCAGCAGAGCCTCCGACAACGTTGCCGGTTGTAAAAAGCGCAATCCCGGAGGCCCCATTGCCTCGCGGCAGCAGGCCGGTCGCGTCCGTTCCGATCAGATTCCCCTGAATGATCGTATCGTTGGCGTTGTTGAAGACCTGGACACCGTCACCCTCGTTAGCACCGATCACGTTACCCTCGCCAGGAGCAGTCCCGCCGATACGGGTCCCTGGGGCATTGCTCAGAAGGATGCCTGGTCCGATACCGCCGCCCGACGGACCGAAAAACTCCACGTTGGGCAGCGGGGTGGTTCCATCCGCACCGATGCCAATGAAGTTGCCGATTACCAGGTTCTCGTTTGCCGGGTTAGCCTCCAGCAACAAGCCTGCGCCTCCGTTGCCAACGATAATGTTGTCCCGAACGACCGAGCCGGTTGTTCCCCTGAGGTTGACACCAAAAACGGTGTTTCCCAATGCGGTGTTGCCGCTGATATCGGAACCCACCCGATTGCCCGCGATCAGCACATTGCTGGTGTTTTGCACAAACAGGCCGTCCAGGCCGCTGGCGGCGATAATGTTGCCGACGCCGCCGATGCTTTCCCCGATGACGTGGTCGCTGCCGCCCACAACACTCATTCCCAATTCGTCATTACCGATGCCCTGAGTGCCCGTCGCATCCGTGCCGAGAAAGCTGCAGGTGAGCGTAAAACGGTCTGAGGTTCGGACCCTGATCGCTTCCAGCGGTGCGGAATACACGCTGATTCCTTTGATCGTTACGTCGTCACCCTGAACCAAGAACCCGACTCCGCCGGCCTGCGTTGCATCGACCGATACGTTCAGGGTTGGCGGCCAGGCGCTGCAGTCGCTGCCTGGCTGGGTGCCGGCGTCGACGATGACCTCCCCCGCCAGCGTTGGTAATGCCCCGGCAGGCTGAATCACGTGCGGCCCCGACCCCGGTATCGCAAAAACCACCTCATCGCTGCCGGCAGCCGCGTTCGCGTCCGCAATGGCCTGGCGCAGCGTCCCGGGGCCAGCGTCTGCGGTGCTGGTCACGGTGAACGTCGCCGCGTTGGTTAAGCTCGCCAGCGACAGCGCCGCCAGGCTGGTCAGTGTTCGTAAAATCCCGCCGGCCATCGCCTGGCTCCTCGCTTCAGTCTCTAGTGTTAGAGGCGAAAGCGGCAAAGAAACCGGATCAAGGATTGTCCAGTTTTTTCGTCAGTTGCGGCGAACAGACCTATGTCCGAACGTGAGCCGGTGGAACTCCAGCGGCAAACGGGCCGTGGCGGCGAGCCGGCCGAGCTCCGAAGGACGCCAAGGGGTCACTCGAAGCCGTCGCCGAAAACAGCGTCTCCGAGCAGCACGATGTCCACGGTCCGAATCTCGACAATGCCCAGCGGGGATACCTCAATGGTTTGTTCTGGAAAGTTCTCCGACACGACCGTCAGCTCAATTGGCGTTCCGGCCGTTACGAGCGAGCTATATTCGCCGCTCAACGGATTTGAAGCAGTGATCTGGTTGGTACTGGTAAAAATGACCGTTCCTACCGGTCCACCATCACCATCACTGACGTTGCCGGTGATTCGCGCGCCGAGCTGATTGAATTCCGAAACGTTCATGAACACGTCATAAGGAAACTCATTGCCGTTTAACCCGAAACATTCACGGATGCGGATCAGCACCACCTCGCTGTTTTGAGTTATACCGAGACCGGCGTCAACAATTTCTCGTCCGACCGGGATGGGTACGCCGTTGGGCGCACACTCGTTGAATTCGGCCAGCGGTTCGGCGTTTGGATCGACAACGCGCGTAGCGTCAAAGATCTGCACGTTCGGGGTGATCTGACTACCGTCACCGCAGATTCCTTCGCAGACATCAAATTCAAAGATACCGTTATTGAGTCGAAAGATGATCCAGTCCTCGTCGTCCGCCGTGTGGAACCAGTGTCGATCAGATCGTCGCGTCGTGTCAGCGGCGTTGCTGTCCGGAAACCGGGCGGTCAGGGGCGTATCGTCTACCTCGAACCGATCGAGCTCAGGCAACGGCTGTCCGGTCGTCGTTATGATGAATCCGTTTCGCCTCCCTCTTGGGCGAACGTTGTTTAATCCGTCTCGATAAACGTCGTCCTCAATTTCAAGTAGATAGGTTGCGGGCGTCGGGGCATTGACCGCCAGATCAAAAGAGATCGTACCGAGGGAGATGTCGGGAATTTCAGGCCCACTGGCGACACCTTGGATCCGAATCGCCAGGCCAATAACCTCGCAGGTCACAACGACGTTTGCCGGCCGCCCAAAACTTCCGCCGCAACGCGTTAGGCTGGGAACCAGGTTGATGGTGTCAAATCGAATGAACGCTTCAAAAACGTCCACACCACTCCCGGTGCCTTCGTAGTCAACGTCGATCGATACCCGACTGCCGGGTTCTCCCTGCGTCGACCCGAGCTGGAGCGCCGGTGCCGCAGCAGCATCCTGCCGCCAAAACGCCAAGGCCACCGACAGCAAAACCGTCAGATTGAACGTCACGGGGCGTTTTTTAACAGAGCTGACGGGTTGCACGGCCTGCCTGCGGATCGTTGAGCAGTCTTAAGATTTAGCACACCAACTCCAAGCTGGCGAGGCGAACGGACAGAAAACGTGCGATGGATGGAGCTGCAACAGGATTGCCCTTGCACTAAAATCCGAATAGCGGTTTTGGCGGGCTTCGCGATACAGCGCCCGGCCCGAATTTACATCCTACGGAGAATCCCATGAACCCATCGATCGCAATGACGGCAACCTGCCGTAACCTCTTATGGGCCTTGAGCCTGGTGGCGCTCACGTTTGGCGCTAGCCCGGTCCAAGCGGATTCGCATGCCGGCGGTGCTGCCGGAGACACCAAGATTGTCCTGATTACCGGCGCCAATCGTGGCCTGGGGCTGGAGTTTGCCAAACAGTACGCGAAGGATGGCTGGACCGTGATCGGCACGGCGCGCAGCCCGGCAAAAGCCGACGAGCTGAAATCGGTGGCTGCCGAAATGTTTCAGCTGGACGTCACGAACCGGGCCAGCATAGCGGCGCTGGCGAAATCGCTGGACGGTCGATCCATCGATATGCTGATCAACAACGCCGGGATTTTTCCGCGCGTGGGTGAAATCGAAAAGGTGGACGCCGATGACTACGCACGGACGCTGATGGTGAACACACTCGGTCCGGTGTTGGTCACCCAGGCGCTGCTCCCAAACCTGCGCGCCGGTGACATGAAGCACATTGTGAACATCACCAGCCAGCTCGCGAGCATCGAAAACAACGGCGGCAACTTCTACGGTTACCGTGAAAGCAAAGCCGGGCTCAATATGTTCACCAAAACGCTGGCTGCCGAGCTGGAACCAGAGGGCTTTGTTTGCCTCGCACTCCATCCCGGCTGGGTCCGTACAGACATGGGCGGGCCCAGCGCCACCCTGTCACCGGAGGAGTCTGTCAGCGCCATGCGTGATGTCATCAGCTCGGTGAGCACTGGTGATAGCGGTCAGTATCGCGCCTATACCGGCGCTGTGGTTCCCTGGTAGCCGCTCTCTGGGTTGTCGCTAGGCTGAGCCTCTCGGCGACCGGTGGATGGGCCGGTCGCCTGCTCGGAGCTCGCTTCGGTTTTTGTCCTAGCTTGCCCCTAGGGTAGCTGTAGGTCGGTGTC
Organism: Pseudomonadota bacterium; assembly: GCA_038747195.1. Taxonomy (GTDB): domain Bacteria; phylum Pseudomonadota; class Gammaproteobacteria; order Xanthomonadales; family SZUA-38; genus JANQOZ01. The sequence goes on from JBCDKA010000073.1 coordinate 6,959, forward strand.
GCCCGTCATAGGCAACACGGTACCGCCCGGCTGGCGAGGCTGCCTGCCACTAGCGGTGCCGATCGCACCCGCCAACGTGCGCTCCACTCTGAGCCCAATAACCGGTAGCCCGCCAAGCCTGGCCACCATCCCCTGGTTTGGCCCGCTGGCGACTCGGGCATCGTCGAAAGCGAAACCGCCACGCTGACCGGTGCGGCTCGATTCACCGAAGTGGAGCACCATGCGCCCGTCGGCCCGGGCCTTGACGTCCTCACCCACGCGAAAAGCCGAATCCAGTACCGGATCAGCACTCACGTTCAGCACCTGAACCGTCCAGGGTAAATTGACGGAAAACAATGCCGGCGGAATCAGCACGTCGCCGGCGCTATTGGCAATCAGCACTGGGACCCGTGTCGGCGCACCTCGCTCGTCGCTGAAGGTTGACCGGAATGGCAAGATCGGCACGGGCAGGTCAGCAGGGGCAAACGCTTCGTCTTCGAAATAACGCCGGGTGGGAAACACCAAGATAGCGTCCGTACTGATTTCAAGCGCCTCGCTGATCCGGTAGCTGGCCGCCAACGAAGCCTGACTCAGCGCAGCGCTGACCGCTTCAATACCGGATCGCCACAGCAGGTCGACGCCTCCTTGGTCGGTAAAGACCGTTGCCAGCACGCCGTTGGTTTCCAGGCTGCTGTTGGCGTTGCTCAGCTCAGATTCCCCAACCTCGGTTGGCTCGGAGTGCTGCTGCCGGACGCTAAATCCTTTGAGCGCAACGGGCACATAGTCGTAGCTGACGCCGGTGGCGGCCTCAACCAGCAGGGCGCGTCCTTCCAGGCCGCCAGCAGGTGGCAAAAGATTGACAGAGGCGTCAATGCTCCAGAATCCGTCTGGCGCAATCCAGGCGGTATGGAGGCCGAAACAGTCTTGATCGTTCGTGAACGCGGCTGCATCCCCGGTCAGCTCTCCCATTTCAAAGATCTCGACATACCCCTCTCCGAGCCGACGCTCGACATCAGGGTCGTTGTCGATCAGGTTCGATCGGAGGGCCACACTCGGCGCGCCGTTCGGCAGGAGACCATCGTTTTGGGTCAGGATGGACGGCACCGTACAGGTCGAATCGACGGTACTGACGAAGGGTCGGCGATCGTCAGGTTCAGCCCCCAGCAGAGCTGACCAGCTGTCGCCACCCCGGATATAGAGATTGAACCTCAGCACCGCCTGCCCCTGTTTGGCCTCGCGCACCACCACTTTGAGCGCCTTTGGGCGGCTGCTGCCGTTGGTTACGGAAATGACGGTGTCCATATGCCGCGTTGAATAGTAGGGATAGATCAAGACTTGTCCCGTCCCGTTGCTGCTGACCGAAACCGACACGGCTTTCGCTGGGAGCAGCAGAATTGCAAACGCAAGAAAAACCGGTTTCATGCCTTACCTTTCGTCAACGCTTGCCGAGTTGACGCGGCAGACGCAAAAAACCCTCCAATCCGCTCGCACGGATGGAGGGTCATGCTGTCTGTGTTTGCAGGCTGGCGAGGTCAGCCTGGCAAACGAGCTAGAGCTGCTCCATGATGCGGGACAGCAGCGAATTGAAGTTGAAGATCTCGTCCTCCAATCCGCCCTCCAGATCGTTGGCCATGCCGACGACAACGTAAGGGTCCTCGCCGTTGCGCTCGAGCATCCACGCGTAGGTGTACACCATCTGGCCGCTGGCGCCAGACTCCAGATTGCCGCCCTTAAACCAGATACGGTCCCAGCGTTCGTAGAGGTTGGGAAAGCCCGGTGTTGCGCCGAGGGCCCGCTCCACAACCAGCGCAGCGTCCGAACCAGGGTCATGCTGTCGATGCCGGGCAAACGCCCCGCACACGTCCAGCGGACTGGCCTGCCACGTACCGGTGACAAATTCGGGCTCGTTGAAAAAGCCGCCGCCGTTGGTGGCGATGGAGCCCAGCGGAACCAGCCTGTCCAGCAGAAACTGGCGCTGGAAGTTTTCCGTCCCGTTGACATAGCTGGCCGCGTCAGCCGAGCTCACCGAGAACAACAGGTGGAACTGCTCGCTGATGTTGAGCTGCGGCGCCATAAGTTCGGGCCGGGAGTGGCCGTATTCGGCGTGTATCTCGTTGAGCCGGCCTCGACCCACCGCTTCATGAAGAATATCGGTGGCCGTGTTGTCGCTGATGCCCATCATCAGCAGCGACAGCTCATCGAGCGTCACGGCGCTGCCGATCGGCAGATCCAGCAGCGGACCGCCGGGAGCCCGATCATTCGCGGTTACCGGCAGCAGCTGTTGGCGCGTGAGGGATCCGTCGTTAAGTGCTTCGGCAACCCCGGCCAGGATCCAGATCTTGAAGATCGAAGCCGTGGCGCGCGGCTCATCTTCGTTGCGGCCGACAACGGTTACGCACTGGTTATTCTGAATTCGAGCGACCAGCAGGCCGGGTGAGGCAGACAGGCTCGCGTATTCGTCTGCGGCCTGCTCGATACTCAGATTCTGATCGTCAGCAAAGACGATCGTGCCAGCACCGAAGCCAAAGTTTTGGTACGAAAAGCTGTTGATCAGACGCGAATTCACGTCAATCGAGAGATTGAGCGCCACCTCGCGACCGTTGGTGCCCGTCACCAGGCCGGAAACGGTCAGCGGGGTCGCGCTGGAGACATCCGTCAGCCGGGGCTGCGGCGCAAGCGACGCGATGTCGGCGAAGAACTCGCGCGTCTGCTCTTCCGAGAAGCTGGCAAACCAGACCGGCGCGAAGTTGTCGCGCAAGGCGGCGTCGCTGGTGTTGCCACCGGCGGTTACTTCGCCCAGAAGCCAATTCGTGCGGTCGGTCGCATCGTTGTCCGGCAGCAGCACCTTTCCCGCCACGGTTGGCATGATGCGAGCGATCGCCGGATCGTTGCAGACGTTCCCGCCGATCCCAACCAGCTGCTGAATCTGCAGGCGAAAATCCAAAAAGTCGGCGTCCGTGGCGTCCAGGTCGGCGAAACCCGCGTCGCAGTTCAGACTGAAATTCACCCGTCCGGCCGGCTGACGATCGACGTCCGCTGGATCAAAGTTATCGCCAAAAAGGCCGCCCACCGGCTGCACCATATCGAGCTGTACGCTGCCGTTGCCGATGTTGCCCGTGCCAATACCCACCATCCAGGCCTGGTTGCCGGCAACGTCGTAGGTAAACCAGTAGGCCAGCGGTGTACCGTCTTCGAGCACCTCTACGGCGAACCCTTCGCCGTCGTTGACCGGGTCAAACCAGGAACCACTCTTGGCAGGCACCAGTGGCTCGCTGGCAGCACCCACCTCCAGCGGCCGCGTGAGGCGCTCAAGGTTCTGGCTGCCGGCTTCGCCGTTGATCACGTAATCAGCCCGTCCACTGACGTCGGAGGTGAAGGTCAGGGTCAGTTCACCCATGTCCTCGCGAACAATGGCCGACGAGTCGAAGCCAGGGCCAAACACGCCCCCGGTTGGCATCAGCAGCTCGTCGATCTGCAGCACGTTACCGCTGGCTGAGCCCAGGCCGGTAAACCAACGCTGCTCGCCGGTGCTGGTGTAGGTGAACCAGTAAACCACCGCGGACGCGTCGTCGATGAACTGCACCACAAAGCCCTCTCCGTCTCGCGCCCGATCGAACCAGGACCCACTCGCGGCGGTATCGGCGACCTTCGAGGCAGATGGAGACGTCGCCATAGCGCACGTGGTGGCGAGCAGGAATAAGGCGGCAACGAGGACTGACTTCATGGGGTTCACCGTTGTGTCAGGGTTGGGACTCTACTTGAAGAAGCGCGATCGACAGCCAATCGGGCTCAGGTGAGGGTCTGACCCCTAGGCGCGGCGGCGCGGCGAAGGCGGTCGTTGATCGCCTCTCCCAGGCCCTCGTCTGGAATTGCCATTACCGCAATCGCCTCAGCGCCCTTTCCATCCAGTTCCCGCAGCATGCGGTACAGGTTGGCGGCGGCTTCAACCGTATCACCCGTTGGGGAGAGGTTCAGCCCCGGCGGGGCGGCGGGCCCAAAGCCCAACAACACCTCGTCACGACGACAGGTCGTGGCGTTTAGCCGCAGCGTGGCCGCGGGCGCATAGTGGGAAATGAGCTGACCAGGCGCGTTGATGTCGGACGACAGCCTGTCCGCCAGCGGGCCGACCACGTTTTCCAGCGCTGACCGGCTGATTGCGCCTGGCCGCAACAGCCGAGGTGAATCGTCGGGCAGCACCGAAACGATGGCTGACTCAATGCCGGCGTCGCAGGGACCCCCGTCGATGACAAGCGCCACCTCATCGCCGAAGGCTCGCTCCACGTCAGCCGCGGTTGTCGGGCTCAGGCGGCCCGACGGATTGGCTGAGGGTGCGGCCAGCGGACCCCCAAACGCATCCAGAAGCTGACGTGTCAGCGGATGACCAGGCACCCGCAGGCCGATGGTGCCTAGACCGGCACGGGCCAGCTCACAGCTTTTGCCCCCCTCGTTGGCCGGCACCACCAGCGTCAGCGGCCCGGGCCAAAAAGCGTCAGCCAGAGCAAAGGCCCGCTCATCGAGACATCCTTCGGTCGCGGCCATCGCCAGGTCAGCCACGTGGGAGATCAGAGGATTGAACGACGGCCTCCCTTTTGCTGCATAGATGTGCGCCACAGCCTCCGCGCTGGCGGCATCTGCCGCCAGGCCGTAGACGGTTTCCGTCGGTATGGCCACAAGCCGGCCCGCGGCCAACGCGGCCAATGCCGGATTGATGCCATCGGTACCCTCAAAAACGGGTGGGGCGGACATGCGATGCTCGATCATGGGACTCGGAAGAGACTACCGGCAAGCGTCCGAAAATGTAACTCGAGACGCTTCATCGCTGTTCGGCCCTGCCGGAGGAAAAGACCGGAAAAAGCGGGGTGCAAGTCGTCGGGAATTCGTTATGATGAGATTTCCAGGCCTGTTCGACCACCCCACCCCGAGGCGCATGAGTACACCTTCGCTAGACGCTGAAAACGAGCCCGCCAAGGCAACACCAATCATCTCCGATGGCGGCCTCCAGGCAGTCGAAATCCACGACGAGCGAACGATCCCGATCGAGTTTACCGGCCAGGCTGGCGTCTATTTTCGGATCTGGATCGTCAATCTGTGCCTGACGCTGCTGACTCTGGGCATCTTTTCCGCCTGGGCCAAGGTCCGCAAAAAGCGCTACTTCTATGCCAGCGTCCGCATCGACGATACGCCGATGCAGTACCTTGCGGAGCCGATCCCCATTCTGAAGGGTCGTCTGGTCGCAGCGGCGCTGCTGTTTATCTGGTGGTTCAGCAGCAGCTTTTATCTGCCTGCCCTGCCCTGGGTGCTCGGCGCAGGGCTGATCATCGCTCCGTGGATCGTGGCCAGCTCAGCGGCCTTCAACGCGCGCTATTCAGCCTGGCGGAACCTGACCTTCGTCTTTCACGGAAACTATCTGGGCGCGGCCGTCACCATCTACTGGCTCGGCCTGATTCCGATCGTGATCCTGGGTCTTATGTTCGACGGTTCGGACTCGGGGATTATCGGGGAACTGGTTTCTGCCCTCGGGTGGCTCGCGCTGCTGGTGATTCTTGCGGCCGGCGTGCTCTTTCCCTGGTGGTTAAACCGCCTGAAGCGATTCATCGCCACCAACACGTCCTACGGCACCGCGCGGGTGGTTTACGGCGCTCGCGGCGGGCAGTTCTTCGGCGTGTATTTTATGGCTGGATTCATTTTGCTCCTGGCCGCGATTCTAAGCGCGATGCTGGCCTTTTTCGTTGGCGGTATCGACCCCGATTCCAGCTCGCAATTATTCCTGCTGACCATTCCCGTCTATCTGGGCTACGTCTTTGCCTTCGCCTACGTGCGCGCCAATGTCACCAACCTGGTCTGGAACCAGGCGCACCTCGGCTCAGTGTCTTTTCTTTCGACGATGAAAGGCGGGGAGCTGTTTGCGCTTTACCTCACCAACGCGCTTGCCATCATCGCAACCGTTGGCCTGGCGATTCCCTGGGCAGTGATGCGCACGATGCGCTACCGCGTCGAACACCTTTCAGCCCGCACCGATCGACCGCTGTCGGACTTCATCGGCGATGACCGCAGCAATGTTCGCGCGGCAGCAGCCGAAACGGGTGACTTCTTCGATCTGGATCTCTCGCTATGACGGTTCTTGGCGGCTACTACTTCGACGGCAAAAGCGCGTTGCGTCACCCGGCAGAGTTGGAGCTGGCCGGCAACGAGGTCCGCCTCAAACGAGATGCGGAGGTTCGCAGCTTTCCAAGCGCGGAGCTGCTGGTATCCCCGCGCACCGGCGCTCAGAGCCGTCTCCTTACGCTTCCCGACGGCGGGCAGTTCCAATGTGACGATGCCGACGCGCTCGATCGATTGCCTCAGGTAAGCCCCGGCGAAGGGATCGTCGCGTGGCTGGAGCAGCGCTGGGGTGTTGCGCTTGGTTGCGTGGTGCTCGTGGCGCTGGTGCTTTTCGCCGGGCATCGCTATGGGCTGCCGGCCGCAGCCGAGAGCATTGCGCTGCGAATCCCAATCGAATCGGAGCAAAACCTCGGTGAGCAGGTCCTCGACTCCATGCACGAGTTCGGCTGGCTGCTTCCTTCGCAAATTGATGTGCAGCGCCAGGAAAAGATTCGGGCGCGTTTCAACCAGTTCCGGCGTGGCCAAACCTACGAAGCGTATCTGGACCTGCAGTTTCGCGCCTCCGGTGCCATCGGGCCTAACGCGTTTGCCCTGCCGGGCGGTACCGTTGTCATCACCGACGACCTGGTCCGGCTGGCCGAGACGGACGAGGAGGTACTGGCGATCCTGGCCCATGAAATTGGTCATATCGAGCGCCGGCACGTCATGCGCACCCTCATCCAGAACTCACTGGTGGCGGTGGCCGCGACGGCGGTGACGGCAGACGCGGCGACACTGACCGCTGCCATAGCCGGCCTCCCGGTGGTGCTTCTACAGAGCGAATACTCGCGAGAATTTGAAGAAGAGGCCGACGAGTATTCCTTTGCCTTGCTCCAGGAGCACGGCATATCGCCGGACGCTTTCGCTGACATCATGGAACGACTGCAGCTTCGCTACCCCGATTCCGAAAGCGCACTCCTCAACTTCGTAAGCACCCACCCCCAGACTGAAAGCCGCATCAAACGAGCTCGAGAAGCGGCTCATAACACTGACTAACAGACGATCGACGAGCCTTAATCGCGCGCGCTTCACTCGTTCAAGTCGGCGCGGCGATCGCCAAGATCTTCCAGGAGTTCGTCGATCTCCTGGGCGTGCTCCGGGTGGTCGGCCCGATCGATTCCGGCAGCCATCGCAACGAGATACGCTTGTGCTTCGTCAAACGCACCCTCTTCAATCAGGATATCGGCGCGCAGCAGCTGCGCATACTGGGCTTTAGCATGCTGCTCCGGCAGCGTTGCACCGTAGATAGTCAGGCATTCGTCGATATGGCGCATCGCCTGCGTATAGTGGCCGCGCGCCAGAGCGATGTCGGCAAGTCCCGCCAACGAATCGGCCACCATGAAATATTCTCGGCCATGCGTGTCGCTGAAACGTTCGATGGCACCCATCAGTAGCGCCTCGCTTTCGTCAAGCCGATCGCGCTGGAGCAAAAAGTCCGCCAGGTTTGCCATCGTTTGCGCAACCTCGGGGTGTTCCGGGCCGTAAACGTGTTCAAGAATCGCCAGCGATTTGCGGTAGTGCGTTTCCGCTTCTTCCCAGCGCTCGAGCGACGTGAGCGTGATCGCGAGGTTGTCGTGGGCGAAGCCAGTGCCAGGATATAGCTCACCATGCTCGCGATAGCTGTATTCAAGCAGATCGTAAAGCAGCGGCTCTGCCAGCTCGTAGCGTCCTTGATAGGAATAGATATTTGAACGCAGGTTGAGCACGACATAGCTCAGCGATTCATCAGGCTCCGGCAGTGCATCGAGCATTTGCTGAGCTTTGTCAGCCAGCCGCTCGGCCTCGTCGAGCTGGTCCTGCCGCCAATGGGTGTTTGCCACCGCCGCCATCGAGGCGACGATGTCCGCATGGGGTGCCTGAAGCAGGCCCCGGCGGATGCTGAGCGCCTCGTGGAAGCTCCTGCGCGAGGCTTCGAAATCGCCCTGCTCGCTCTGCAGCGTTCCTACCTCGGTCAGCGCCTCGGCGAGAACCGCCGGGTCGTCGACGCCGAGCCGACGGTGAATCGTCATACTGGTCTCAAGCGCAGCGTTGGCCGGCGCGTACAGCCCCAGTTCCTGGTAGACCCTTCCGATGGTGAGCAGCAGGCGGCCTCGTACCGACGGCTGCAGGTCCTCGGCGGACTGGATGTCCTCCAATCCGCGATCGAGGATCTCTCGGGCAGTAATTGCGTTGCCGCGTGCTTCGGACGGGTCGGAAACGTCGAACAGGTCCACCAGAAACTCGGTGGTCTGGTTGGCGACCAACGATTCCTGCTGAGCCAGCTGACGTTGAGTCTCGGCTTCGGTTCTTGCTGCTACCGCCTCCTGGCGAGACTGCCAGGCAAACCAAGCGAGGCCCACGGCCAGCAGCATCCCACCGAAAGAGCTGGCCGCCACCAGCGCAAGCCGGCGCTGCCGAGCGATCAGGTCACGCTGGCGCAGATCGTCGTAGCGAACCCCCAGCAGCCCGGCCGCGAGCTTCAGCAGTGCGCCTCGCTTGCCGTCCGCGCGTCGCCGCAGGTCAGCGGCCAGCGGTTCATGCCCGTCCTTCCGACGAAGCATTGGCGGAAGACACTCGTCTTCGGCGCCGTTCGGAGTGCCGTCCACCAGCAGACAAAAAACTCGCGTTCCCTGCGCCAGGCTTTGGAACAGACGGACTTCCTCATTGACCCAGTGAGATGCGGCCGCCGATCTGGAGCAGATGACGACCAGACTCTCCGATGCCCTGAGAGCCGCCATGATTTCTTCGCTCAGGTCCGTGGAAGCGGCGAGTTCCTCTCGATCCCTAAAGACTGGGCGAAGCCGCTTAGTGATACCGAGCTGTGGCGGTGGGCGATAGGATTCCAGCGACCGATGCAGCCAGCGCGCCACGGCCTCATCGGCGTGCGAATAGCTGATAAATGCCTTGTAGCGGTAGTCCGTCATCGAGGTGACGATGGTCGTTTTGCAGTCCGACGCCAATTGCCCGACTGACAGGATATCCCATTGTCTGTTTTCGTGATGGCAGCCCAGCGAGGTGGTGGGCGCCAACAGCAGCTCAGTTATCGACGGTTCTCGACAGTACGTCCAGCAGTTTCATCTGAGCCTCACCGGTCAGTTGTGCTCCCTCGACCCAGGCCTCCGCCTCCAGCCAATCGACCCGCAGCAGTTGGTGTAACACCGAGAGATGCGCCTTGTAACGCAGGTCCGGGTCGTCGATTTCCCGGACCAGCCTCCGAGCCTCATGGGGTTCGGTCCAGCTTTGGCCCAGAAGATCGACAAGGGCGATATCGCGTTCGCTGGTCGGCAGCTTCATCACCCAGGCTTTAGCCTGCTCCGGCTGCGCGTTGTGCCAACCCCTTATCAGATTTTTTAACACCGATTCCGGCCGGTATTCCTCGGGCTGCCGATGCCACCACTTCGCGGCCTGCCTAGGTGCCTGCACCGACCAGCGGGGCATCAGAATGCTGAATGCATCGAGCCTTTGACGATCATCGGAGATTCGGTAGACCAGCGACAACGCTGAACTTGGATCATCAGCCAGCCACTGACTGGCTACTTCTCCGACCCATCGACCATAAGCGGGCAGGTGGCTGTACCGGGTAATCCAGTTGGCGGCCCGCCTGGGGCTCATCGCTAAGCGGTGCCTAAGCACGGGCTCGATCAGCGACGGCTGTTCCGAGTCGCTCAAGTAATCGATGAAGGAATCCGCCAGCTCAACGTCGATATCCGCGAGACGCCAACCAACGCCGCCGAGCGCGGCCCGCCGCTCCCGCGAGGGCAAGGAAAGTACCCACACCATGGCCGCATCCGGATCTCGGACCAACCAGGCGCCCGCTATCTCTGAAGCTGTTTGCAGGCGGGTTGTCCCCATCTGCAATTCCCGCAGCCGGTCGGCAGCCCATTCCGGAGCCTCCCCGGCGGCCTGTCGGAGAATAGTCGACGATAGGCCCACTAGCGCTGGACCACGTGCTTCGAAATTTTGAAGCCGACTCCAGGCCTCACCAGGATCGGTCTTAGCCAGCAGGGTGAGTGCGTCAGGCATCAGCTCTCGGTAGTCTTTCCTCGGCAGAGCTTCCAGCCATACAAACGCCTCGGTTGGCGACGCCGGAACATAGTGCTGAAGTACGCGCCTGGCGAGGTCGCTACGCTGATCCGGCGTGAGATCGTTGCGCAGCTGCAGCGCAGCGGCCGCTGACGGGACGTCGTTGCGGGCCCAGCTGCGGAAAAGCGAACGAAGCGCCCCCTCACGCAGCTCGCCCGGGTCCAGGGAATCAATCACCGCAAGACCTGCCGATGGGTCTAGTTTGCCAAGCGCCGCCATCGCTTCGTTAACAAGCTGATGGCTCAGGTCGAGGCCCATGCCCTCGAGCATGGCCAGCGCCCCGAGCGGATCAACTCTTGCGTGAACTGCAACCACCGATCGCTGCATTTCTAGGCGATCAGACGGCCGACGCAGAGAATCAGCAAAAGCGAGTGCAGACTCGGCGTCGGTCTCAGCCCAGGCCTTGGCAGCGCTGCGCAGCATCTGCCAGCGCTGGCGAGGGTCGGTTTGAGCCAGGGCCACCTCAACCGCAGCGACGGGATCGAGCCGCGAAATCTCCTGCGTTCGGTCGGCGGTAGCACCCGTGCAAGAGCCTTCAGACAACCGACCGGCGTTGCCGGTGGCCGGCCCGGAACGCTTTGCTGCAGGCGGTGGCTCCGGGTGGCGTGATGGAGCTCCTACCTGCGCGGTCGGCGTATCTTCCACTGGGTGGGGTCGCTGGACCAACACCAGCCATCCCGCAATCGCTAAAACTGTCGCAAAGCCCATGATTCGAACCCCAAACATCGCACGACTCCCTTTTGCAAGCTTTTGGCAATCGGCTCTGCGGAGCTGAAGTACCCTATGAGCCTCGGCTTATTGAACGTTTTGGGAGATCTTCCGGGGTCAAACCGCAGCGATCCGGCGATGATTCTTTGCCCCAAGCAGGCGATTTCGGTAGATTTTTGATCGTCAGAAATTGGGCCCTAACCGTGCGATTTTCATCGAAAATTGATTTGTGGCTTGCGGTGGTGATGGCCGTGACGGTAGCGGTTGTTGTGCTGTCGCTGGCGGCGGTTATGTCCTCCCTTGGACCGATTGGACTGGTCGTGGCGGCGGCCACGCTGCTAATCACTATCGTCCCCGTCATCTGGATGTTTGCCGCTACGTATTATGAGGTTCGGGACGCCACGCTGCTCGTCGTCTGCGGACCGATTCGGTGGAAGATTCCGGTGGGCGACATCGAGTCGGTCACCGACTCACACAATCTGCTGTCCAGTCCGGCCCTTTCACTCGATCGGCTGAAAATCTCCTATGCCGGAGGACGCTACGTGCTGATTTCGCCGAGGGACAGGCAAGGCTTTCGGAAAGCGCTCGAGCAGGCGCAGGCTGCTGGTCCCGGATAGCCTGAATCAGACGGGTTCAGCATGGAAACACGGTGACGGGGTCACCGACGGACCAGCGAGGATACTTGGGCATCACCCGAGTAAACAGCTCGCTGTCGAGAAATCGGTCCAGCCAGCCCCGGACCCACGGTGGCGCCTCCCGGTCGAAGCGGGGACGATCGATGAACGCAAACTGGCGGACAAACGGCAGGAGCGCCATGTCAGCGACCGTTGGCCGGTCGTAGAAGAGCCAGCTTGTGCCTTCA
>JBCDKA010000074.1:0-18366 GCA_038747195.1 Pseudomonadota bacterium
ACCAGCGAGCTGCCCTCGTACACCATCACCCGGGCGCTGCCGTCTTCCTCATCAGCGCCGGCGGCGATCTTGCCTCGCCCGTCGTCGCCGGGCTTGGGTCGGGTGACGGCACTACCGGCGATCAGCTCAATCTCGGTCCGGCGGCGGCTCATGGGCGCAAATTCAAGTTCCGCGGCACCGCGGCGCACCTCGATCCGCCCGCGGTCGACGCCGCGCAGCGTGGTGGTCTTCTGCTGCAAAAAAATCTGTGAGAACTCGCCGACCCGCAGCAGCGAATCGTCGGTGAACTGGAGCTCTGCGGACGAGCTTTGCCGCGTTCTGACGCCGTCCCGTTCGGCCAGCTGATCGCCCGGCTGAGCAGACTCCCAGGCCGTGCGCTGCAGGTTTTTGTCGACCTGGTTGGCAACGGTTCGGACCAGCGCTTTTTCCGCCGTGATGCGTCGTTCTTTAATAACCGTCAGCTGCTGCCCGATGCGCAGCCGATTGGGATCCTGAATCTCGGGATTGAGACGCCAGTTTTCTTTCCAGAGAAAGTCTTCGCCGAGGTAATACCGCGTGATGTCCCATAGCGTCTCACCCGGCTTAACGATATGAATCCCGAGCGTGTCGTCCACCTGTTCCTGGGCGTGGACCGCGGCGCACCCGAGCAGCAGCGTTGCAAAGACCCATCTCATCAGCCGCTGCCTCCGTCGTCATTCATCGTGTCGGCCGCGCGTCTGGGCCGAGTGCGACGGGGAGAGGTGCGGACGTCAACGTGCCGCACACGCTCGTTGCCCAGGCGGTCAACGGCACGGAGCTGCACCTGATACCAGCCTCGGTCGACAAAGCGAATGGTCTCGGGCAGCGGCTGCGGTGGCGTGCCGTTATAGCGGTAGGTCGCGTTTTCGACGCCAGCGCCCTCGTCGGTGACCAAAATCGTCAGCACGCCCCCGACGGGCAGCGCAACCTCATCACGCTCCGCGAGCTCGACACCCTCGGCGAGCACCCGGATCTCCGGCGGCTCTCGATCGTAGCGCCACGAGGCTTCGCTCACCGTCGTATTGCCCAGCCGGTCAGTCGCGCGAAGGCTCACCCGGCTGGCGCTGACCGCCACCGGCGCGCCCGCCGCCACCACCTCCCAGCCAGCGCCGCGATCGAGTTCCAGCGTCGCCACGCCGGCAGGATCGTCAGCATTGAGCGACAGGCTGACCGGCGGCTGATACACCGCACCGCGGGACCCCTCACCCAGCGCTTCAGACTCGATCGCCCAATTGAGCTCCGGGCCAGCGCCGTCCACCTCAAAGCTCAGCTTCGCGGCGACCCCCTCGTTGCCGAACGCGTCGCCGGCAAGCGCGGTGAGCTGATGCAGGCCGGGCTGCCAGCGACCCCCGCTGATCGAGATCGGGTGCGTATCGCTTAACACCCAACGGTCCAGCCCCGCCGGGTCCTCAAAACCCAGCACCAGCCGGACAGATGGCGCCGCCATCAGCCTGCCACCGTCAGCCGTCAGCCAGCTGCCGCTGAGACGCATGCTGCCCTGGGGTTGGGTGCCGTCAACGGTCGCCCGCGTGGCGGTGGTGGGCGCACCGGCCCGGGTCTCCTCGCTGATCTCAAACCAGCCGACGGGCTGAAGCTCACCGTCCTCGCGCCGCAGCACCAGCACCTCGTTCAGGTTTGCGGGATCGGCGGACCGTTCGGTCAGGGGAATCGCCAGACCGTTGCTGGCGTACCAATAGTCACCGGGCGGCAGGCCCAGCCTGTCGATCAGGTCGCTCGACTGCGCCGAGGCGACGCTAGGAATCGATGCGGCGAGTAGCAGCCACCGTATCCAGCACCTGCGTTTCTGGCGTTGCGTTGCCTGAGTCATTCCCTGCTTCCAGCGGTGTCGTGTCGTCGAGGTCAGCGGCGTCCTCGGGGGCTCCGGCCAGCATCACCACCACCGGCGCTAGTCGTTCGAGCGCCTCAGCCGCGCTGGCCGGTCGTTTGGCCGGCGTCTTTTCCAGCAGGTCGTTGATCAAACCCAGCATCGCCTCAGGTACGTGGGCCGCAATTTCCGGCGGCAGGCTCACGTCGATCGACGACGTCCGGGTGATGATCTGGGCCGTGTTGCGCCCCGCAAACACCATCCTTCCCGTCAAGCACTCTACCATTACGACGCCGACGGCAAACAGGTCGGTGGCGACACCAAACTCGGCGGTCAGGTAGGTTTCGGGGGCCAGATAGCCGGGCGTGCCTTTGATCACGCGCTCCCCCTCGCCGCTTCGATTGAGCAGTCCGGCGATCCCAAAATCCGAGACCTTCACCGAGCCGTCCTTCGATACCATGATGTTGGCGGGCTTTATATCGCGGTGAATGACGCCGCGTTCGTGGGCGGCTCGCAGCCCCTTGAGGATCGCATCAGCAACGTTGGCGACCGATCGCGGGGACATCCGCACCTCGCGCTTGAGCCGCTCATCGAGCCCCTCGCCGTCCACAAACTCCATCGCGATAAAAGCAAACTCGTCGTTACCGAGGACGTCATACACGGTCACGATGTTCGGATGGGTCAGGCCGGCGCTGGTGATACCTTCCTGCAGGAGCGCCGCGGTGAGCTCCTCGCGTTCCGCGGCCGGAAGCTCGCTGTCCAGCTTGATCGTCTTCAGCGCCACCTCCCGGCGCAGCTTCGGGTCCCAGCCCAGGTAAACCGTACCCATGGCCCCGGACCCGATCCGCCGGGTGATCTGATAGCGATCCAGAAACACCTCGCTCAGGCTGTCGCGCTCGGCCATCGCCTGCTCGAGCTTCTCGAACGAATCTTTAAGCTGGGATATCTCGCTGCCGCCGCCGCTGCCGCTGCCCAGCAGCCGACGCTGCGAGGCAATCATCTGGCGCACCGGGCGAACCACCAGCCGGTGAGCGCCCAGCATGAGCAGCCCCATTACGAGCGCCAGCGCGCCGAACGCCTGCCAGGCCGTGCGCCGCATCTGGGTGGTGGCCCGCTCTGCCTGGCGGGCCGGCTGGACCGAGAGCACCGACCAGTCAGCGGCGGGAATCCGGGCGAAGGCGGCCACGCCAAAACCCTCGTCCAGATCAAAGCGATGGGCGTCGGATCTGACCGGGGCTTCGCGAGTCTGGGTCAGAATATGGTCCGGCACCAGCTCGATGGCATCACCGTCGCCCGCCACCAGCTTGCCGTCAGCGTCGATCACGGCCAGGCGCGCCGCGTCGCCCAGCTCCGGCGGCACCGAGCGGTCACGGAGCTGGGTGTTGTCGAGCAGCGCCAGCAAAAAGACCCCCGGGCGCGCCGTTTCGCGGCCGAGCACCAGATAGCTGCGCTGCTGGCGGCGCACCGCCACCGGGCCCTCGTTGAGTACCCGCTCCAGCAGCTCACCCGACGCGCTGGGTTGGCCTTTTTTGGCCAGGACAAAAATCTCTTCGTTGGTCACCGCCGCCTGCGGACCACCGGCGGATTTCCGGGCGTACAGGCCGAGCGACTTGAGCTCATCGCGCGTCGCCAGGGTTTCTTTTAATACCTCGAGCGAGGCCTCGGAGTCGGGCTGCAGATAGACGTCTTCGTGATCGCCGGCGGACGCGAGCAGACCGTCCATCACGTTCAGGTAATCGCTGATGCCGTCAGCGTTCGCGCGGGCAACCAGCAGGTGGGTGAGCTGGGTCTGGTCGACCATCGCTTCGCGGCTGCTTTGAATCTGATACCAGGACAGGGCAAACGGCAGCGCGCCGACCACGGTCAGGCCGATAGCCACCCAGCCCAGAATCGGTATGGAAAATCGCTTGCTCAATCCCCTGCCTGTCGCGACCGAAGCCGCGCCGTCAATACTGTCCCCCCGGAATGATAAGGTATGGCCCGATCTCAGGCGAGGTGACCGTAATGCCGGTGCTGGTGGTTGGAAGCTACAACTGCGACATGCTTTTTCGCAGCGAGCAGCTGCCGGTCCGCGGCGAAACCCGCCTCGGAACGTTTGCCACCGCTCACGGCGGCAAAGGCTTCAACCAGGCCGTGGCGGCCCATCGCGCGGGCGCTGAGACCACGTTTTCCGGCGCCCTGGGTGACGACGCGCAGGGCGAGCAGGTCCGGGCCTTTGCGACCGCGATCGGCCTTCGGTGCCGCTGGCAGCAAGGCAGCGAACCGACGGGCGTTGCGTGCGTGGTCTCCGAGACGTCCGGTGAAAACCAGATTGTGGTGGCGCCCGGGGCCAACCTTGAGCTCACCTTCCGGACGGACGATCTCCCCGACAGGCCCGCTGACGGCTGCACGGTGCTGCTCGCCCAGCAGGAGTGTTCCCTGGAGCTGACGCGCCAGGCGCTGGCAGACGCCGCTCAGCGCGGCGCGCTGGCCATGTTGAATCCGGCGCCGGCAGACCTGCCCGGCGCAGAAACCCTGCTGGATCTCACCGATCTGGTGACGCCCAATGAGGCTGAGTTTGCGGCGCTCCTGGCGGCGCGCACCGGCGAAACGCTGCCCGCCGACTGGGCGAGCGCGCCGCCCGAACAGCTACAGGGATGGTGCGGGCAGCTGGGCGGCGGCACCGTAGTGATCACCATGGGCCGTCGAGGCGGCTTTTTCTCGGTGCCGGCCGACAACTACTGGCAGCTGCCCGAGACGTATGGACGCTTTGAGGCGTTTAGCGTCAGCGCGATCGATACCACGGGCGCGGGGGATGCGTTCAACGGAAATCTGGCGGCAGCGCTCGCTGGGGGCGAAGCGCTTCAGCCCGCGTTGACCCGCGCCGCGGCTGCGGCCGCGCTGTCGACGACCGCTCTGGGCGCGGCGCCATCGATGCCCGACGCCGCAGCCGTCGATCAACTGTTGACCACTTTTCCGGTAACTAATTGAGACGATCGCAGGAGATTCGGCTGAACGGAGACCAGCCGCTGTCGCTGCCTGGTGCTGTCGCCTCATACTTCCAGTCGAAGTGCTCGTCACTCATGTTGTAGAACGTGATCTTTGCCGCGTGCGGCGGAATGTTTGCGGTCCGCGGCGGGTTTTCGCCCCGCATCACAATCATGCCCTCGCTGTAGGTTGCCTCGTAGTAGTCAAACTCGGGCTGCGCCTGCGTCGCCCATACCATGTGCCATCGCTTCTTTTCGGCATCGTAGGTACGCAGGTTGGTACCCCAGGGCGCGCCCTCGGCCGCCGGCTTCCAGACGTCCTGCACCGCATGACCATCCAGCACGTAGTACCAGCTCCAGGTCGCCCGGCCAGGCAGCGTTTGCCACTCGCCGTTGGGACCCTGCGACGAGCTTTCGCAAGACCAGCTGCCTTTGAGCGCACCATACTGAGCCAGTTCTGCCGGCGCCGCAGGGTTGGGGCCCGCGGCGGTGAGCGGTGCGCTCTGCCCTTCGCCAGCGAAGGCCGGAGCCGTCACCAAAGCGCCGCTGCAGACCAGCGCCCACAGCGTCCGTATCTCGGGTACGTTTGTCGATCGAGTCATAAGTGGTTCCCTCCCGAAGTTTGCTGCCGCCGGATTTAAGCAAAAGCGGCGCTTGAAGGAGCGCCGAATACTGATCAAAGTTCACTTTGACCGTAATTGCAACTCCGCGGCCCAACGGATCCAGAGGTCAAGTTCCGCGTCAGCGGACAATCAACCAGAGGAATTTCACAATGACGGAAACCACCATCAGCAGCCTGGCGTTGCTGGTCCACGACTACGATGAAGCCATCGATTATTTCATCAACCGCCTCGGCTTTACGCTGCTCGAGGACACCGCGCTCGGTGACCACAAGCGGTGGGTGCGGGTGGCGCCGCCCGGCGGTGGATGTGCACTGCTGCTCGCAAGAGCTGCCGATGACGAACAGCGGGCGGCGGTGGGGAAGCAGGGCGGCGGGCGCGTGTTTCTGTTTATGCAGAGCAGCAACTTCTGGGAGAGCTACCGGTCGATGAAGGAGGCCGGCGTGAATTTCCTGGAGGAGCCGAGAGAGGAGCCTTACGGCTGCGTCTGCGTGTTTGCCGACCTCTACGGCAACCGCTGGGACCTGCTGGGAGCGGCCGGTTAGTCCTGGCAGACGCCGCCGTCCTGAACCTCCAGATCACCGGTCAGAGTGAAGCTCACCTCGAAGTCGTTAGCCACCGCAACCGCACCGCCGAGGATGGAAAACGGCGTTAGCCCAAAGTCGTCGTGGCCCAAGGTTACCGCTCCCCGAAAGGCCGGACGGCAGAAGCTGTCATTCAGCCTATCCACGCCAAGCGCCTGCGTCGCCGTTGCGCCCGCCAGCTCAAAGGTGACTGTGACGCTGCCGTCAGCGTCGATCGAGTCGTCAATCGTGGCGCGGATAAACGGATGCTCCAGCGGGTTCAGCACCTTCTCCGAGAGCAGGTTACCGCGGGTTCCCTCAACGTCTTTCGGCTTGATCGCGCCGGCAAAGTCTTCTCCCTGCGCTGCACGGGTTTCCGGCCGGTCAACCAGCAGCTCGCCCGGTCGAACATACAGCTCGGCCTTTACCCGATCATTCTCCAGGGAGAAGCTGCCAAGAATCGGTGCTTCAATGGTGTGATTGTGGCCCAGCCGGGCGAGCCGGCCGGCGCGATAAACCTTGACCAGCATCCGACTGTCGACAACCTGGTAGCGTTGAACCGCTGGCGCCTCCGCGGCGGGTTCCTCGGCTGGCGTCGCCACGGAATCCTCCGGCGATGGCTCAGCCGCCTGGGACGGTGCGGCGGGCAGATCGCTCAGGTCCGGGACCGGCTGTCGGTAGCAGCCCACCGCCGCCAGTCCCCAGATCAGCACCGTCGGTCCGGCTAAGAGCCGCCAAAAAACACCACAACACTTTGTTTTTACTGAGTTAATACGCCAGATCTCCGAGTTAACAATTGCTTACGCCGGGCACACATTCGTTGACAGAAAACGGCTCCGGCCGGTCGTATACTTTAAGCCGTGGAGTGAAAGGAAACACCCACGAGTGCCTCAACCCGGCAGGACACGGCGACGAGGCAGGCAGAAGCAACAGCCAAGGAGACAGCAATGATGGAGATGCAGTGGGATAGCACCGAAGGGTTTCAAGAAACCCCGGACGCCAGGGAAGCGGCGGCCATCGCGGAACTCGAGCTCGGCCTCAGGACGGCCGCAGACGACGCGCCCGTTTATCAAGAGGACGATCGCTTTGTCCGCCAGTGGATGGCGGAGCGGCTCAGTTCCGGACTGTAGGCAGCAAGGCCGGGCCCAAGCCCGGTCCTGACGGCACACCATGGATTGGCGTTACGGGCACGGATGCCCGACGTTGCCGTCAGGATGCTGTCGCTAGGCCCAGCGCGTCGATCAGCTTGATCGTCGCCGTGGCGCGATTCAGCGTATAGAAGTGAAGCGACGGCGCGCCGCCGGCGATGAGTCGCTCACACATTTCCCCGACCACTTCGAGCCCAAAGTCAGCGATCGCTTTTTTGTCGTCGCCGAAGTCGCGCAGCCTCGCCTCCATCCAGCGCGGAATCTCCGCACCGCAAACGTCCGAGAAGCGCTTGAGCTGAGCGTAGTTGGTCACCGGCATGATGCCTGGAACGATCGGTACCTCAACGCCCGCGGCGGTCGCCGCATCCACGAACCGGAAGTAGGCGTCCGCGTTGAAAAAATATTGCGTGATGGCCTCCGAAGCACCCGCATCAACCTTCGACCGAAAGTAGGCCAGATCTTTTGCGGCACTGGAGGCTTCCGGATGCACCTCCGGATAGCAGGCGACCGCGATGGAGAACTGCCGCGGATAGTTCTGCTGAATAAACGTCACAAGATCGCAGGCATAAGCGAAGCGGTCGCCGCCAACTGAGCCGGACGTCGGGTCACCTCGCAAGACGACCAGTCGATCAACGCCTTTTGCCCGATAACGATCGAGCAGTGCGCTGATCGTCTCCTCGGTGCCGCCTCGGCACGAGATATGTGGCGCAACGGAATCGGTCGCCCGAATTTCGTCGACGGTATCCGCCGTCTCGTCTCGCGTAGTGCCGCCGGCACCGAAGGTCACCGAAAAGTATTCGGGCTTGAGCGCCCGCAAACGCTGGTGCGTTTCTTTAAAGCGTTCGCGCTGGATGTCGTTCCGCGGCGGGAAGTACTCGAAGCTGAAGTTGGTCATGGATAACCCGGATGGGCGGGTGGAAGAATCCGGCCGCCTCGCGGCGGCCGGAAACTTAAGGACTGCCGCTTAGTAGCGGTAGTGATCAGGCTTGTAGGGGCCTTCGACCTTCAGCCCAAGGTAGTCAGCCTGTTCCGGCGACAGCTCGGTCAAGCGGGCACCGATACGATCCAGGTGCAGCCGCGCAACCTTTTCGTCCAGGTGCTTGGGCAGAACGTAGACCTTGTTCTCGTAGTCGTCCGCGTTGTTGAACAGCTCCATCTGGGCCAGCGTCTGGTTGGTGAAGGAGTTGGACATCACGAAGCTCGGGTGACCCGTGCCGCAGCCCAGGTTTACCAGACGGCCGCCGGCCAGCAGGATGATCCGCTTGCCGTCGGGGAAAACCACGTGGTCGACCTGATCTTTGATCGGCTCCCAGGTGTATTCCTCCAGGCCCGCGACGTCGATTTCGTTGTCGAAGTGACCGATGTTGCAGACGATCGCCTCGTTCTTCATCCGCTGGAGATGGCTTTGACGCAGAACGTCGTAGTTACCCGTGGCGGTTACAAAGATATCGGCCTGCTCGACGATGCCTTCGTCTTCCATGTTGACGACGCGATAGCCTTCCATCGCCGCCTGCAGCGCGCAGATCGGATCGATTTCGGTGATCCAGACGTTGGCGCCGAGGCCGCGCAGCGACTGCGCTGAGCCTTTGCCCACGTCGCCGTAGCCCGCCACGATGGCGATCTTGCCGGCGATCATGACGTCGGTGGCACGCTTGATGCCGTCCACCAGCGACTCGCGGCAGCCATACAGGTTGTCGAACTTGGACTTGGTGACCGAATCGTTGACGTTGATCGCCGGGAACGGCATCTCACCCTTTTCCGCCAGCCGGTACAGGCGGTTGACGCCCGTGGTGGTCTCTTCGGTCACGCCCTTGATGTTGCCGAGGATGTTGCTGTAGAAACCCGGCTGCGACTCAAGCCGCTGACGGATCGAGGCAAACAGCGCACGCTCTTCTTCGCTGCCCGGATTGTCGAGCACCGACGGATCTTTCTCCGCGGCTGACCCCAGGGTGATGAGCATGGTGGCATCGCCGCCGTCATCAAGAATCATGTTCGGCGTGCCGCCGTCGTGCCACTGCATGATGCGGTGGGTGTACTCCCAGTACTCGTCCAGGGTCTCGCCTTTGTAGGCAAAAACCGGGATACCTGCCGCCGCAATGGCTGCCGCCGCGTGGTCCTGCGTTGAATAGATGTTGCAGGATGCCCAGCGGACTTCCGCACCCAGGGCCGTCAGCGTTTCGATGAGCATGGCGGTCTGGATGGTCATGTGCAGGGAACCGGCGATCCGCGCGCCCGCAAGCGGCTGCGCTTCACCAAACTCCTCTCGGAGTGCCATCAGGCCGGGCATCTCCGATTCGGCGATGCTCAGTTCCTTCCGGCCGAAGTCGGCCTGGCTGATATCTTTGACGAGGTAGTCTTTGCCCACCTCAGGTTGAATTACTGCGCTCATAAACTATGTGCTCCTAGTGAGTCGGGTAGCGCCGTTATGATCGTCAGACGTGATGAGCCTGGGCCTGTTCCGGCTTGCAGCGCTTCTCATCAGCCTGATTTCTTGTACGTTAAAACCCGAATCGTCAAATTCAGGTGTATCGAATACGTTTTAGCCCGCGGCTGCTCTCAGTTCGGCCGCCTTGTCGGTGTTTTCCCAGCTGAATGCACCGGTCGCCGCGTCGTAGATCCGGCCAAAGTGCCCGTACGCTGCGGTCTGCCGATAAATCGGTCGAATCAAGTCCAGCATCTGCATCAGGCCATATGGACGCAGGTCAAAGTGTTCGGCCACAAGGGCCTCAATTCGCTCCACCGGAATGGTCTCCGTACCAAACGTCTCGACGGTGACGGAGGTGGGCTCAGCGACGCCGATGGCGTAGGAAACCTGAATCTCGCAGCGCTTGGACAGACCGGCCGCCACAATATTCTTGGCGACATAGCGGCAGGCGTAGGTTGCCGAACGGTCCACCTTAGAAGGGTCTTTGCCTGAAAACGCACCGCCCCCGTGACGAGCCATGCCGCCGTAGGTGTCAACAATGATTTTGCGGCCCGTCAGACCGCAGTCGCCCACCGGGCCACCGATTTCGAATTTACCCGTCGGATTGATGTGGTACTTCGTCTGCGAGGAAAGCCACTGGTGCGGCAGCACTGGCTTGATGATCTGTTCCTGCACCAGCTCGGTCAGATCCGCCTGGGAAATCTCTGGGCTGTGCTGCGTCGACAGCACCACGGCGTCGATGGCGACAGGCTGACCGTCCTCGTAGCGAAACGTGACCTGCGACTTCGCGTCAGGACGCAGGTACTGCTGGCCGTCTAAGGTTTCACGCCGCACCTGGGCCTGGCGCTCGACCAGCTTGTGGGAGAAGTGGATGGGCGCTGGCATCAGCACGTCCGTTTCGTCGGTGGCGTAGCCAAACATCAGGCCCTGGTCACCGGCGCCCTGTTCCTCCGGGGACGCCCGGTCGACGCCCTGCGCGATATCGGGCGACTGCTTGCCAATGATGTTCACGACCGCGCATGTGGAGCCATCGAAACCCACCGCCGATGAGTTGTAGCCGATGTCGTTGATGACGCCGCGGATCAGCTCCTCGAGATCGACCCACGCTGTCGTGGTGATTTCTCCACCGACGATCGCCACGCCGGTCTTGACCATGGTCTCGCAGGCCACTCGGGCCGCCGGGTCCTGATCGATAATCTGATCCAGCACCGCGTCGGAAATCTGGTCGGCGACCTTATCTGGGTGCCCCTCCGACACCGACTCCGACGTAAACAGGTGGCTTCGCATGTTAAATATCTCTTTAATCGGATAAAGAGATATAGTTTATCGGCCTGGCCGCGGAATGTCACCCTCGAAGGCACGGTTTACCGCAGGGGCCGAGAGGCGTGAAGACATGGATTTTTCATGGGCCGAGCGATCGGTCGGCCGCGTCACCTTGGTGGGACTCTAACCGTGGACGACCGCAGAAAAGGCTTGGACCCCAGAACCGAGGTCGCAGAGCGTGTAGGTGCAGTCAAACTCCGTGATCACCTGCCCGGTTGACGTTTCGAAGCGCCAGCGGACGGTGACCGTCGCGAGGTTTTCGGTCAGCGTCGCGCGCTCGCTGCTGAGCAGCAGCGCCCGGTGATAGCCCATCCGCTTGTGGGTATCGCACACGCGAGCGAAATATTTTACCGCGTCATCCCGGGTGAGCAGCGCCTCGCTCTGATCCATGGACGCGATGAGGCCGGGGTAATGGTAAAGGTCGGCGATGCTTTCCGCGTCAAAGGCGTCGAACGCTGCGCGGTAGGTCTCTAGAAACTGTTTCACTTTCATAGGCTTGAGAATAACCCAAGGACGCTGCGGTGCCTATGGACCAGCGGTGATCATGACTTTTGTCAATTACGCAGGACCCCAAAAAATGCGACGATTCAAGCCCTTAGACGTTAGGAGAAGGCCTGAATGGCAACTGCACTGCAATGGTTTTTGTTTGGCATGTTCGTTTGGGCCTGCTGTGTGTTGATGAGCGCGCTGGAAAGCCGCGTGAGCGCCAACGGCGAAGCCCGCCGGCAGCGGCGTGAGGTCGGCAAGCGCCCGACCTGGTGGCGACAGCTTTGGGATGAAAGCCTGGACGACGGGGAAACCGAAGAACCGACGCAGCGCGAACGCGCTATGGCGGCGGAAATCGTAGAGCTCAAGGACCGCATCGCCACGCTCGAGGCGATCGTCACCGATCGGAAGTTCCAGTGGGAAGACGAGCTTGGAAAATAGCGCTGCTTCGCTAGCGCCCCCTCAGCGTACGAAGATGCCGTAAACCCTTACGCCCAGGTACCAAAGCGCGCCGGTGCTCGTCACCGCCATCGGCCAGAAGGGTACCGGATACTCCAGGTAGTCGGAGGAAACGAAGCCCCAGCTCGCTCCGGCAACCATAATTAGTATGGACAGGTAGCTCTGGAGCTCGATACGCCCTCGGCGGAGCAAGCGTCGACGACGCTGGGCTTCGTCTGCCGAGATCCCGTCGTCTATCGCTGCGTCCAAAGCGGTTCCACAGTGTGGGCAGACCGCGTGCTTGTTGGATACCCGGCTTCCGCAGCCGGGGCAGGAAATGATCACAAAGCCCCACCTCTCAGCCGGCGTTGCCCCTCAACACCAGCCGTTTTTTTTCTGTAAAATTCGAGCTCGAAAATACCGACTCCAAAGACCCCAGGCAAGCCATGAAAACCAACTCCAAGACCTGCATTATCGCAACGGTTGGCCCAGCCAGTTCTGATCAGAACACGCTGGAACGACTGATCGACGCCGGGGTTAACGTATTCCGCCTGAATTTCTCCCACGGTGAGCCGGAGGACCATGCGGCGGTGGTCGAGCGAATTCGTGCTGCTGAAAAAAGGACCGTCCGGGCCATCGGCATCCTGCAAGATCTCCAGGGCCCCAAGATTCGCACCACGCGCTTCGCTGACGGGCCGGTAACTCTGACCGAAGGAAACACGTTCCGTTTGACCTGTGACGACGACTCACCGGGGGATGAAAACCGGGTCGGCGTCACCTATCCGGGGCTGGCGCGCGACACTAAGGCCGGTGAGACGCTGCTGCTAGCCGACGGCCGGCTCGAGCTGGAGGTCACGGAAGTGCAGGGAGAAACCCTGGTCACGCGGGTCGTACGCGGCGGGCCGCTGTCAAACAACAAGGGCATCAACGTCCCCGGCAGCGACCTCAAAATCCCGGCGCTGTCGGAGCAAGACGCCGCCCACATTAAGGTGGGTGCCGAGCTGAACGTCGACTGGGTCGCCATGAGCTTCGTACGCAGCCGCGACGACATCCTTCTGGCTCGACACTACCTGGACCGATACGCCAGCCGGGCCAAGCTGATGGCCAAAATCGAGAAGCCCAGCGCCATCGAGCGGTTCGCTGACATCCTTGAGGAGGCTGACGGCATCATGATTGCCCGTGGCGACCTTGGCGTTGAGCTCTCGGTCGACCGCGTACCGATGGTTCAGAAAAAACTGATTCGGCTCTGCCGCGAAGCGGGGAAGCCGGTGGTGACCGCCACGCAGATGTTGGAGAGCATGACCACCTCACCCACGCCCACGCGCGCTGAAGCTTCCGACGTTGCCAACGCGATCTTCGACGGCACCGACGCGGTCATGCTGTCAGCGGAAACGGCGGTCGGCGACTATCCAACGGAAACTGTTGGGGTTATGAACCAGATCGCCCTATCGGTGGAGGCTGACGAAGGCTATCAAAAGGCCATGAGCGAAACCCAGATTTCCGTCGAGGCATCGCTGGCTGACAGCGTTGCGTCCGCCGCCTGCCAGATGGCCAGCGCGATCAACGCCAAGGTGATTGTGACCTTCAGCTCAAGCGGCAGCACAGCGCTCCGCGTTGCGCGGCACCGCGTTACGCAATACGTGCTCGCCATTACCCCAAATCGGGAGTCTTATCAGCAGCTGGCCATGTCCTGGGGGATTGATCCGGTGCTGGCCGAGGACATTCGCGACTCGGACGAGATGGTGGCGCGAGCCAATGAGGTGATCACGCAAACGGGTATTGCTCAGCCCGGCGACTACTATGTGATCACCGCCGGCGTCCCGTTTGGCGTGTCCGGCACCACCAACCTGATTCGCGCAGAAATTGTCACCTGAGCAAACTTCTTGTTAATTGACCCACGTTTTCAATAGCTTACCGCCTTCGAAAACACCGCGAAGAAATAGATTGCCGACCGGGAACGTCTCCCGACACTTGCAAATGCCAGCGATCGGCGTATGGTCGCTCGTTCTTTCACGTTTCACTCCACAAGGGCAGAGCCGATGAGCAGCGCAGAAATGTACAAGCCGATGCAATCGCCGTTTGCCTTTAGCAAGCCTCGCACCCTGGCGAGCTCGGCCTAACGGCCGGCGATCTTCTCGGCGCCAAATCCGGCGCCACGCAAGCTAATTGAACGACCGCAGCAGCGCACGAGGCGCTGTGGCGGGCTGGAGTGTCATCATGAACGTTACTCAAAACCGTACCGCGGAGCCGGCCGTCGGCGGCGTGCGCCGCTGTTGGCGACTGTGGAAGCAGGCCGTACGCGGTGAGACCGAAGACTTCACCGTCGGGCCGATCGGCACGGCGGTCTTTCTGTTGTCGGTACCGATGGTGCTGGAGATGGCGCTGGAATCGGTGTTCGCCGTTACCGACATCTTTTTTGTCGCCAAGCTCGGCGCTGACGCCGTCACAGCGGTAGGCCTGACGGAGGCCGCAATCACCCTGCTCTACGCCGTTGCCATCGGCCTCAGTATGGGAACCACCGCCATGGTGGCGCGACGGGTCGGCGAGAAGCGGCACGAGGAGGCATCGGTTGTTGCGGGCCAAGCGCTCTGGATGGGGCTGATCACCAGCGTGTTGGTCGCAGTGCTCGGCATTTCGTTCGCCGACGATATCCTGCGGCTGATGGGCGCCAGCGAACAGGTTGTTGCGACGGGCAGCGGATACACCGTCTGGCTGATGGGCGGCAGCCTGACCATCACCTGGCTGTTCATCATCAACGCCGTCTTCCGTGGCGCTGGAGATGCCGGCATCGCGATGCGTTCCCTGTGGCTGGCCAACGGCATCAACATCGTGCTCGACCCGCTGCTGATTTTTGGCGTCGGGCCGTTCCCGGAGCTTGGTGTAGCGGGAGCTGCCGTTGCGACCACCATCGGCCGCGGCTGTGGCGTTGTCTACCAGCTGTGGATGCTCACCGGCGTCCGACGCAAGGTGCGGCTGGGCTGGCACCATCTGAAGCTTCAGATGCCGGTGATGCGTCGTCTGCTGACGGTCAGCGCCGGCGGGGTGGGCCAGTTCATCATCGGCACAACCAGCTGGATTTTCCTGGCTAGACTGATCGCCGATCACGGCAGCGCCGCCGTGGCCGGCTACACCATCGGCCTGCGCATCATCATCTTCACGATCATGCCGGCCTGGGGTCTGTCGAACGCGGCGGCCACACTGGTGGGACAGAATCTGGGCGCAGGCCAGCCGCTGCGGGCCCAGCAGTCCGCGTGGCTCTGTGTCCGGTACAACGTCACGTTCATGTTGGTTGTGGCGACGGCGTTCCTGCTGTTCGCACCACAGCTCGTCGGGATCTTTACGCAGGATCCGGCGGTGCTTGGCTACGGCGTTCAGTGTCTGCGGATCTTGAGCATGGGGTACTGCTTCTACGGTCTCGGAATGGTGCTGACACAGGCCCTGAACGGCGCCGGTGATACCCGGACGCCCACGGTGCTCAACTTCTTCGCATTCTGGCTGCTGCAGATTCCGCTGGCCTGGTGGCTGGCAAACGCGCTGGCGCTGGGCCCGCAGGGAGTCTTTATGGCGGTGCCGATCTCGGAGGCGTTTCTTTCCGTCGGCGCCGTCTGGGCCTTCCGCCGCGGACGCTGGAAACTGCAGGAGGTGTAGGTGTTTCCTTAGCCGCGCTGGCGCAGGGCTGTCCCGCGTCAGCGCGGCACTTCGTGACCCGTCAGGGAAGCGCGTGCACGATTGTGTGCAGCAGCAGTCCCACCAGCCCGCCCACGAGCGTGCCGTTAATGCGGATGAACTGCAGGTCGGGACCGATCTGCAGTTCAATTCGCTTGGCCGTGTCCACCGGATCCCAGCTGCGCACCGTCGAGCTGATCAGACCAGCCGCCTCCTCACCGAGCTGCGCGACAAGAAATCGCGCGCCGTCGTGCAGCCATCGATCGAACGTTTCGATGAGGCTCGGATTGTCGAGCGCGTCCATGGCCGTGCGCCGGATCAGGTCGGCGGCGAAACTGTGGGAAGCCCCACGATTTTCTTTAAGCGCGTCTCCCACCATGATCGAGAGTTCCCGCCACAGCTCCTCGGAGTAACCCCGCACATTCGGGTCACGCAGGAACTCTGCCTTCACCGACTCAAAGCGTCGCGCCGTAAGGCTGTCGGGATCCATCAGTGAGTCGGCCAGCTCCCGGTAAGCTGAGTCAAACCGCTGGCGAATTTCATGATCGGGAGTCAGCACCATTTCGAGCAGCCGCTGCTGGACCCGATCGATAATCTTGTCGTAGATCTTCTGGTCGACAAATTCAGGCACCCACCACGGGCTCTCGCTCTGCATCTGCCCGCGCAGCGACTCGCGGTGGTCTTCCAGAAACGCCGTCAGCACCCGCAGCAGCTCGGTGAGCAGCGCCTGGTGATGGCTATTGCTGGCCATCAGACCAAGCAGACGGCCGGCCGCGCCCGCGGTCGGGAGCTGCTCGAGCCGCGACAGCACGTTACGGGCGAAAAACTCGCGATAGCGCGATTCCTGGAAGACCTCGGTGGTCCAGCCCAGCAGCTTCAGCAGCGTATCGGCCAGCGTGTCCGCGTGGAGGACACTCCAGCGGCACAGCGTAGCGGCCGACGAGCGTTGGGCCATCTGCTGCCCCACCGCGTCGGGCGTTAGAAAATTAGCGACGACAAACCGGCCCAGCGATTCGCCGATCTCGTCCTTGCGTCGCGGGACGATTGCCGTATGAGGTATCGGCAGACCCAGCGGGTGCCGAAAAAGGGCCACAACGGCAAACCAGTCGGCCAGGGCGCCGATCATCGCGGCCTCCGCGAATGCCTGGACATAGCCGACCCACGTCGCAGAAGGGGCCAGCCACTGGGTCCAGCTGAACACGATCGCCATCGCGGCGAGCAGCAGGAGCGGGAGCCGGCGCATGCGCTTGAGACGCCGGGCAAGATCGGCGTCGGATAGGCCTGGCGCGGCCGGAGGGTTCAAGGCGCCGACGAGGGCGTATTCAGAAACTCACCCGCCCGATCAGCATGTCGCGGTACATGACAAAGTCACCCAGCAGGCTGTACCAGGGGTGCTGGAACGTCGCCGGTCGATTTTTTTCAAAGAAAAAATGGCCAACCCAGGCAAAGCCGTAGCCCGCCAGCGGGATCGCCAGCAGCGCCCACAGGTTGCCGGTCAGCAGTGCATACACAACGATGGCGAGCACCAGGCTGGTGCCTGCAAAGTGAAGCCTCCGGCAAACGGCGTTGCTGTGCTCCGACAGGTAAAAGGGATAGAAATCCCGGAAGCTCGAAAACTCGCTGCTCATTGATCCAGCGCCTCGCGCAGCGCGTGAGCCACCTGATCGATGCGAAACGGTTTCTGGATGCAGGCGCTGATCAGACCGCGATCCAGCTCCTGCTGCGTAATCATCTGGCCGAAGCCGGACATGAGCACCACGGGCAGGTCAGGATTTTCTCGTCGGCAGTGCAGGCCTAAATCGATACCGCTCATATAGGGCATAGTAAAGTCAGTCAGCAGCGCGTCAAATCCGTCCGGGTCCTCCCGGATCGCCGCCAGCGCCTCGTTGGCAGAATTGCGGACCGTCACCGAGTAGCCGAGCTTCTGCAGGCCCTCTCCAACCAGGCCGGCGATGGCCGGATCATCGTCGACAATCAGCACGCTCTCGGTACCGGAGAACACGCGAGCCCGATCAACCGCAACCTGCTCTTCCACCGGCACGTTCTGGTTGGGCAGCAGCACGACAAAGGTGGCGCCTTTGCCCTCCTCTTCCGTCGCCAGCTCAACCTTCCCGCCAAGCTCTTCGACCAGGCCGCGCACCACCGAAAGACCCAGCCCCGTGCCCTTGCCTTTCGGTTTCGTGGTCCAGAACGGATCAAAAACATACGAGCGGTCCTGCTGCTTGATGCCAGGTCCGTTGTCCTTGACGATCAGCTGCAGCCAGCCCTGACCCTCCCGGCTAACCTCGCTGGCGTTGACCGTCAGTCGCCCCCCCGCGGGCATCGCCTGAACGGCGTTGGCGCAAAGATTGGAAAGAATCTGAAAGACGTCTGAAGGATTGGCCTCGATCACGCCACAGTAGCTGTCCACCTGGCTCTCAATTTCCACGTTGGCCGGTGCCGAGGCCCGCACAAATTCCAGCGTCTCACGAATAAAGGGCGCGGCCAGGAGCGGCTCGCGGTGCTCCGAGCGCTCCCGTCGGGAAAACACCAGCAGCTGCCCAACGAGCGAGCTGGCGCGCTCCGCGGCGGCCACCACGGACCGGAGACGGTCCACGTTCTCCGTTTCGTCGGTCATGGTGGTGAGCACCATATCGGTGTAGGCGAGGATCGGCGTCAGCAGGTTATTGAAATCGTGCGCAATACCGCCGGAAAGCACGGCGAGAGACTCGAGACGTTCAGCTTCGCGAAGGCGCATCTCCTGGGCGCGGGCCAGCGTCACGTCCTGGCCAATCGCCTGATATCCCTGAAGCTCACCGCTGGCGTTATGAAATCCCCTCAGCGTCCAGCCCACCGTCGCCGACCGTCCGTCTACGCCGACAATCTCGTTCTCGTACGTCTCTACGGGG
>JBCDKA010000075.1:0-18300 GCA_038747195.1 Pseudomonadota bacterium
CGGTCCAGCCAGCCCCGGACCCACGGTGGCGCCTCCCGGTCGAAGCGGGGACGATCGATGAACGCAAACTGGCGGACAAACGGCAGGAGCGCCATGTCAGCGACCGTTGGCCGGTCGTAGAAGAGCCAGCTTGTGCCTTCAGGCGTTGCAGCGATCTGCTCGAGATAAACGTTGGCTTTGGCGCGCTCCTGCTCCGGATCGGAGCCGAAGCGATTGTCATATTTCGTGCGATCAAGAGCGGCTTTGAAACCCTTGTCATTGTGTTCGATCAGCGCCCGGCCCGCGTCCGGCATATCGAGCCAACCTTCCGGATCGTGCTGAGCCAGCGCCCAGTGCATGATTTCCAGGCTTTCTTCGAGCACCGCATCAGCCGTGACCAGGACCGGCACGGTCGCTTTCGGCGATGCCGCCACAAACTCCGGCGCCTTATCCTTGAGCACAATCTCCCGCAGCTCGACCTGCAGACCGGCCTTAACCAGTGCCAGGCGAGCCCGTATCGCGTAGGGACAGCGCCGAAAAGAGTAGAGTACCGGCCGCTCAGCCACGGACCTGCCCGCGCCGCCTCAGCTGCTTAAATGCCCCCGCAACAACCGCCGCTTCAATGACGGAAGAGAGCTGGCTCCCCATGCGCCAAAAACCGCTGTGGCTGGCGCCGTCCATAAACAGCTCTTCGGGATTGTCGAACGCTGCGTTCGGTCGCGAGGGTGACTGCGGATCCAGCAGGTCCGCAACGAGCTGCGCAGTCATGAGCGCATTGCTGGTGGTGGGCTCAAAGGCTTCGGTGCCAAAGACCTGCGCGCCAGCGAAGCCCGCCGCGAACAAGCGGTTTTTGGTGACCGACTGCGTATAGGTTGCCGGGGCTACGTTGCACGACACGAGCTGACCTTCCGCTCGAGCCACCAGCGACCGCCAACGCTGAATCCGCTTCGCCAGCGTGTAGTTGGGACCCTGCTGGGTAATCAGGCTGTTGATGATGCCGTAACGTTTCCCGTTCTCCCCCGACACCATCTGCCGAACGTTCGGCGCAAACAGGCGGGATCCGCTGACACTGCGCAGCAGCGAACGGATGGACCGAACGCCCGACGGCGCCTCATACCGGTTGCGCGACGCGGCAGCGACAGCCTCTGGTACCGCATACACGTCCGTTGGGGTGAGCAAAAAGGCAAGCTGCACCGGATGTGCGTTGCGCTGCGATACTTCGGCCATGATCGCGTCCATCGCCACGCTCACGCGGACAAACCCACTCCCATCGCGGTAAGCGTAGCCGCCCAGAACCAGCGGCCGATCGAGCTCGATCAGCCAGCGGGCAATCCCCGGTGCGTCCGTCAGGAGGTTTGCACCGGCCAGCTCAGCCAGCTCCTGATCGGACATATCGTCGGTTTGAGGCTTAGCGAGGGGGAAAATCAGCGTCCCCGCTGAGCGTCGTGCCGCCACCAGCAGCGGCTCCCAAATCGAACTCCGGTTGAGATCCACGGCAATGACGGTCGCGCCCAGCTCAAGCAATGTGGCAAAAGGACCCATTTCGGCGCCGGCGCCAAGCAGCACAAGCGGTGGGAGCTCCGACACCCACTCCGGGTTTTCGAGCACGCGGGTGACCGCCTCAGCATGGCTACCTTCAATGATACCCCGTTCCCGCCACTGCGCGAGCTGCCCCAGCAGATTCACCCCGGTCAGGTGTCGGTTTTGGTGAAGCACCGTCAGCGGACGACGCTCGGCACCGCCGGTAATCACGGCCGTCTCGAACCGGCGTTCGGACGGGATAGCCATCGCGTCGGACAGCGAAACCGCTTCGCCTTCCCCGGCAAATTGAAAGGTCGAATGAATGGCGGCCAGACCTGCTGCCGCCATGTCGTTTGCATGGTCCGCTGACGCCATCGCCAGGGCGGTGAGCTGCTCAAAGTGTTGAGGGTATCGCTTTCGCCAGTTGGCCTCGGCCGATACTCGCGCAGCCCCGGACTCGTCGACGGCACGCATCGCCTCGGCGACAATCGATTTGCCCGTCGCGGTGGTGCTGCGCCGGCCGCTTTCCAGCTCGGGAAACACCACGCCTCGCTCGGTCATTACTCTTCCTCTCTCGATCGATTTATTGCGCAAACCGGCCGCTGAGGGCTGCGCGCAAGAACGCGATGATAAGGCATTCGGCAAGCAGGAACACCAGGCCAAAACTGCCAGCCAATTAACAGTTTGGGCCTCGCCAGTCGCTACACTTTGCGGAGTGTTACGGGAGTTGATTATGGTCCGTGCTGCACTTGCGGCGATCCTCACACTGGGTACCGGCGGCATCCTCGGCGACGCGGCCGCCACCCTGGTTTTCAAAGACAGCTTTGAAGGCGGACCGGGGCAGACCGTCAACGACGTAGTCACCAGTGAAGCAGACGCCTCGCGGTTTCTTAGCTACGCGACGTTTGGCCCCACTATGGACGAGATCACTGCGCTGAACGGCTCCTCGTCGTCAGCGTGGTTTCTCCAGCAGCAGGGGCGTACCCCCAGCAGCTACCTCGACTACGTGTTTGCCGCCCTGCAGGAGCCCGGAGCCACCGACGGTAGCGGACAGCCGACCTTTCAGGGCCGGCGTACGCCAAACCACGCGTTCTGGGAGCTGACAATCACCGGTCCGGATCAGCTGCGCCAGCGTATGGCCTTTGCGCTGTCGCAGATCCTGGTCGTTTCCAACGCGATGAACACACAGCTGTTCGACTGGCCAACGGCGGTGGGTTACTACCAGGACGTCTTGATGACGCACGCCCTGGGTAACTACCGGGACCTGCTGGAAGCGGTGACCTACGCCCCGGCCATGGGGTCGTATCTGACCTACCTGCAGAACACGAAAGGTGACGCGGCCAGCGGCCGGGTGCCGGACGAAAACTACGCCCGCGAGATCATGCAGCTGTTCACGATCGGCTTGGTGGCACTCAGCCCTGATGGCTCCCCGATTCTTCAGAACGGCCAGCCGGTCGAGCTCTACGACAACAGCGACGTCACGGGACTCGCTCGTGTTTTCACCGGTCTGAGCCTCGACAGCAACGTGTTTTTCTTCGGCTTCAATGAGCTGAACTCGGGCGCACTGTTTCGACCGATGAAAATCTTCCCCGACTTTCACTCGCCGCTTGAGAAGTCATTCCTTGGAACGACGATCCCGGCCGGAACCGGTGCCGCCCAGAGTATCGACACGGCCTTGGATCTGCTGGTCGGTCACCCCAACACCCCACCGTTTCTGGCGCGTCAGCTGATCCAGCGGTTTGTCGCCAGCAACCCGTCTCCCGCCTACGTGGCACGGGTGGCGCAGGCATTCTCGAGCGGCCGTTTTGTGCTGCCTAACGGCAGCGAGACCGGTGACGGCCGCCGGGGTGATCTGGCCGCAACACTGGCGGCCGTGTTGTTTGACCCGGAGGCCCGCAACGTTCCTGAGACGCCCGACCAGGCCGGCAAGCTCCGGGAACCGGTGCTGCGCTTTACGCAGTGGGCCAGAGCCTTTCGTGTCGCCGGCGTTGAGCCAACGGCCATCCCGGTGCTGGATTTCACCGGCGCAACGGAAGATCTCGCGCAGGCGCCCTTTCAATCGCCTTCGGTCTTCAATTTCTACCGCCCCGCCTTTGTGGCATCTGGCACCCTGAGCGGCGCTGAGGGGCTGACGATGCCGGAACTACAGATCGTCAACGCCAACTCGGTTTTTGGCTACAGCAACTTCATGGGTTACTTCATCTCCGGCCAGGCCGCGAGGGATTCAGCCAGCGGCGGAGCAGCGGCTTTCGAGCCAAATTACAGCGCAGAGCAGGCGCTGGCGGGCGACCCTGCTACGCTGCTGAACCGTCTTGATCTGCTGCTCAATCACGGCGCCACGTCCGCCGTCACCCGACAGCGCATCATCGCGTTCGTGGAATCCCTGCCGCTGACGCAACCGTCAGATCCTGGCTACGACGGGCCCCTGGAGCGAGTCGCAGCCGCCATCCAGATGCTGATGACCTCTCCAGATTACCTGGTACTTAAAGCTGAGGAGAACACCGATGCCCCTTAAGCGACGACAGTTTCTCAGCGGGTCCGCTGGCCTGACCTTGGCGGGCTATACGGGCCTGGCGGGGCTCCCGTTCACGCTGCCGGCGACGGCGGCGGAGGTGGGAGGCTACCGAGCGTTGGTGTGTTTGTTCCTGCTCGGCGGCCTGGATTGTCACGACACGATCCTGCCCTTCGACCAAGCGTCTTACGACGAATACGCAGGGATCCGGTCTGACCTTCTTAATCAGTACGGCAACATCGGCGGCGGCTCAACGCGGGACCGCTCGCGGCTGCTGCCGCTTGCCACCAGCGGGGATTTTGGCGGCCGAGAGTTTGCGCTGCCCGAGGAGTTGGCCGGCATCAAAGGCCTCTACGATGCCGGAAATGCGGCGATTGTTGGCAACGTTGGGCCGCTGATCGTTCCGGTCACGCGCACCGAAGTGCTCGCCGAGACCGCGCCGCTGCCCAAGCGTCTCTTCTCTCACAACGATCAACAGTCCACCTGGGCGTCCAGCGCACCCGAAGGGGCGCAGTTCGGCTGGGGCGGACGGTTCGCCGACGCGGTGCTGGCTGCCGGCGGCAACAGCCTGCAGCCTGAATTCAGCGCCGTCACGACGCTGGCCGATCGCCTGATTGTCACCGGGGCACAGACGGTGCCGTATCAGGTTGGCGTTCGCGGCGCCGCCAGACTGCAGGCGCTTGAGGCGTTGCAGGGCGCTCGAGGCACCTCCGAAGGTGAGGCGCGTTACCAGCTGCTGCGGGAACATTACCTGGCTGCGGGTTTTTCCAGCAGCAATCTGCTGAGCACCGACTACCAGGACTCGATGGCGGGCGCGCTCGTCACCAACGAACTCTATGATTCAGCGCTGGCTGCCGCGCCGCAGCTCTCAACGCCATTTCCGCAGGGCAACCTCGGCGGCCAGCTCGGCGCGGTCGCCCGGAGTATCGCCGCTCGACAGGAGCTCGGCGTCACCCGGCAGGTGTTCTTTGTTGCTCTGGGGGGCTTTGATACCCATTCCAGCCAGGTGCTTCAGCTTCCGGCCCTGCAGCGGGAGATCGACGCGGCGGTGGTGGCTTTCTATGCCGCCATGGAGGAACTCCAGATCGCCGATCAGGTGACCCTGTTTACCGCGTCAGATTTCGGGCGGACGCTGGCGGTCAACGGCGACGGCACCGATCACGGCTGGGCAGGCCATCACTTTGTGGTTGGTCAGGCGGTCAACGGTGGTGCGATCTACGGCACGATTCCGGAGGCAACCCTCGGCCACAGCCAGGACGCTGGCGGTGGACGTCTGATACCCACTCACTCGGTCGAGCAGTACGCGGCGCCACTGGGTCAGTGGTTTGGGCTGAACGCTGCGGAAGTGAACGCTGCGCTCCCGAATCTCGCCGGCCAGGGCGGATCCAATCTCACTTTTATCTAGTATGCTGAAGTCTCGATAGCTTTCGCGCCAGCCGACCCATCGTCGGGTGGCGATGACCGGGCTGCAGAGGCTCAAGCCATGGATACTTAGTGAACGAGCGACTCGAGCCGGCGAAGCGAAACCGACCGCGCGCTACGCGGGTACTCGGGGCGTTATGTCTGATCGTCGTCACGCTTTCTCTGGCGCTGGGGGCTTATCACAAGCTCAAGCCCATGCCGCCAGGCACTGATTTCCAGGGGACGCTCCGTCCCGCCACCAACGTCACCTTCCTGGCCGACACCAGCTGGATCGATCAAGCGGGTGACCGCCAGGTGGAACAGACCATCTTTGACGAGGTGCTCAGGATCATCGATCAGGCAACAGATTTCGTGTTGCTGGACATGTTCCTTTTTAACGATTTTCAGGGCGAGATACCTGAGCTCACCCGCCCTCTGTCCGAGGAGATTACGAGTGCGCTGATCCGACAGCGGGACCGCCACCCGACACTCAACGTGGTTGTGATCACCGATCCGGTCAACGAGCTTTATGGAGGCATGGAATCACACTACCTGGCACGCCTGCGCGAAGCGGGAATCCGCGTGGTGACCACCGACCTGAATCGGCTGCGCGATAGCAATCCGCTCTATTCCGGCTTCTGGCGGCTGCTCGTTAAGCCTTTCGGCAACACGCGCGCGGAAACGGTCGCCAATCCGCTTGGCCCCGGCCGCGTGTCCCTGCGTAGCTATCTCAAGCTCCTGAACTTCAAAGCCAATCATCGGAAGGTCATTGCGGCCGACCTTGGCGACTCGGCTGTTGCGCTCGTGTCCTCCGCCAACCCTCATGACGGCAGCAGCGCGCACCGCAACGCCGCGATACGCTTTACCGGCCCCGCAGTGGCAGACCTGGTGACCACCGAAAACGCCGTGCTTCGCCTGTCGGGGGCACCCCAAATCGAGCTGGATCTTGCTGCCCTGCAAGCGCCAGCCACACCCGGCTCCGCTTCGGTTCAGGTGGTGACCGAGCGCAAGATCAAGCGCGCGATACTCAACATGCTAAGTCAGGCAGCCGCCGGTGATCGGGTGCAGCTGATGATGTTCTACCTGGCGGACCGAGACGTGGTGGCCGCGCTGCTCGACGCGCATCGCCGGGCCGTCGACGTCCGGGTGCTGCTCGACCCCAATCGGGACGCCTTCGGCCGGGAAAAAAACGGTATTCCCAACCGGCAATCGGCTCACGAGCTGGCGAAGGCGGGCATTCCCGTACGCTGGTGCAGCACCGCTGGTGAGCAGTGTCACGCCAAGCTGCTGCTCCTGGATCATGCGCAGGGCAGCACGCTGCTATCAGGCTCCGCGAACTTCACTCGCCGAAATCTGAGCAACTACAACCTGGAAACAGACGTGGTGGTTCGGGGCGGGCAGACCCTGCCAGTCTTTACCGCGGTGCGGGCGCAGTTCGAGCTTGAGTGGGGAAACGCTGACGGGCGACGCTTCAGCCTGCCTTACGAACAGTTTGCTGACCCGTCACTGTGGCGCCGCGGCCTTTACCGAGTCATGGAGTGGAGCGGGCTCAGCACGTTCTAGGCAGATCAAAACGCGATCGGAGAAACTGGGCAATGCCGTCTTCGTCGTGATGGCCGATCACTTCCGTCGCCAACGCTTTGAGCTCAGCTTTGGCGTTGGCCGGGGCGTAGCTTTCGTCAGCCACGGAGAACATGCTCACATCGTTATCGCTGTCGCCAAAACAGATCACCTTCTCGACGCCGAGCATCTCCCGCAGCACCTCGACAGCGCCACCCTTGCTGGCGTTGCTGTGGTGGATGTCGATCCAGTAAAGATCATTACCCTCAAAAGCGGGTCCCGAATAAGCCACCAGGTGATCCTCGTCAGCAACCAGCATCGCCACGTTTTCAATGGCGCGGCGCGGTCCGATGGCCGACACGTTGATGATATCCACGTCGGCCGGCAGCATTTCCACGGGGCTTACGGTCAACCCGCGACCCTCAAGGTAGAGACTCTTGAGGTTCTGCTCCGCCTTGCTTCGCAGCGGCGCGTGGTACACGCCATGCACGTCGGCGTCTTCCAGCGTAAAGATAAAGGGCGTCACGCCCTGATCAATGCAGGCCTGATTGACATGACTGAGCTCAGCCGCCGTCAGCACGTTGTGATGGCTGAAATGCGACCGGTCCGGATGCCAGATCACCACACCATTTTTGTAAACATGCGGCAGCCCGAAGCCCTGACCCTCCAGCACGCTGCGCGAGGCGTGAAGCGTCCTGCCGGTGGCAACCGTGTAGGCGATACCGCTGCTGGCCAGCAGCCTGAGCGTCTCGCGTGTGAAGTCAGAAATCACCGACTCTCGATTGAGCAGCGTTCCGTCGAGGTCAAATACCACCAGTTCCATCGCGCCAGTATATCGCTGGGCGATGACGATTCTGTGTTTAGGCCGGCGAGATGCGTTGATTCCGGAAGTCGACCGCTCAGGACCCAGAACTCGCTTTATGGCGTTATGCTGGCCAGTCCACGCGCAGCAAGTCAGAGCCAGTGATGACTCAACCAATCGTCAAGCGTATCGACATCGCCGTCGCCCAGGACCGCGTCTTTGCAGCACTCACGAGCAGCGAGGAGATTCCCCGGTATTTCCCCCTTTCCCGCGTCGAAGCAGACTGGGCTGTCGGCGGTGTGATCAAGCTGTTCGGCGAGGCTGACGGCACTCCCTTCGTCGACCATGGCGTGATCGAGATCCTGACGCCGCCCACCGTTTTTCAGTATCGATATTGGAGCGACAACCACGGCACAGCCCGACAGGCTGACAACGAAGTCACCATTCGTTACGAAACGTCAGATCGCCAAGGGATAACGCGGCTGACCGTGACCCAGTCCAACCTGCCCTCACTAGAGCTTCGGCAGATGATGGAGCAACAGGTCTGGGATTTTCTTTTGGGAGCCTTGAAACAGCACCTTGAAGCCTAAGGCGACTGTCGGGCGCAGGCGGGCAGCTCAATCCACAATCGCGCCGTAGACCATCGCTCGAACGTAGGCCTGGTCGTCGAGGCCCAGCGCCGGGAGCAGCTGCGTGATGTACACGACAATCAGTTCTTCCGCCGGGTCAACCCAGTAGGTGGAATGATAGGCGCCACCCCAGCCGTACTCGCCAACGGACCCAGGCACCCCTCGCGCGCCAACGTCTTCCACCACCCAGAAGCCCAGACCAAAGCCTCGCCCGTCGCCGGCAAAAAGCGCCCCCGTCCAGGGGTAGTGGCTGGTTGTCATCAGCTCAACGGATTTACGGCTCAGGATCCGTGCGCCGTCGAGCTCTCCGCCGTTGAGCAGCATCTGCAGAAAGCGGCCATAGTCACCGGCGGTGGACAGCAGCCCGGCACCGCCTGAGAAGCTCTTGCGCGGTCCGCTGAGATAGGCACCCTGCCCGGCGTCAGAGGCGCGCTCAATGCCTCCGCCCTCCTGCGCGGAATACACCACGGTCAGTCTGTCGGCCTTTTCTTTGGGCAGATAAAAATGGGTGTCATTCATCTCGAGCGGCTCAAGAATCTGCGACCTAAGAAACGCGTCCAGGCTCATGCCGCTGACTTCTTCCACGACAACGCCGAGGATATCGGTGGAGTAACCGTAGACCAATCGCTCACCCGGCTGCGCGTCGAACGGCAGGGACGCCATCTTGGCAACAGTCTCGCGGATCGGCTCTTCGCGGTCGGCAAAGTACCAGCCCACGATACCGGCCTTCTGCCATCGATCGGCTGCCGGCCCTACGCCGTAACCGATGCCGGAATGGTGGGTGAGCAGATCGCGCAGCGTGATTGGCCGGCTTGCCGGGACCACGTCATAGCCACCGCTTTCTTTTGGCACCGCAACGGTTGTTGTACGAAACTCAGGCAGGTATTTGTACAGCGGATCGGCGATGACCAGCTTACCGCGCTCTTGGAGCATCATGACGGCGACGCTGACCAGCGCCTTGGTTTGGGAGGCGATCCGAAAGATATCGTCGTCTTTGAGGGCCGCGCCTTGCTCCCGGTCACGAAAGCCGAAGGACTCCAGGTAGGCGACCTGGCCACGTCTGGCGACCAGGGCGACGGCGCCGGCAAGCTCTTCCCGATCGACATAACCTTGAATCGTATCGGTTAACGACTCCAGGCCAGCGGACGATAGTCCGACATCAGCAGCAGGAGCATGCGCAATCGATTCGGCGAGCGCGGTGCCGATCATAAACAGTGTGACCGTGAGCCCCGCCAGAGCAGCACGCCGTGCGGATTTCAGCGGTACTGGGTTGATCGAAACGTGTTTTGCCTTAGCCGTCATGGATTATTGCCTGTCTGCCGTGAGGACCCGTCAAACAACGGGTCAGCCGACGCATCGTAACCTACCCTGCGCGATGAGTTGTGACTTGCCGCCCGCGCCCCGCAAACCAGACCACCGCCACGTTGGCGATCAGGCCCCAGGCACCGGACTCAACCCCTAGCGGTGAATCACTCGCCAGCCACCCGAAACCCGCTAGCACCCGAAGCGCCAACACCACCGCAAGCCCCGTCGCCAGGCCCCGGAGCACTGCGCCCCCCTGCGGCGGACGCGGCTGGACTGCGCCAATGATGGCTGGTGCTGCCTGGCATAGCACCTCCAGCTTGACCACCGTCAGCTGCCAGATTGTTTGGGGCAGGTGAATTGCGAGCGTTGCCATGGCGGCCATCACCAGCCAAGAAAACAGTTTGCCGGCGAAGGTCAGCTTAGCCTCCGGCGTAGCGGGTCGCCAGCGTCGATAAAAGTCCTGCGTAAAGAGCGATGACAGCGCCAGCAGTGCGGAGTCAACGGTCGACATAATTGCGGCAAGCGCTGCCGCCAGAAACAGGACAAATAGCCAGCGAAGGCTGGGCACGGCCTCGATCAATTCCGACAGCAGCGCCAGCGTAATGCCCTCGCTAGCGGCCCGATCCAGGCCAGGCAGGACGGCTGCGCCGGTGAGCCCAATCGCCAGCACCAGTGTGATGGTGAGCAGAGGCATCAACAGCATCAGCTGCAGCGAACGACGCAGAATTGCCGGATTCTTGGCGGAGAAGATGCGCTGCAGCGCCTGTGGGTAGACCGCCGCACCAAACGCCACGACTAAAATGATGCTGGCATAACCCGCCAGCCTTGACGCGTCAGGCGCTTCCCAGAATTCCGGCCGTTGTTCCCGCAGCAGCTCAAGCAACCGGGGCACCCCGTCATAGTGCAGGTTGATGGCAGCAAAGAACGTCAGGCAACCCAGCAAGAGCAGCAGACCCTGAATCGCGTCGGTCCAGGCGACTGACCTCATGCCGCC
Source organism: Pseudomonadota bacterium (assembly GCA_038747195.1). Lineage (GTDB taxonomy): Bacteria > Pseudomonadota > Gammaproteobacteria > Xanthomonadales > SZUA-38 > JANQOZ01. The sequence goes on from JBCDKA010000075.1 coordinate 10,704, forward strand.
CAGCGACTCGTAGATCACCATGATCAGCGCCGCCAGCCAGATTGCGGCCGCCAGGCTGACGTTGCCGTCGGTCACCGCGTAGAGCACCTGACCCACCGCTTTGAGATTGGCCAGGATGTAGCTGGCCAGCACGACCACAAAGACGGTGTTGAGCAACGTCAATAGCCCGGCGTGATCGTACCGATCGCGAATCAGATCACCGGGCGTGAGATAGCGCCGCAGGGTCGCCAGACGCTGAAGGCGCGGGGCGAATAGCCAGTAAACCCCGACAATACCCAGCATGAACGTGATTGCGCTGAAAAATGAAAAGCCCTGCCGATAAGCATTCGCCGGATAGCCAACCAGCGCGTTGCCGCTGTATTGGGTGGCGTACAGGCTGAAAAAGAGCGTGGGCAGGCCCAGGCCGCGCCCGGCGAGATAGAAGTCTTCCAGACTGTTATCGCGACGCGCCCGTCGGCCCAGCCAGCCGATCAGCAGCAGCGATGCAAGATAGCCCAGCAGAAATGCCTGGCCGGAAGTGCCGAGCATCAGGGCCGGTCTGACCGATCGACGACCGGACTGGGTTCATCGTCACCGCCATCGTTCCAGTGGCGCTGCAGCAGCCATCCAACGAAAACAGCGTAGACCACCGATGCCAGCAGCGAGAACGCTGCCCAGGCGGGTATACCAGCAACTTCGCCATTCAATCCTGGCCACCATGGGACGGTCAAAAGCAGCAGCGCAACGGCGGCCATCGCTCGAGGACCAAAACCAAGTCCGCGATTCTTCATGTCACTGGGCCCGAGGCGCTGCGCGCAAGTCTGTGCCCTCGATGTCCTCTACGAGCTGGACGAATGCCGGATGCTTCCGGGCGCCGTCGTAGAATGGCAGCTTCGGCTCCATGCACGAATGCTCGCGGTTGGGTTGGACCATCGCTTCGCGCAGAAACTCGACGACGTCTTTCGCGGCGCCTGCGATGTAAAGGGCCGCCGTGCGAAAGACCTGGCGACGGGAAAGCTCTCGAAAAAGCCCCCGCCCCGCGGACACCTGCTCACTCATGGCGGCCATGATAGGGTAAATGTAATCCTGAGTGTTGGAGTAGGGCCGCGATAGTCGTAACCTTGGGCGTGTTAGCAAATCATAGGAATCTGTCCGTGACGATGAAACGAAACATGACCGTAGCGGCTGCCGCCTTACTTGCGCTCCTGATTTCCGGCTGCGGAGATTCCGGTGGCGGTGACGCGCCCGCTGAGACTGCGGCCCCGGCGAACGAGAACGACGCGTCGGCTCAGGCCTCGGCCCCGGCGCCCGAGGAAACCACGCCAACAGCCCTGCCACGGACACCGGCGCCGGAGGGAGCGCGCGCGTTTATCGTCGAGCCGGCGGACGGCGCCGTCGTTTCGTCACCGGTGACGATCGTTTTTGGGGCAGAAAACATCCAGGTCATTGCCGCCGGGAACGATGCCCCGGGCAGCGGGCACCATCACCTGATCATCGACGCACCGCTGCCCGACCTCGATAAGCCGATTCCGGCCTCGGACAATTACCGGCACTTTGGGGGCGCACAAACGTAAGCAACCGTCGAGCTGGAACCCGGCCAGCACGAACTTCGGCTGCTGTTCGGAGACTACCTGCATATTCCGCATGACCCGCCCGTCTATTCGGAGGTAGTGACGATAAGCGTACAGTAAGCGGCTTTGGATGCATTCCCGCCAGCAGCACCGAACGCCATCGGGGTTAAGGATACGAGTTAAGCCGGCGTTGAATGACCCTGGCAGTCGCGCCGACTACCAGGTCTCCGCCAGCTGAGTCTTTTCCCCAGGCATTGGCCAGCGTCGCGTGGTGGACCACTCCAGACGAGACGGGTTTCCGGGCCTACGCCGCGGCTTGGACCGTGCTACAGCATTGCCAGATAGTCGGGCAGCTTGACGGCTGCCAACACCACCGACACCACCAGGCAAGCCAGTAAAATCCCGTTGCGCCAGCCGCTGGCCGTGTGTTCACCCATCACGGCCTTTCGATTCAGCAGGATCATCATGGCGATGATCACCATCGGGATCACCAGCACGTTCACTCCCATTAGAAGCACCACCTTGAGCAGCGCCGGAAAGTCCCAGACCGGCGCCAGGATCGCTGACGCAAGAGTCACCACCACAACCAGCCGGCGATAGAGCTTATTCTGTGGCGTGTACGACCAGTCCTTATCGAGCATATCCAGGGTGAGATAGATCACCACCTGTACGCAAATCACGAGCGTAGTCATTGCTGCGATAAACAGACCAAACGTGAAAATGGGAGGCCCCATAAAGCCAAGGGCCGCCGGGAAGGCCTGGGTCAGAACCTGGCCCGCCGCGTTTACGGTCTCAATATGGGCGTGATCGGCCAGCGGGTAGAGCGCAAAGCCACCGGCAATCATGATGAACATGGCGTAGGCGCCGAAAATCACGCCAAGGTTGAGCACCGACTTTCGCAGGTCGGCCTTTAAAGTTGTCGCGCTGCCGCCGGCGTCGGAGCTCAGGTACGGAATTGCGAGCAATGCGCCGGGAGCGATGGCGCCTCCCACGATGGCGATGATGGAGCTGGTGCTCATGCGGACCCGATCACTCTCGCCAACGGGCAAGTCATCAGGGATCGTGGGAACAAGACCCACCACTATGTCGCCGAACTCGCTGAAACTGCGCAGGGCGATGAGCATAAAGCAGAAAAACATCAGCACCATGAACCCCGTCATGGCTTTCTGTAGACGATCGTAACCCTGCGACAGCACCAGCCACAGCAGCAGCAGCGCAAGTCCAACGCTACCGCCCCATTCGAACTGCTGATATCGGGCCAGCACGCTAGGAGCAGCATCAGCACCCGGTGGGTGCAGGCCAAAGAGCGACAGAAAAGCTGACGTCATGACCGAGAACTGCCCCATGGCGACCAGCACGTGTATTGGAACGTTGATCAGCAGAAAGAGCCAAGCGACCGTCGGGTGAAGCTGCCGGCGCACCAGCGTCATCATCCCCACGCCGCGATTGACGCTGCCAATGCGCGACGAGGAGTCGACGGCCACCACGAACAGTGGCAGCATGAACAGAACGACCCACAGCAGTTCGTAGCGAAACCAGGCGCCTGCCAGAATCAGGGAAGCCACCGCACCGGCCCCCATCGTGCCGGCCGCAATAACGGCGGCTGGACCGACAAGGCCCTGGAACAGCCGGTAGATTGCGTTCATGAAGGATGGAACATGGTCGCGGCGGCTTCGGGTCCGGCTAAAGAACCGCACGAGTCTACAGGCTCACCCGGTGCCGGACACCGCAATTGCGCGGAAAGCAACAAAATGAAACAGCTCACGTCATGTTGCCGAATCGACGTGTCTGTAAACATACGGTGCGGACGTTTTTTTCATGAAAGGATGACTACGATGACATCACTGTCCTTTAAACGTATCGATCATGTGTCTCTGACGGTTGCTGAGCTTCAGCCCGCCATCGATTTCTATACGAAGATATTCGGCGCCGAGCTTGCGTACGAAATGGGCCCCTTCGACGCCGCCGAATCACCCGTGATGGATGACGGGAGAGACTGGACCGAAGCTCATATCAACGTGCCGGGTGCCCGGCTTAGCATCGCGATGCTGAAGATGCCTTGCGGCCTGGGCATGGAGCTGTTTCGCTATGACAAGCCGGACGACGCGGCCAATGCTCCGCCCCGCAACTGCGATATCGGCAGCCGCCATCTCTGCATCGAGGTGGAGAATCTGGATGAGTCGGTCGCCTTTTTGACCGAAAATGGCTGCACCCCGATGGCGGGGTCCATCGACATGGCCGGAGCGCCCTGTCCCGACAGCCGGTCGTACTATGTGCTGGACCCCTTCGGTCATCAGCTCGAACTCGTCCAGTACAGTTAGGAGAACAAGATGACACGCGAAGCCATCAATCCCGAGTCGCTCTACGGCAGCGTTCAGTACGGCTTTTCTCACGCCGTAAAGTCCACCGGGGGCACCACCATTCACTGCGCTGGCCAGGTGGGCTGGGACAAGGACTACAACCTCGTCGGCGAGGGTGACGTCGGCGCCCAGGCTCGTCAGGCGCTCAGCAACCTCAAGGAGGTGCTGGCGGCATCCGGTGCGGGTCCCGCGGACGTTGTGCGAATCCGCACCTACGTGGTCAATCACAGCCCGGAGATGATCGATCCAATCGGCGCAGCGCTGGGCGAGTTTTATGGCGATATCGTCCCGGCCGCCAACACGTGGATCGGCGTTCAGTCGCTCGCGCTGCCAGGCTTTCTCGTCGAAATCGAGGCGACCGCGGTCGTCGCGTAAGCTCACTCGCGAAGCAGGTTGGCTCGGGCCCCGGCGGTCACGGATCGATGACCGACGTTGACGTTGCGGTCATTGGCGGCGGCCTGATCGGCTGCGCCTGCGCCATGCATCTGGCCAAAGGCGGCGCCAGCGTCGCCTTGCTCGAACGGGGCCAGGTCAACCAGGGCGCGTCCGGTCAGAACGCCGGATCGCTGCACTTTCAGCTAGAACATCGCCTTCTGCAGGACATCGACGGCCAGCGCCGCGAGCTCGAACACTATGTCGGCCTGACACGGATCGCCATCGACCAATGGCGTCACATCGACGACGAGGTCGGCTGTGAAACCGAGCTGCACATGAATGGCGGCATCATGGTCGCCGAAACGGCGGAGCAGGTCGCGCTGCTCGAGCGTAAGGCTGAGATCGAACAGAGTCAGGGCCTGGAAGTTGAGCTGCTCGACGGACCCGAGGCGCGTCGACGGGCAACCTACCTCTCCGACTCGGTGCTGGCCGCGCTCTACTGTGAGGTGGAGGGTCACTGCAATCCCCGACTTCTGACGCCGGCTTACGCCGCCGCTGCGGGTCGTCATGGCGCACGACTGATCAGCGGCGCGGTGGTCAATACGATTCGCCGCAAAAACGGCGTCTGGTGGCTGGGTTTCAACCGGACGGCAGACCGCGGGGCTACGGAAACCTTGAGCGCGAACGCCGTGGTTAACACGGCGGGGGTAAGCGCGCCGGCGATTGCCGCGCTGGCAAATCTGCACCTGCCACTGTTCCCCGTGGCGCTGCTGATGAACTGCACCGAAAAGGTCGATCCGCTACTGCCCCATCTGGTGCAGCATGTCGGGCGGAAGCTGTCTTTGAAACAAACGCACGCCGGCAATCTGCTGATCGGCGGCGGCTGGACAGCCCGCCTTCGCCAGAGCGCCGGAACCTGGTCCAGCACCTCCCCACCGGAGCTGTCGCTGGACTCGGTGATCGGCAACCTGCAGACGGCAGGCGACGTGGTGCCCGTCGTCAAGTCGCTGCGCCTGCTCCGGAGCTGGACCGGCATGACGGCGATCACCGCCGATCAGCTGCCGATTATCGGTGAGGTGAGCCTGGCGCCGGGATTCTACGTGGCCGCCGGCGGCTCAGGGTTTACCTATGGACCCACCTACGCACAGCTGCTGAGCGAAGAGATCCTGACCCAGAGTCCCTCCTTTCCGCTCGACCCCTACAGCCCCAACAGATTCCAGGGGCTGAACGCTTTTATGGGGGCCTAGACATGCCGCGCAGCAGCTCTACCGACATCACCCGCGGCGAGAACCTGGAGCTGACGGTCGATGGCCAGCGCATCCGGGTTTGCGCCGGGGAAACGTTGGCAACCGCCGTGCTCGCGAGCGATACGCTTACCTTCAATCGAACCGGCGGTCAGCAGCCGCGATCTGCTTACTGCAACATGGGCACCTGCTTTGAATGCCAGGTGCGAGTCGCGCCAGCGCCAGGCACACGCTTTCGCTGGCAGCGCGCATGCATGGTGCCTGCGCAGGCAGGCATGGTGGTGCTGACGGGCGTTTCCCGCCAATCCACTGGCGAGGAACATGACGGCTAGGGGCGCAGCGACCGAACTGGCGATTGTCGGCGCGGGCCCGGCCGGCATGGCTGCTGCCGTCGTCGCGGCGGAACACGGCGCGAGCGTTACCGTCATCGATGAGCAGCCGGCCGCCGGCGGGCAGTATCTGCGACAGCCGCCGCGGGAGTTTGGCGTCCGCAACTGGCTTGGCGGGCCAACCTATGAGGCCGGGAAAACGCTGCTCGAGCGGGCGGAATCCCTGACGAACGTAAGTTGGCATCTGCGTACAAGCGTCTCCGGTTTGCTTCGACGGGAAATGCCGGACCGCGGTTTTGAGGTGATCCTGGACCGTAATCCGATCGGCGACCAGGATTCGCTCACCACGCTCGAGGCCGAAACGGTCCTGCTGGCACCGGGCTGTTTTGACATGCCCGTGATGTTTCCGGGCTGGAATCTGCCTGGCGTGATGGCCGGCGGCGGCATTCAGGCGTTTATCAAAAGCCAGCAGTTCGTTCCCGGCAATCGGTTTCTGTTTGTCGGCAGTCACCCGCTGCAGCTGATCATCGCAGACCAGATTCTTCAGGCCGGCGGTGAGGTTGCAGGGGTGCTGTTTTCGCAGAGCCGTGCCAGGGCCCTCGCGTTGCTGGCTCACCCTGGAGTAATGCTCGCCAACCGCGACAAACTCTGGCAAACCGCGGAGATCATCGGGCGCCTGAAGAAGGCCGGTGTCCCGGTGGAGTTTAGTCAGACCCTGGTGTCCGCCAATGGTGCGGAAAAGCTGGAAAGCGTGACCGTGGCGCCGGTTGCGCGTGACGGTACCGTCCGCGCAACGCAGTCGAAACCCATAGCGTGTGATCGACTGGGCGTCTGTTTCGGCTTTCTGGCCTCCTCCGAGCTTGCCCGAATGGCCGGCGCGAGGTCGCGCTGGCACGCAAGCCGGGGTGGACTCATCGCTGAAGCCAGCGCCGAGCAGTGCAGCTCGATTGACGGCCTGTACGTGGCCGGCGAGATCACGGGGGTGTCCGGTGCTGAGGTAGCGGCGCTCGAGGGTGAGGTCGCCGGCTATCACATCATGGCCAGCCTCGGAAAACTGCCGCCCCAGCGGGCGCAGTCTTTGGCCGGTCCCGTGCAGCGACGGCTGAAAAAGGCCCGGGGCTTTGCCGACCTGCTCAACCGTCTCGCCTGGCCGGGCCAGGCGTTGCTCGATAGCCTGATGAAAGCTTCCGTCACCTTGTGTAAATGTGAGGAGGTGACCGTTGGCGATGTGGAAACGATGCTGATGGCCAATCCTCATATCCGCACCGCCAACGCCGCCAAGCTCCTGTCCCGGACGGGCATGGGGCTATGCCAGGGTCGCTACTGCCATGCTGCGCTCACCCGACTAATCGCGCGCCACCGCGGGATACCGGAGGACGCGGTCGGCGAGTTCACCGCCCGCTTTCCGAGCAAGCCGGTTGGAATCGATCAGCTGATCGAGCTGGGGCGATCGCAGGACAACATGTCCACGGACTGACCTTCGAACGTCAAGCTGCCGGGAGAAACGGCATAGTGGCCTCAATCTTTTGCAGAAGACGGACGGCCGCCACCGGCAGCTGCCGACCCAGGCGAGTGATGACGCTGGCGCTCGTGTGCATCAGCGCCGGGTGGTCGATAAGCACCGCGGTCAGACGACCCTCAGCGACCTCGGTGTGGGCGGCAATGCCCGGCAGGAGGGTGATCCCGTTGCCGGACCGAGCAAACTCCTTCAGAACCATCAGTGAATTGCTCTCGAGGAC
>JBCDKA010000076.1:0-18245 GCA_038747195.1 Pseudomonadota bacterium
GCACGGCGCTAGCGGGCTCTCACCACCGGCGCGGAAACAACGTTAGCCGTCACCCGCCAAGCAGCTCTGCATGATGCGACAAATGGTCGTCGATGAAGGTAGCGATGAAGTAATAGGAATGATCGTAGCCTGGCTGTAGCCGAAGCTTGAGGCTCTGGCCTGAGGCGCTGCAGGCACGTTCAAAAAGCTCGGGTTTGAGCTGATCGCTAAGAAACGCATCGTTGGCGCCCTGGTCGATCAGCACATGGGCGTGGCTCGGCCGCTGCTGGACCAGCTCGCAGGCGTCATATTGGCGCCACTGCTCGTTGTCGTCACCGAGGTAGCCGCCGAGCGCTTTACGTCCCCAGGGTACCTGGCTGGGAGCGACAATCGGCGCGAAGGCTGATACGGTCCTGAATCGCTTCGGGTGTTTGAGATGCAGCGTCAGCGCGCCGTGGCCCCCCATGGAATGGCCGCTGATGCCGACACGCTCGGCATCCAGATCCCGATGCTCGTTGATGAACTGCCACAGCTCCTGACTGACGTAGCTCGCCATCTGATAGTGCGGCCGCCAGGGGTCCTGCGTGGCGTCTACGTAAAACCCGGCTCCCTGCCCAAAATCCCAGTCCGCGTCGTCGGCAACGCCCTCGCCGCGCGGCGAGGTGTCGGGCGCCAGCACGGCGAGGTTCAGCTCAGCGGCCCGACGCTGAAAACCGGATTTGGTAATGAAGTTCTGCTCGGTGCACGTCAGCCCGGAAAGAAACACCAGCACGGGAAAGGGCCCTTTCCCCGGCGGGAGATAGAGCGCCAGGCGCATGTCGACCCCACAGGTATCTGAAGAATGTTCAATAACCTGTTGTTTACCATCAAAAACTTTGCTTGTCGCTAGCACGTTCATCGGTAATCCCCTGACCTCTTAGTCGGTTTTCTGGTGCAGCGCCCTGCGGCCGGTGCAGTGGACGGTTGCGCGGCGTCGGGACCTTGTTTTCTATCGTTTGGCGATCGACATCCCCATGCCGAAGCCAAAAAAAAAGGGCCACGCGAGGTGGCCCTTTTGGCTGTTCTGGAGCGGGAAACGAGACTCGAACTCGCGACCCCAACCTTGGCAAGGTTGTGCTCTACCAACTGAGCTATTCCCGCAGAAGGCGGCCTAGTCTACCGGCGCAGCGCCGTCTGTCAAGGACCCGCATTGCCGGAGCTGGGGGAGTCTTGCGGCGCGGCGGCAGGGGCCGATGTCGGACCAACGGCGCCGTGTCCATCGCGCGCAGGATTGCCTCGCATGGCGGGCCAGGCGGCGCGCAGGTATTGCACCATCGACCACATGGTCAGGCCCGCCGCAATAAACAGGCAGCCGTGTCCGAGGTCGAAGATCGGAAGCGTCCAAAGGTCTTCGCGAAACAGCAGCAGCGACAGCGCAATCATCTGGAAAGTGGTTTTCACCTTGCCGAGGCCGGCCACCTTCACGGTCCCCACCTCCCCCAGCTGTGCCATCCACTCGCGCAGCGCGGAAATGGTGATCTCCCGGCCGATGATGATGGCTGCCGGGATCACCAGCCAGGGGCTGGGGCGGTATTGGATCACCAGCACCAGGGCCGTGGCGACCATCAGCTTGTCCGCAACCGGATCAAGAAAGGCGCCAAACGGAGAAGACTGGTTAAAACGGCGAGCCACGTAGCCATCAGCCCAATCGGTGAGCGCGGCGAGCACAAATACGACCGTTGCGGCCCAGTTGGACCACCAGAACGGGAGATAAAAAGTCACGACCAGCACAGGGATCAGAACGATCCTGAATAGGGTGAGGACGGTAGCGGTGTTCAGGTGCATGGATGGCCGGTGAGGGGCTTAAGCGTGCATCATGGCGAGGCTGGGGGGAAAGTTCAATCGTGCAGTGCGTCGTAGATTCGCTGGGCGAGTTCAGCGCTGATTCCCTCGACCGCACAAAGCTCTTCAACGCCCGCCCGGCGCACGCCTTTCAGACCGCCGAAGTGCTGCAGTATCTGCCGTCTACGCGTTGCCCCGATGCCCGACACCTCTTCCAGGACCGATGTCTGACGCTTCTTGGCACGTCGCTGGCGGTGGCCCGTAATGGCAAAACGGTGTGCCTCGTCGCGGATATTTTGAATCAGGTGGCTCGCGGCCGAGTCGCCGCCGGGCACCACCGGCCGCTGCTCCGGGCCAACAAAAAGCGTTTCCTCACCGCCACGCCGTTCCGGGCCTTTGGCGATGCCCACCAGCAGCACGTCGGTGATCTCCAGCTCCGCCAGCACCTCCAGCCCCTGGGTTAGTTGACCCTTACCGCCGTCGATCAACAGGAGGTCGGGCATAGTGCCCTCCCCGGCCTTGAGACGCCGATAGCGACGCAAAAAAGCCTGTCTGAGCGCCGCGTAGTCGTCCCCGGGCGTGATATTGCTGATATTGAAGCGACGGTAGTCCGACTTGCGGGGGCCGTCAGCATCAAAGACTACGCACGAAGCGACCGTGGCTTCCCCCTGGGTATGGCTGATGTCAAAACACTCGATGCGATCCGGCGGTGCCGGCAGATCCAGCAGCTTGGCCAGCGCCTCCATCCGTTCGCTCATGCCGCTACGACCGGCCAGATGGCTGACCAGCGCTGATTCGGCGTTGGTCCGGGCCATGGCCAGCCAGCGAGCCTTGTCGCCTCTGGGTCGATGGAGAATACGCACCGGTCGGCCCGCCCGCTCGCCCAGCACCCGGCTGAGCAGCTCCCGATCCGAAAAATCCCGGTCGACCACCAGTTCACTGGGGAGATCCCGGCCCGAGTAGTACTGAATGATAAAGGCGGACAGGACTGCATCAGGGCCCACTTCAGCGCGATTTCGTGGGAAAAACGACCGGCTGCCGACGTTGCGTCCTTCGCGGAAGTAAATCGCCTGAACACACGCCGTTGGCCCATCGGAGGCGATGGCCAGGAGATCGATATTGCCCTTGGCCCCCATCACGTGCTGCTCGGACTGCACGCGCTTCAGGTTCGCAATCTGGTCACGAATCTGGGCCGCTTTTTCGAACTCGAGCTCGCTGCTGGCCTGAGCCATTTCGGCTCCCAGCTCATCGATCACCTGATGATCCCGACCCTCGAGGAACAGCTCCGCGTGACGGACGTCCCGCGCGTATTCCTGCTCCCTGATCGCGTCGACACACGGCGCCGTGCAGCGTTTGATTTGATACTGAAGACAGGGCCGCGAGCGGTTGGCGAAAAAGCTGTCCTCACATTGACGCACCCGAAAGAGCTTCTGCATCTGATTCAGGCTGTCCCTGACGGCGTAAGCGCTGGGAAACGGACCAAAATAGCGCCCCGGGGCGCGCCGCGCACCGCGGTGGAAGGCCAGCCGGGGAAAGGTGTCTTTGCTGGACAGGTAGATATAGGGGTAGCTTTTGTCGTCGCGGAGCAGCACGTTGTAGCGCGGCTTCAGCTCTTTGATGAGCTGGTTCTCAAGCAGCAGCGCCTCGGCTTCCGTCCGGGTCACCGTGACCTCGATATGGGCCACCTGGGACAACATGCTGGCGATCCGGTTGTTGGGCACCGTCCGGGTGAAATAGCTCGCCACCCGTTTTCGCAGGTTGTGCGCTTTCCCGACATAGAGCACGGCGCCGGTGTCCGACTGCATCCGGTAGACTCCCGGTTTGGTGGACAGGCGTGCCGCAAACGCTTTGCCGTCAAAGCTCACTTCAAACTCCGAATCAGGCGGTGAAACCCATCCGCGGTCAGGCGCCGGGTATTGATGTTGAGACGGCTTGGATGATAGCTCGAAACCAACTGTCTGCCGCACTTGAGTACATAGCGTGTTCCATGACCGAACGGCATGCCCGCCAGCTTTTGCTGCAGCGCGCGAAGCACGGCTCGGTGTGCCACCCCGCCGAGGCAGACAATGATGCCCTCAGGCGCCCGGAGCTTGGCCAGCTCCGCCTCAAGAAACGGTTGGCATCGATTGACCTCACCCGTCTCTGGCAGGTTCTGGGGCGGCAGGCATTTGACGACGTTGGTGATGCGGATGGGCTCTCCGTCAGGGTATTCGGGCGTGGCAAAGCCGCTTTCCTTGAGGGCCGACAGCAGCAACGTGCCCGAGGCGTCACCAAAAAACGGGATGCCGGTTCGGTGGGCCCCGTGCAGCCCCGGAGCGAGTCCAACGATGAGCACCCGAGCGCTATCCGGGCCCCAGGCTGGCACCGCGCCTCCGTAATGATCCGGCCATCGCTTGGCAAGCTCGCGCCGGTGGCGGGCCAGGCGCGGGCAGCGGCGGCAGTTCGGGGGCGGTTGGGTTCGCCCCTTGGAAGATCGAGTCAACTGATCAGCTGGGACGCTAGATGCTGGTTTCAACGATATTGAAGGGTTTGACCGAGCGGTCTGCCATGTGAACCTGAACGATTCGATGGGCGTTGGTGTCGGCCACCCAGAGGGCATGATCGTGAATGGTCAGATAAGACGGTTCGTTGAAATCGTAGTCGATGGCGGGACTGCTGATGCGTCCGGTAGCCACGTCAACCAGGCGCAGCTGAGAGTTGTAGGTGTCGGCCACCCACAGCTGCTCGCGATTCAGGCTTAAGGCAAGATCGCAGGGATACTGCAGCAGCGCATTGGAGCGCCCGCCGTCCTCGCAGCCGAAGGTGAAGGTCCCTCGTCCACATTTGGTGCTGACTTCGCCGGTCTTGGTATGCACTTTGCGAATGGAAGAAGAGTCTGCGTCCACGAGATAGAGGTATTCATCGTGGACGGTCAGGCCCATCGGGGCAGCAAATGCCGCCGTCTCCCGGTCGCCGTTGACCAGCCCGAGCTGGCCGCTGCCGCTGTGCCAGCTGACCTGCATATTCTTGAGATCAAGGCGCCAGATCTGGTTGCTGCCGGCCATGCTGATAAACAAGTCCGGCCCCTTGGAGGCGAGACCAATCGGGGAGTTGCAGGCGGTCTTTCGCAGATCGGTGCCGGCCAGCACCATCGTCTTTTCGGGCTTGCCGGTGCCCATGGTGGTCTCAACGTCGCCGGTAAAGAGATTAATCCGGCGAATGGCGTGGTTACCCGTGTCGGCCACGTACAGGTAGTTGTCGTTCACCGACAGCCCCATCGGGAAGTTGAAACCGGAGTTTTGCAGCGCCCCATCCCAGAAGCCTGGATTACCGGAACCGAAGATGCGCAGGATGCGGCCCGTATCGCCGACCTCCAGGACGCGGTTGTTGCCGCTGTCGCTGATATAGATGTGGCCTCGGGCCGGGAGAATGGCGGTCGGAAACTGCAGGATCCCACCCGGCTCGGCTTTGCGCGCGTGGACCACCTGACCATAGTCGCGGATTTCCTGAGCCGCTGCCTCGTCCAGCAAGGCGCCAACCGCCTCGTCGATGGCCTCCCCGGCGTCATCTCCCTGGGTGACGCGGCGCAGGTGACCATTGGCATCGATGACGGCCGCTGAAGGCCACGCCTGGACGCCGTACTGCTGCCACATGTAGTAGTCAGCATCCAGCGCCACCGGGTGGCGCAGATGGTGCCGATTGACGGCTTTGAGCACCGGGCCCAGCGTTGTTTCTCGCGAGAATTTGGGACAAACGATTCCGACAACCGCCACGCCGTTGTCGTATTTGTTTTCCAGGGCCTTAATCCCGGGCAGCAGCGCTTGGCTGTTGAGGTTTGAGGGGGTCCAGAAATAGACAACCACAACCTTGCCCCGATAGCCCTCGAGCGTCGGGGACATGTCCGAATTCACCCACTGGAGTGATTCGGGGAATTCAGGAACTCGGGGGTGATCCGTCACGAGACGCTCCTAGTCGGGCCTCCAATTCCGGCGCCAGGGAGTCCAGCAGCCCGTCGACGGCATTGTCCAGCAACTTCAAAACCTGTTCAAACCCATGGCTGCCGCCATAGTACGGATCGGGCACGTCGCTGGTGATCCCCAGATTGGAATAGTCCATGATCTTTTCGATCCGAGCGGTGCCGTCCGCCGGGGCGATCGCCTTGAGGTCCTGGAGGTTGGATTCATCCATCGCCAGGATCAGGTCAAAGGCGTTGAAGTCGTCCGCACTGACCTTCCGGGCGCGCTGGTCGCCAATGGCTATCCCTCGCGCGAGGGCCGCCTCCTGGGAGCGTGGATCCGGCGCGTGGCCCACGTGATAGGCGTGGGTCCCGGCTGAGTCTACCTCGACGCCTCGATCGAACCCCCGCTCGTCCAGCCGCTTGCGAGCAATGCCTTCAGCGGTTGGCGAACGACAAATGTTCCCCATACACACCATCAGGATGCGGTAAGGCGTGTCCGAGCTGTTCATCGAGTGCTGCGCCCAGTTCTCATCATGGTTCAATATTGTGTCACAACGAATTGATATATTGGGAAAATCTTTCCCAATCCTTAGGTGTGTCGATGCCCGGAGGCGTCGCCTGCGGGAGTCTTACCACCGTAATCGGGTGCCCGTGATGCAGGGCTCGGAGCTGCTCGAGCGACTCCGCCCGCTCAGCGGAGGAAGGTTCTAGCCCGGAAAAAGCCCGCAGAAAGTCGACTCGATAGGCGTAGACGCCAAGATGCCGAAAGTGGGCAATGGCCGCCGGCTTCGGTGGATCCTGATCAAAGCGGTCGCGCTCATAGGGCAGCGGCGCCCGAGAGAAATACAGCGCTCGGTCGCGCGCATCCAGGACCACCTTAACGGCGTTTGGGTTGAACAGCTCCGCGCCGTCTTCGATCGGACAGCAGGCCGTTGCCAGTGCAGCGCCGGGATCTGCCGCCAGCGCTGTGGCAAGCTGATCGAGCACGCTGACCGGCATCTGCGGCTCGTCAGCCTGCAGGTTGACCACAATCGTTTCACCCGGCAGGCCGAGCGCCCGGACACAGGCCGCAATTCGGTCCGTACCGCTCGCCGCTTCACCGGTGAGGATCACCTCGGCGCCTCGGGCCTCGACGGTTGCCACGGTCTTCGGGTCGTCTGCGGCGATAACCACCCGGCTCGCCTGGCTTCGCTGAGCGGTCCGCCAGGTGTGAATCACCAGCGGGTCCCCCGCCGCCTCCAGCAAAATCTTTTCGGCCAGCCGCGTAGAGCCCAGCCGGGCGGGAATGACGATGACGTAGCTGGGGGTCGATCCGGTGTTCATGACTCTGCCATCAGCTTGTCGATCCGGGTCAGCAGCTCTCTCTCGAGCGTCTCATCCAAAGCGACCGTGACCGGCACCTCCCAGCAATCTGCCAAGCCCCGGCCGCGAAGCTTCACCGCGTCTTTGCTGGTGGTAAGGATCGTCTCGCTGCCAAATGCGGCCAGTTCGTCGTCGCTGAAGGGGTGGTGGTCAGGAAACGGATGCTGCTGGGCCTCGATGCCAAGCTTTTTGAGCGATGCGAAAAAACGGCCTGGATGCCCGATGCCGGCTACGGCGTGTACGGCTTTTCCGACAAATGCGTCGAGCGGTCGGCTTTCGCCGCTCTGAAGGTTTACCGCGTTGGCCAGGGTCAGCATCATGCTCTCAGCGCTGCCGTTATGGATCACGAAGTCTACCGTCTCCAGGCGGGACAGTGGCTCGCGCAGCGGTCCGGCTGGGAGCTGGCGACGGTTGCCGAAGCCACGGGCTTCATCCACCACAACGATTTCAAGATCGCGCGCTAGCTGGCCGTGCTGGAGACCGTCATCACTGAGCAGGATCTCCACGCCATGCTCGTCCACCAGTCTGCAGGCCGCGCCCACCCGGTTGCTCCCAACCATCACGGGAGCCGACGTCTCCCGGGCGATCAGCAGCGGCTCGTCGCCGACGCTGGACGGGCTGTCCTCGACACTCACAAGCCGCGGCCCGGCTCCGGCGGTCGACCCGTAGCCGCGGCTCACCACACCCACGCGATAGCGGGCGCTGAGCTGTTTTGCCAGGTGGATCAGCAGCGGCGTTTTGCCGCTGCCGCCAACCGTCAGGTTGCCAATAACAATGACCGGCGCCCCCGGATGTCGGGCCCGTGATCGCCGCCAGCGTTGATGCAGGGCGGCGACGGGGCGATAGACCGCCTCAAGCAGCTTGAGGTGAAGCGGCACCGAGGCGCCGCCGTACCAGATTGACTCCGGCTCTCTCACCGACGAGGGCCGTCGACGAACTGCAGCCGGTGCAGCTCGGTGTATTGTCCCCCCTGGGCCAACAGCGTTGTGTGGCTGCCCCGTTCGATGATGTGGCCCTGGTCCAGCACCAGCACCTGATCGGCGTTTTCAACGGTGGACAGGCGGTGCGCGATCACCAGCGTTGTTCGGCTGCGCATGATGTCTTCCAGCGCCGCTTGAATCAGGCGTTCCGACTCGGTGTCGAGCGCTGAGGTGGCCTCGTCTAGGATCAGGATTGGGGCGTCCTTCAGGATGGCTCGGGCGATAGCCAGCCGCTGGCGCTGGCCACCCGACAGCTGGATGCCGTCCTCGCCCAGGCGCGTATTGAGCTGTTCGGGGAGCTGACGGATAAACTCCATGGCGTTTGCCTGCTCCGCCGCGGCTTCGATCGCCTGCGTGAGGTCGGCGCCGCTTTCTCCCTTAAACGCCGGATTTGCGTAGGCGATATTCGCGGCAATGGTGTCGTCGAACAGCACAATGTCCTGACTCACCAGCGCAATTTTCTGCCGCAGCGACTGCAGCTGGATATCCTCGATATCGACGCCATCGAGCGTGATGTCGCCGGCGCTGCGTTCGTAAAACCGTGGAATCAGGCTAACCAGACTGGTCTTCCCGCTGCCCGAACGACCCACCAGTGCGGTCACGGTGCCCGGTTCGGCCTCAAAGGTGATGCCGTTGAGCACCGACTCGCCGCCGTTGTAGTTGAGCGACACGTCGTGGAACGCGATTCGTCCGGTCACCTGATCTAATGCCCGCCCCTTGCTCAGCTCTTCCTGGGGACCGTCGAGCAGCTCAAACAGCGTATCCGCCGCCGCAACGCCCCGTTGAATCAAGACGTGGACATTGGTCAGTTTCTTAAGGCTGGGAAGAATCGCCAGCATCGCGGTCATAAAGGCTGTGAAGGCACCCGGCGTAATGTCATCCAGCATGCTCTCCCGCGTGGCCAGGTACACAATCACCGCCAGCGTGAAGCCCGCCAGCAGCTGCACGATGGAGGTGCTCCCAGACTTGGTGGCAACCAGCTTCAGATGTTGGCGTCGATTGTTCGCGTTGACTCGGCCGAAGCGCTCCGCCTCCACCTGCTGTCCCGAGTACATCTTCACGACCTTGTGGCCGCTCACCACCTCCGACGTCCGCTGGGTGACGTCCCCCATCGTGTCCTGGATATTTTTGCTCAGCCGACGGAACCGGCGGCTGACCACGGCGATCACCCCGGCGATCAGTGGGGCAATCACCAGGGTAAACAGCGTCAGCTTGACGCTCTGGCTGAGCATCACAAGCAAAAATGCGATGACGTAGAGCGTGTCTCGAACGACGATTGTAATGGCGCTGGTGGTCGCTTCGGCTACCTGCTCCACGTTGAACGTCAGCCGCGAGATCATCTGGCCGTGCGAGGTCCGGTCAAAATAGCTCGTGGGCAAGGTCAGGTATTTTTCGAAAACTTGCTGCCGCAGATCCCGGATGACTGAACGACCGGTTGCGGCCATGCAGTAATCGGCGAGAAAACTGCCCAGCCCGCGCCCGAGAAAAATGGCGACAATCCAGATCGGCATGCGAGCGATCATGTGGAAGTCTCGCCCGAGCAGCGCCTCATCGAGCAGCGGTCGGGTCAATGCCGCAAAACCGCCGGTGCAAAGCGCGTCGAGCGCCATGGCAACCACGGCCACCCCCAACAGCGGCAGGTAGCTGCGGGTGTAGCCCAGCAGCCGACGGTAGATGGGCCAGGTGCCCCTGCTAGATTCCACCATCAGCGCATCATAACCCCGCAGCGCCACGAGGCGCCGCTGCGGCGATCATCCAGCTTCGGGCGTGGTGGCGATGGAAAGGTTAACGAAGCCCAGCTGGTTGACCGCGTCCATGGCGGTCACCACCGACTGATAGGGCGTGTTGGCGTCGGCCCGGATCGTCACCGGCTGCTCCAGGTCGTCTCCCGCAATCCGGGCGATGGCCGCTTTGAGCGTGTCGCTGCCCTGATTGATCACTTCGTTATTGTTGATGAAGTATCGTCCCTCCCGGGAGATCGCGATCTCAAGTCGCTCCTGCTCGATAGTGACGGCCTCTTCGGACGCCTGCGGCAGTTCAATCCGCAGCCGCGCCTGTCGCTCGAACGTGGTGGTCACCATAAAAAAAATGAGGAGCAGAAAGACAACGTCGATCAGCGGGGCTAGATCGATCCCGGGCTCTTCCTTTTCCTTCTTCTGGATTTGCACGGCTAATCCGACCGCGGACGGGTGGCGGTGCGGCGTTGGTGCCCCAGATCGATGGTGTCGATCAACGAAAGAGCCTGCTCTTCCATGTCGACCACCAGCGCCTCAACCCGGCCCTTAAAGAAGCGGTAAAACAAGAACGCCGGGATGGCCACGAACAGGCCCGCCGCCGTGGTGACCAGCGCCTGGGAGATGCCGCCGGCCAGCTGATTGGCGTCGCCGACGCCGTGCACGAGGATCGACGAAAAAACCTTGATCATGCCGATGACGGTGCCCAGCAGGCCCATTAGCGGCGTGATGCCCGCGATGGTGCCGAGGGTGTTCAGATACCGCTCCAGATCGTGCACAACGTGCCGTCCGGTGTCTTCCACGGCCTCTTTGACGATGTCGCGGGTCCGGCTGCGGTTGCGAAGCGCAGCCGCCAGGACGCGTCCCAGCGCAGAATTCTCCGCCAGCGCCTCGACGTGGCTGTTTTCCAGCTTGCGGCTCAGGGCCCAGCTTTGGACCTGCTGACCCAGATCCGGCGGATTCACCACCTTGCGACGCAGCGTCCAAAATCGCTCGAGCACGATACCCATGGCTATGGCCGAGCAAGCGAGGATGGGCAGCATCAGCCAGCCTCCCTGGCGAATAATTTCCAGCACGTGATATGAACCTCGGTCAGGGCATTTTCGACGGTGGGCATGATACGCAAGTTTTGCCTGGACGTCTGCGCCGTAGTTGGCTAAACGCCGGCCGCCAGAAAGGCCCCTGGGCCACGTCACTCAGGGCGACCCGGGCTCGGGGCAAAGCCCCGGCCAGTGCCACGCATGGTGGGACTTGAGGCGCGCGGCGGAGACCACGTTGAGGCCGTCGCTACCCCAGCGAAATTGCAGGTGACCGCACTCAGCGGTCACGAGGAGCGGAATGTGGTGGCGCTCAAGGCGCCGTCGAACCGAAGGGTGCGGCATGTCAAAGCGATTGTGATGGCCACTGGTGGCGACCGTGAGGCTCGGCCTCAACGTTCGCAGCCAGTCATCCGCGCTGGACGTGCGGCTACCATGGTGGCCCAGTAGCAATAGATCGGTGACATGTGAGTCACCCGTCCAGCGCCGCAGCACGCGGTGCTCAATGAGTTCGCTGACGTCTCCCGGAAACACGATTTGCCGGCCGCCCCGCCGGAGCGTCACCACACACGAACTGTCGTTGCCCAGGTACGGCAGCCACGGACCCGGGTGCCAAGTGCGAAGCTCCAGGTCTGGCCAGCGCCAGCTTTGCCCGTCCAGACAGGGCGTCCAACGTCGATCGGGGCTGACGCCGATGAGCGAATCGATCCGGATGGGGCTCGTCTGCAGCCCGTGCAAGCCGCCGGCGTGGTCAGCGTCACCATGGCTGATGATCACCTGGTTGAGGTGGGTGACACCCCGGTGCTGGAGGCTCGGGGCGATGACCGCCGTGCCGGCGTTCCATCCATCGCTGGCTCCGGGTCCCGTGTCGATCAACGTTGTCTTGTCTCGGTGGCCGAAGAACGCGGCCGTCCCCTGCCCCGCGTCAAACACCTGCAGCTCCGGCTCGACAAACTCCGGCTCGCCGCGGGACAGCCAGAGCAGCAACAGCGCCGGCGGCAGCATCCACCAACCTGGCAAGGTTTTGGGTAGCAGAAAACCCACGGCCAGCAGGCTGGCGAGCAGCGGCGGGATGGGGCCAGCGCCGAGCGGCGTCGCCTGCACCCAGGTTTCCACCCATGCCAGCCAGTGCCACAGCAGATTGAGCTGCCACCCGGCGAAGGTTAGCACCCAGGACACGCCCAGCTCATGGAGCACGCTGCCAACCAGGGTGGCCGGCAAGATCAGCAGGGAAACCCACGGCACCGCCACCAGGTTGATGAGCAGGAAACCCACGGAAAAAGGCAGCCCGAGGATTTGTTGAAGCGGCCAAAGACCCACGAGCAGCATTCCCTGGACCAGGACTAGCTGGCTGGCTTTCGCCTGGCGCTGAGTGCGTCCGAAAAAACCCGCGAGCAGGACCGCGGCCGCGACAAAAGACATCCACAGGCCCCGGCTGGCGGCAGTTTCGGGTCGGATGAGCAGAATGACCGTCAGGGCCCAAAGCAGCCCCACCGTGGGCTGCCAGGGCCGGCGCAGAAGACACGCTCCGAGTGGCGCCAGCAGCATCAGGCTTGCCCTTTGGGTGGAGACAGACCAGCCCGCCAAGGTTGCATAGCCTAGAGCCAGCAGCATGCCGAGGCCGGCCCCAAAAACCGACCGCGGAATCCTGAAACAGCCGCTGGCCAGCAGCACACGGGCCAGCAGGAGGCCCGAGCCCGCAACCAATGCAACGTGCAGCCCGGAGATGGCCATCAGGTGCGCCGTGCCTGTCCCGGAAAGAATCCGCCAGTGTTCAGTCCCCAACGCCCGGCGGTCGCCGGTGACCAGCGCGGGAATCAGCGCCGCCGCGGGCCCATCCACGGCTCGTGACAGCCGGCTGGACAGCCCGTCACGCAGCGACAGCAATCTCGCCGAGGTGTCATAACCTCGCCGACAACCGCCGGCTTGCACCTGACCTGCCGCCAGCAGCGACTGACTGAAGGCCCAGCTCTCTCGGTCAAAGCCGGCGGGGTTCAGCAAACTCCAGTGCGGCCGCAGCTTCACCAGCAGCGTACAGCGCTGCCCGCCCTCAAGTGCCTTCGGCGCCGATCGCCAGCTGATCGAAAGCAGCCCTTTCCGCGGACTCTCAGCACGAAGCAGAAACCGACAGCGCTCGCCGTCACACGCCGGCAGACTGGCGATGCTCCCCAGCACCACCTGGGGCTCGTCCGTCGTCAGCCAGGCCGCCTGCCCATGGCGAAATCGATCCAGTGCTCCTTGCCAAACGATCAACCCCAGACAGCCGGCCGCGGCGGCAACCGTTAGAGACCGCGGCGCGCGTGCCGCCAGCCAAGGCAACAGCACGATCCCCACGAGGGGCACCTGCCACAGGGTGATCGACAGCGTCATGGCGCTCAGTAACGCCACACAAAATGCCAGCATTGCGCCAGTCATTGCTACTCGGCCGCCTGGTATCCATTAAGGATAAGCGGCGGTGGCGAGACTACAGCCGTCGGGCGGCGCGACTTTCTGTAGGTGCGCCGATCGACTTACCGCAATGACGCAGGGCGCGTCGCCCTACGGTTCGGTTGCTCGAGTTAGACGCGGGTTCCTAGAGGGGCTTAAGCTGACCGCCGGAGAGCAGCAGGACCGTATCCAGCCGGCCAGCCAGCTGACGATCGTGGGTCACAATGATCAGGCTGGTTCCGAGATCGGCGTTCAGTTCGAGCATCAGAGAAAAGATTTGCCTGGCGTTTTCCTCGTCGAGGTTGCCGGTGGGTTCGTCCGCCAGAACGCAGGCCGGGCGAGTGACCAATGCCCGGGCGACGGCCGCGCGCTGCCTTTCGCCGCCGGAAAGCTGCCCCGGCTTGTGGCTGAGACGGTGCTCAAGGCCAACCCGTTCGAGGAGCTCACGCGAACGCGTCACCGCCTCGCCGCGGCTAACGCCCGCAATCAGCAGCGGCATGGCCACATTCTCCAGCGCGCTGAACTCCGGCAGCAGGTGATGAAACTGATAGACAAACCCGAGATGTTTGTTGCGCAGCCGACTCAGGGCTCGTTGACTGAGCCCGCTCAGCGAGTTGCCGGCGATCGATACCGTGCCGCTGGTGATCCGATCAAGCCCGCCCAGCACGTGCAGAAGCGTCGACTTACCGGCCCCGGACGCCCCTACCACCGCCACGCGCTCGCCCGGCTGGACGGTCAAGTCTACGCCGCTGAGCACCTGCACCTCCGCGCTCGCATCGTGATACGACTTAACCACGCTTTCGCACTGCACCACCGGGTTACTCATAGCGCAGGGCCTCCGCTGGTTGGGTTCGAGAGGCGCGCCAGGCGGGATAAATGGTCGACAGAATCGTCAACAGCAGGCTGAGCATGCCGATCTTCACGACGTCGCGTGTCTGCATATCCGACGGCAGATCGCTGATGTAATAGATGTCCGAGGACATAAACTGCACGCGAAACAGCTCTTCCAGCGCGGGGACAATCGTCTCGACGTTGCTCGCAAGCGCCACGCCACCGATCAGGCCCAGCACGGTGCCGAAGACGCCGATGAAGGAGCCAAGCACAACGAACACCCCCATGATTGTGCCGGGGGTTGCGCCTAGCGTTCGCAGGATAGCGATATCCGCCTGTTTGTCGGTCACCACCATCACCAGCGTTGAGATGATGTTAAATGCCGCCACCGCCACGATGAGCGACAGGATCACAAACATCACCGTTTTTTCCATCTGTACGGCGCGGAACAGGTTGGCATGCTGCTGGGTCCAGTCACGCACGTAGTAGATGCCGGATAGATCCGACTGGAGGTCGCGCGCAACCTCCCAGGCTCGAAACATGTCTTTGACCCTAAGCCGGATGCCTGACGCACCGCTGCTGACCCGAAACAGCCGGGCCGCGTCATCCAGGTGGACCAGAGCTGTGCCGCGGTCGAACTCATGCATACCGACCTCAAACAGCCCCACAACGGTAAAGCGCTTGACCTGGGGCAGCACGCCGGCAGGCGTCGCGCGGAGTTGGGGGGCAAAAACGGTGAGCTGGTCGCCGGGCTCCACGCCCAGAGCTGTTGCCAAATGCACGCCGAGCATAATGCCAAAATCACCGGCCTTAAGGTCGGCCAGCTCCCCGACAATCACGTTGGAGGCCACCTCCGAAACGTCACTTTCCAGCGCCGGGTCAATGCCCCGAACCAGGGCGCCGCTAATGCGATAGCCCTTTATAAGCGTCTCTCGCTCGATGAACGGCGCAGCCCCGATCACCGAGGGATGTTCGCCGGCGTCCGCCATCGCCTGCCGCCATTGAGTCATGTTGCCTTCGATACTGGTGATGGTGGCGTGCGACAGCATGCCGAGAATCCGTTCACGGAGCTCCTTTTCGAAACCGTTCATGACCGAAATTACGGTGA
This sequence comes from Pseudomonadota bacterium, assembly GCA_038747195.1. Taxonomy (GTDB): domain Bacteria; phylum Pseudomonadota; class Gammaproteobacteria; order Xanthomonadales; family SZUA-38; genus JANQOZ01. The sequence continues at coordinate 15,216 of JBCDKA010000076.1, forward strand.
TGAGCACCGTGACGCCCAGTGCGATTCCCAGCATGGAAATCAGACTGATAAAAGAGATGAAGTGATTGCGCCGTTTAGCCCGCGTGTAGCGTAGGCCGATGTAAAACTGGAGCGGTCGATACATGAGCGTCAATAAGCCCTAAGCTTCCCTGCCCTCGTCGATCCGGCCCAGCATGCGGCGGAATTCGTCGGGCTGATGGTGGCGCCATATTGCACGCGAGTGGCGTCCGAGGCGACATCTGATAGTCATTAGGACCACTGCGGCGGACCGAAAGTTGCTTTGAACGTCAACGGATTCCCACCGCCCGTCGAGATAGAGCGCCTGCCAGCCGCCGTCTGATCGGCGCCGGAGCGCGTACCATCGCGGTTCTCGCAAGCGCGTCCAGCAAACCAGCAAAAGCGCTACAAGTGGCGGCACCGCCGCCGCGGCGAGGGCTGGATCACCCCAGAAGCACGCCAGGATCGTCAGGCTCGAAAAGAGTGAAAGCACCAGGTAGTCGCTGGCCCGCGCCGCAAGGTCAATGTGCAGCGGGCCGTCGAATTTGCTCAACGAGCTGCTTCCATTCGGTGTCGTCCGGCATAGTCCGCCCACTCAGCCAGTCCCAAAGCTGATCGTCTTCACACGCCAGCAGTTCGACAAACGTCTGCTGCTCGGCAGGGGTGGCCGCCCCGTAGTGTTGCTCGAGAAACCGGGTGAGCATCACGTCCAGTTCGAGCATGCCCCGCCGGCAGCGCCAGCGCAGCTGGCTGATGGGCGGAGAGGCTTCGGAATCGGTGGTCATCGATCAGAAATCTGTGCAGCGACCGTTTTTCTCCCAGTCCCCGTAACGGGTGGGTTCCGGGCCTTTCGGGCCTCCAATTTCCTTTGGCCTGGCAGGCGCTGCTGACGTGTCTTCGGGGCCGGCAGGCGTGGTGCTGACGGCCGCATCGTTTGACGTTTTTCTGGCGTGGCTGTTTGCCGTTGAATTTTGTTCGCTCATGGCCGTATTGTACGCGTTTCACTTGTCCTGGGTGTGTGATGGAGCTGGTCAGTCTGCTAAGCGAATACCGCGTCATTGTCGTAGCTGGCGCTGACGCCAAGGACTTTCTTCAGGCTCAGCTCACCTGTGATCTGAACAGCCTCAGCCCCGACGAGGGATGTTTTGGTGCGCTGCTCAATCCCAAGGGCAAGGTTCAGGCCGCGGGCTACCTTCTGCCGCACGAAGGCAACTGGCTGATGCTTGTCCATCCCGAGGTGGCTGAACCCACCGTGACCCATCTCAGCCGGTACATCCTGCGGGCGAAGGTTGAGCTGGGCGAAAGCGGACTGTTTGCCGTGGGCCTCGGCGCCGCGAAACCAAGAGACGGGGACGCTGCCGAGCCCGCTGGCGGCTTCGACCGGCTAAGCGGCAGCAGCGAAAATTTTTTTAATCTCCCCGACGGGCGGCAAATAGGCGTGAGCGCTGAGCCCGCAGAGAATTCGGACGTGGCGGCCTGGCGTCAAGCCGATTTTCAGGCGGGTGTGGTGAGCGTCGATGGCGCGCTCCACGACCGCTTCATCCCGGCCATGCTCGGTCTCGACACGATGGGCGGCGTCAGCTTCAGAAAGGGCTGTTACCCAGGGCAGGAAATTGTGGCCCGGGCGCGACACCTGGGTCGGGTCAAGCGAACGCTGGCGCTTCTTCAGAGCACCGAACGGTTGACCGTTGGGCAGGAGCTGTCGTCGTCCGACGGCGCCCGCGCCGGTGAGGTCATCGACGTGCTGCAAACGGCGGCTGGCTGGCTGGCTCAGGCGGTCATCAACCGTGACCTGGAGGCGCTGAGCGGCGTCGACAGTCTCCGCTACTACGCCTGAGGCCGTTCAGATTTCTGCGGTCAGGTAGCAGATCCAGCCCGGGTCAGCGTCGCCCTGCTCGGTTTCTTCGAAGATCCCATTGCCTTCGTTGGTCTTTTTGTCGGTGCCTTCCCAGTACACGCGGGTACGGCTGAAGCCCGCCTCGCTGAGCAGCTCGCGAAGCTCCGGCAGCGTCCAGAGACGCCAGTAGTAGGTAAAGGCCCGATCCAGGCGCGTCCCGTCAGCCAGCTCAAAATGAATGTAGCACTGCATCTGCGAGTTGATGGGGTTGAAGGAAGCCTGCTCCCAGATGTAGGTGAAGTCCCCGCAGTCGCGCGGCTCCACAATCTCGCGCGGTGCGTCGTAGCCGCCGTAGGCATCCATAAAAAACACGCCGTCGTCGACCAGTGACGCTCTCACGGTTTCAAAATAGCGCCGCATTTCGTCGCGTTCGAGAAACAGAAAGTAGCTGAAGTTCATGGCCAGTACAGCGTCCACTGGATCACTGCCGTCGCGGACGTCACCCTCTCGCAGCTTAAGCCGCTGCTGCTGGCTGGATTTCAGAACGCCTCGATTGTGTTTCCGACCCCAGTCCAGCACCTCCGTGTCGAGGTCCACCGCCAGGGCGGTGTTCTTACCGGAACGTTTTACCCACTCCGTGGCCGTGTTGGCGGTGCCGCAAAAGTCTTCCCGAAGCGACCGGGCCGGTCGACCCCGAAGCTCACGGAAGGTGTCCTCGACAAAGTCGATTTCCGACTCGACGTCCTGCACCGCCTGTTGATAAAGAACGTGACGGTCGGTGATTCCGACCTTTTTGGGTTTGCTGCTCATCGGTTGCGAAATGCCGCCCGCGTTGGCTGGAGGATTTTGGCCGCGCAGTATGCAGGCCGCAAATGCATTTGACCAGAGCGTTGGTTTCCGCCTTCAGGCACAATAACCGAATGTGCGGTCGCTACTTCATCAACACGTTGCCCGAAACGCTCGCCGAGCAGTTTATGGTCAAAACCTCCATCGATCTGGCCAGCAGCTACAACGTTGCGCCGACCCACCTGTGTCCGGTGGTTGTCGGTGACCCTGAGGACGGCAAAAAGCTGATCGACGCCCACTGGGGCTTGGTGCCCTTTTGGGCGAAAGATCGCAAGATCGGCAGCCGGATGATCAACGCGCGTATCGAAACAGCGGCGAGCAAGCCGGCCTTTCGCGCGGCCTACAAGCGA
>JBCDKA010000077.1:0-18231 GCA_038747195.1 Pseudomonadota bacterium
AGCCATTTTCTTTTCATTTTCGTATCTTGCTCGGTCGTTAGCGGGGTGGCGTGTCCCAAAAGTCCCCGCGATTTGTGGCCTTAGCGGCCTCTCGCACGCCAGCGGCGTAAAGCTGACATGCCGCCGGTATGGTGTGCGTGAAGGCAAACAAGGCGGCCAAATTATCGCGTCATTCTACCAAAAGCCGATGTTTTATAATCGGATGTCGATCGGCCGGGCAGGGGTAATCATGAACAAAACGATGTCGCGTCGAGACTTTACGCTCGGCACGCTGGCCGCTGCCGGCGGGCTGGCGGCCGCACGCGCCGCCATGCCGAAGTCCGACCTCACCCAGCTCTACAGCGAAGCGGACGCCCTGACGCTGGCCGAACACGTTCGTGCGGGCGACGTGTCGCCCGCGGAACTCCTCGAGGAAGCCATCGCCAGGACCGAGCGGGTCAATCCAAAGATCAACGCGGTCACCTCAAAACACTTCGAGCTGGCGCGGGCATACGTCAGGGCACAGCCTTTGCCTAAAGGCCCCTTACGCGGCATCCCGTTTCTGCTCAAAGACCTCGGCGCTCGACTCGCCGGTACGGTGACCACCGGCGGTTCGCGGCTGCTCAAGGGCATCGAGGCGCCGCAGGACGATGTCCTGACGCAGCGTTATAAGCAGGCCGGCCTGGTGATCTTTGGCAAGACCAACACGCCGGAGTTTGGCATGGCGCTGACCACCGAGCCCTACCTGTTTGGCGCCTGCCGCAACCCCTGGAATCTGGAACACAGCACGGCCGGCTCCAGCGGCGGCGCCGCGGCCGCGGTGGCGGCCGGAATTGTCCCGATGGCCAACGCCACTGACGGCGGCGGATCGATCCGGGTCCCCGCAGCCGCCTGCGGTCTGTTTGGCCTGAAGCCGACCCGCGCGCTGACGCCGCGCGCCGTCGGGCCCAGCATGATGTCCGTGTCTCACGTGATATCGCGGTCGGTGCGCGACAGCGCGGCGGCGCTTGACGTCACCGCCGGCTACGCGCCCGGCCTGCCGTTTGTGTCACCGGAGCCCGTCGGGGGCTATCGATTGGCCGTGAGTCAAGCGCCCGAACCCCTGCGCGTGGCGCTGGTGACCGATGAGCCGAACCTAAGACTTCATCCCGACGTGGCGGCGGCGATCGACAAGGTAGCCAAGAAGCTTGAAGAACTGGGCCATCGGGTCGAAGAGGCCGCACCGGGCGTGGATTTTGACCGTCTGAACCAGGCGCAAAACACGATGATCCTGGCCGAGTTTTCTCAGGGTATGCAGAGTCTTGCCAGCGCCATTGGCCGGCCGCTGGACGCCAGCACCCTGGAGCGGCTGTCGCTCGAATTTGTCGAGGTGGGCGCGGCGACCAGCGCCACCGAGTACGTCGCCGCCTGGGAGCACGTTCAGTCCGTGACCCGAAGCCTCGCCGGGTTTTTTGAGCGATACGACCTGATGCTGAGCCCGGTCACGGTGACGCCGCCACCAAAGCTGGGCGTCATCAACGAGCAGCCGGAAGACAACCACCAGCAGTTCGTCGACCGTTTTCGCACCTACTCGGCGTATACGCCCCTGCAGAATCTCACCGGCGTGCCCGCCGCATCCTTGCCGGTAGGCCTGTCCAAAGACGGCCTGCCCGTGGCCGCGATGATCAGCGCCGGCCTGGGTCACGACGCGCGGATCCTGGCGGTTAGCGCCCAGCTCGAGCAGGCGCTACCGTTCGAGCGGCGTCGGCCACCCGTCTACGCCGGCTAAGCGGATGTCAGGAAACCTGTTTGCGGCGTTTGCCGAGCGCTTTGACCGCTGGGGTGACAAAGATGCGGTGATCACTGACAGCGGCACGCGACTGAGCTTTGCCGAGTTGGATCAGCATTCTGCCCGCATTGCCGGTGCGCTAACGAGGTTGGGCGTCGTCAAGGGAGACCGGGTCACGGCACAGGTCCATAAGTCGCCCGAGGCTCTGTGTCTCTATCTGGCCTGCCTACGGGCCGGTGCCGTATTCCATCCGCTCAACACCGGCTACCAGCCGGCGGAGCTCGCGTATTTTGTCGGCAACGCTGAGCCGAAGGTGATTGTGACCGACCCGGCCAGCCTGGACCTGTTTTGTGGCCTGCCCGGCAGCCCGCAGGCGGTGCTCACCCTCGATCGTAGCGGCCTCGGAACGCTGTCTGACGCAGCGGCTGATCATGCGGACACCTTCCGCAACGTGTCCTGCAATGCTGACGACAGCGCGGCGTTGCTGTACTCGTCCGGCACCACCGGACAGCCCAAAGGGATCGGCCTCAGCCACGGCAATCTGCTCAGCAACGCCCAGGTCCTCACCGACTGGTGGCAGTTCAGCGAGCGGGACGTTCTGCTGCACGCGCTGCCGATCTTTCACGTGCACGGTCTGTTTGTCGCCGTCGGCTGCGCGCTGCTCAGCGGCGCCAGCATGCGGTGGCAGGCCGGATTCTCGGTCGACGCCGTGATCGACGCCCTGCCCGACTGCAGCGTGATGATGGGCGTGCCGACCTACTACACCCGGCTGTTGGCAAGCCCGCGGTTCACTCGCGAAGTCAGCGCCGATCGTCGGCTGTATATCTCCGGTTCAGCGCCGCTGCTGGCCGAGACCTTTGAGGCGTTCGAAGCGCAGACGGGTCACCGCATCGTCGAACGCTACGGTCTGACGGAAACGGTCATCAACACGTCGAGCCCGCTGGACGGTGACCGCAAAGCCGGCACCGTGGGAGTGCCCCTTCCCGGTGTTGAGCTGCGTGTCGTTGATGACGCCGGCCACTCGCTAGGTCCGGGTGAGACCGGGCAGATTGAGGTCCGCGGTCCGAACGTCTTTAGGGGCTACTGGCGAATGCCCGACAAAACCCGCGAGGACTTTACCGGCGACGGCTTCTTCCGCACCGGCGACAACGGCGAGTGGGACAACGACGGTTATCTGGCCATCGTCGGTCGAGCCAAAGACATGGTGATCAGCGGCGGTCTAAACGTCTACCCCCGGGAGGTTGAGCTCCTGCTGGATGGCCTCGAGGGCGTTGCCGAATCGGCGGTGATCGGCGTGCCTCACCCGGACTTTGGTGAGGCTGTGGTGGCGGTGATTGTCCCGCAGGAAGGTGCCACGCTCGATGAAGAGGTGCTGCGCGACGCGCTGAAACCGCTTATCGCCGCGTTTAAGGTCCCAAAGCGCATCACCACCCTGGGTGAGCTGCCGCGCAATACGATGGGCAAGGTCCAGAAAAACCAGCTGCGAGATCAATATCGCGGCCTGTTTGAGGCCGGAGCTTAGCGAGCTAGTCCTCCCGCGGATAAACCCGGCGACCGGCAAACCAGGTTTCGCGCGGTCGAACACCGCTGATGTCCTCGGCCGGTATTTCCAGCAGGTTGTCATCCAGGATGAGAAAGTCGGCCGATTTGCCCATCACCAGCGAACCCGTCTCGCCCTCTAGACGCAGTGCCCGCGCACCTTCGATGGTATAGATCCGAATGGCCTCTTCCACGGTAATCGCCTGCTCCGGCCATAGCTGGGCCGGTGAGTCGGCCAGGGGATCGCTTCGTGTCACCAGCGACTCGATGCCAATCCACGGGTCGGCACTTTTCGCGACCGCCGGCCAGTCGGAGCCCGCCAGCAGCCCGGCGCCGCTGTCGATCAGGTCGCGCACCGGAAAGTAGTACTGGCCCCGCTCTTCACCCACCGCCTGGTAAATCGCGTCGATGATCGGCGAGGGATACCAGAGGATCGGCGACAGGTCGGCCACGGCATTCAGCGTCTTAAAGCGCGGCACGTCCTGCGGGCTGATGTAGCCGGCGTGGGCCAGCTCGTGACGCAGCCCGCTGGCGCCGTTGGCCTCGCGGGCCGCCTCGATGGCGTCCAGCGCTGCGCGGACCGAGCGGTCGCCGGCGGCGTGCATCTTGACGGTAAAACCGCGCCGGTCGAGCTCGATCACGTCTCGGGCCAGCGCTTGCGGGGCAATCAGCAGCGGCCCGCCGCTGAAGTTTGAGCCGTGTTTATGGTCGGCCAGGTAAGGGGCGAGCATCGCCGCCGTGCGTGCCGGGGTCGGCACACCGTCGAGAAACAGCTTCACAAAATTGGTGTGGACGCGCCGGCCGGCGTAACGCTCCCGGGCAGCTTCGTAAAACCGATAGTTCATGCCGGTGATGCGCCGACCATCGGGACCACGCAGGCTGACCGCCACGTTGAGGTCCAGCCCGCCACGGTCGGCCAGAGCGGTGTCCATCGCCTTCCAGGCTTTCGACTCCCAGGGATGAGTCGAGGCGTCCTTGATACCGGTAATCCCAAATGCGGAAGCGGTCCGCATGAAGTGTTCAACGGCCTGAGCGGTTTGCTCGGAGCTGTATTCGGGCATCACGTCCTGCATCATCTTGGCAGCGGTCTCCAGCAGCACTCCGTTGGGTGTGCCGTCCGCCTCCCGCAGAAAGCTGCCGCCCGGCGGATCCGGGGTCTCTTTGTCGATCCCGGCCAGCGCCAGCGCCCGGCTGTTGACCCAGCCGTTGTGTAGGCTGTCGTCGCGCAGATACACCGCTTTGTCGCCCGATACTGCATCGAGCAGCTGCCGCGGGGAGGCGAGCTCATGGGTTTCGAAAAACGCGCTGTCCCACTGCCCGCCGATGATCCAGTCGCTCTCCGGCTGCTCGACAACACAGCGGGCGATCGCCTGCTGGACCTGCTCCGGCGTAGCGCTGAAGGGAAAGCTGCATGCATAGAGCGTTTGCAGGCTGCCGCGGATCGGATGCAGGTGCGCGTCGATCAGCCCCGGCAGCACCATCTTCCCGGCCAGGTCGATGCGTTCCGCGCCCGCCTCCGCCTTTTGGAGAGCCGTTTTGCTGTCGCCGACAAACACGATCCGCTCGCCGTCGATGACCATCGCCTCCGCCTGCGGTTGTGACGGGTCGACGGTGTAGACGGCGCCGTTATGAAAAACGCGCTGGCTGCTAGGCCGGTCCGGCTCGGGCGCGGAGGTTTTACAACCGCCAAGCGCCACGAGCAGCACGACCGCGGCTGCGCCCTTCACGCTCAGGCTTCCCATAGGCCTCTCCAAGATCATTGAACGCACGCCGGCGGCCTTTGACGGCCGCAGCCGGTCGCCTGCTGCACCGCCCACGCTGCCTGGAGGACGCCAAAATCATCACCGTATCGACCCACAATCTGCAGCCCGACCGGCAGCCCTTCGTCGGTGAAGCCGACTGGTACCGAGACCGCGGGATGCCCGGGAACGGTGATGAAATAGCACGACCGCATCCAGTCCAGATAGGAGTGCATCGGCTCACCGGCAACGGACTCGGGGTACGGCAAGTCCACCGGAAACGGATGCAGCTGGGTGACCGGCAACAGGAGGTACTCAAACCGCTCAAAGAAGCGGTCAAAGCGTTGGCGAATCCGTTCGAGCTCTAGCTGCGCGTCTTCGACTTTTTTCGGACTGAGCTTCAGCCCCTGCTCAATATTCCAGATCAGCGTCTGCTTGAAGTCTGCACGATGCTGGTCCAGCGCCGGGCCCAACATTCCCGCGTACAGGCTGGCTCGCAGCGTTTTGAACACCTCATCGATGTTGGCGAGGTCCGGCAGCTCCTCAGACAACACGGCGCCCGCGTCGGCCAAAACCTGAGCTCCGCGTTCGACGTAGGCCGCCATCCCCTCAACCAGAGGTAGCTGTCCGGCATAGTCAGAGGCAACGGCTACCGCACAGCCGCTGAAGCTGCGGGTGAGCGCCTTGGTGAAATCCTGCTCACTCAGCCGCCGGGACAGCGGACAGCGCGAATCGGGTCCGGCGATGGCGCTCATGAACAGCGCCACGTCCTCAACGGTTCTCGCCATCGGTCCCTCTACCGGCAAGGTCGCCAGCGGATACTGCGTCGGCCAGCTCGGGACGCGTCCCGGCGTCGGGCGGAGCCCCACAACGTTGCACCAGGCCGCCGGGTTGCGCAGCGAGCCGCCCATGTCGCTGCCGTCAGCCAGGCTGACCATCCCCGCGGCCAGCGCCACCGCCGCACCACCGCTGCTGCCGCCGCACGTGAGCTCGGGGTTGTAGGGATTGCGCGTGACGCCAAAAACCTCGTTGAAGGTCTGGGAGCCGGCGCCGAATTCCGGCGTATTGGTTTTGCCGAGCATGATGGCGCCGGCCTCGTGCATGCGCTGGACCGGCAAGGAGTTTTCCTCCGGCACAAAGTCAGCCTTGGTCTTGGAGCCGAAGGTCGTCCGTACACCCTTGGTCAGGGCCAGATCTTTGTGGGCCACGGGCAAGCCGGCGAGCGGCCCGAGAACCTCGCCGCGGGCCAGACGATCGTCGAGGCTTTGAGCTGTCTCCAGCGCCTGCGCGTCGGTCCGGGTCACCACCGCGTTGAGCCGCTCGTTGCAGAAATCCAGCTGCGCCAGATGGGCTGAGACCACCTCGGTGCACGAGACCTCGCGCCGGCGGATGAGACCCGCCAGCTCAACGGCGGATTTCCAGACTAGGTCTTGCTGTGGCATGTCCTCTTCCACGAGGGCTAAAAAAAGGGCCGCCCTAAGTTTGCCTCAGGGCGGCCCAAGTGGGCCGCTTGACCATTTCGGTCGCCTCAGTCGTCACCTGGGCCTGGCTGGCAAGGCGCGAGCCGCAGCCAATGGCCGTAGCCCTTGGCAAGGCTTGCAACGCCGCCAGGCGGGTCCAGGTGGCGACCCGCAGGGCGGGCGTCTCAGGCGCCATTCCGGCGTTGATCCGCTACGGTCATAACATCGATTATGACCGCGACAAGTCGCTTAGGCCCGACGCCTGACACGCTCGCTGAGGAGACTGAAATGGCCAAGCGGCCCACTAGCCGGGCGTTATGCGTTAGAAGCGATAGTTCAAAGACACGCCGTAGGTGCGCGGCATGCCGTTGGCCCGGACCAGAGGTCCGTTGCCGCCCTGGTAAGCGGCCGGAAAATAGTACTCGTCGGTGATGTTGCGGCCCCACAGCATGGCCCGCCAGGTCCCGTCGGCGTTCCCGACGCCAAACCGCAGGTTGGCGATGGTGAAATCGTCGGTGGCGTCGGTCACCTGGGCACCACCGGTGGTTTCGTCGGTGTAGTTCACGTCGCCCCCGAGGAAAACCTCCATACCGCTGGACATGGGCCAGACGTACTCAGCACGCACGCTATAAGACAGGTCGGGCGCCATGGCCAGCTCGATGCCAGAGGCGTCGCGGAAGACCGTATTGGGCCAGACGCTGAGGTCCTGATCCACCGCCAGCCATTCGTCCACGTTCGTATCGAGCAGCGCTACCGTCGCCTGCAGCATCAGCTGCTCGGTGGCGGCCCACTGCAGGTCGATCTCCGCGCCTTTGATCGTTGACTCCGGCACGTTGGTCAACCCGGAGATGTTGCCGACAAAGGTCACCGCTCGGTCCTGCTCCTGCTTGTCTTTGTAGTCGTAGTAGAAGGCCGCCGCGTTGAGCTGCATGGCGCCGTCCAGCAGCGTCGACTTGAGGCCAACCTCAAAGGAGTTCAGCTTTTCCGGCCGGTAGGAGCGCAGCTGCTGGGTCGTGTTGGAGTTGGCGCCGTTGAAGCCGCCGGACTTGAATCCGTTGGCCAGCGTAGCGTAGAGCAGAACGTCTTCGTTGACCGCGTAGTCCAGGCCGATCTTGCCCATCCAGCGACCGACGCTGATGGCCTCTTCGTAAACCCGGAACGCGTCGTTGACCTGCGGGGTGCCGATCAGCGCAAAAATGAACGTGGGTGATGTGGGGTCATCGTCGATCGTTCCGCAGTCGCCGGGGCCCAACGTTGCGCCGAACTGGGCGTTCAGAAAACCCGCCAGGCTACCGTCGTCGGCGACGAACGTGCATCCACTCCAGTCACGGTCCTCTTCGGTATAGCGAGCGCCGACCGTCAAGCGCATCTTTTCCGAAAACTGCCACTCGACGTGCCCGAATACGGCCTGCGAGTCGGTGTTCTGGACGTAGATGGTGTCGAGCTCGCGGATCGGCGTCGGCGCAAACAAACCCACGCCAAAGGGGATGGAACCCAGGCCGAACACCGAATCGGACATGAAGTAGTGGTAGTACTCATCCACCTCGTCATCGGAGTAGTAAAGGCCGGCAATCCAGTTCAGGTTTTCCGTGGCGCCGCTCAGGCGCAGCTCCTGGGAGAAAACCTGCAGATCCGTGGTGTTGATGTTGCTGGAGTCGTTAAAAAAGCCGCCATCCCAGTCGTTGGACTCCACCCGGTCAAAATCGTCGTAAGCGGTGATCGAGGTCAGCGTCATGCCGCCGATGTCCCATTCGAGCTTGGCGGAAATGCCGGTCAGCTGATTGTCCCGCTGGGGCCGTAGGTCGAAGGTGCGACCGGTGATCGGGCTGGTGTAGCTGTTGGTCCAGTCCGCAATTTCGTTGTCGCCGGTGCGATACCAGGGCGGCGTTTGACCAAAAAACTGCCCCGTCGGCAGGATGTACTGATCGAGGGGCGTGTAGGGATTCACGAACTCACCCAAGCCCACAATCCGGCCGTCGTAGGCCGTATTCGCACGGTTGTCGGACTGATCGTCCACGTGATGCACGTTCACGAGGAGTGTGGCCGAATCGGAAAGATCAAATTTCAGCATGCCGCGCACGGCCGTGACGTCCTTCTCGCCCAGCTCGTCGTCGCGGGTTGCGCTCTGCTGCCAGCCTTCGTTGGACTGGGTGGTTTTCATAGCGAACCGCCCCTGAACCCGATCGGACAGCGGACCGCTGACAAAACCCTCTACGTCTACCGTGTTGAAGCGGCCGTAGTTGATCACCACGCTGGCGTCGAACTCCTCGGTGGGCTTGCGGCTGACAAAGTTGATCTGGCCGGCCGTGGTATTGCGGCCGTAAAGGTCTCCCTGTGGCCCTTTGAGCACCTCGACGCGCTCGACGTCAAAGAGTAGCCCCCGACTCATGACCGTATAGGGGATGGCGACTTCGTCAAAGTAAAGGCCGACCGTCGAGGAGGCGCCGGTGGAATAGTCCTGAAAGCCGACGCCGCGGATACTGTAGAGCGGCACGCCGGTGGCGGCGGTCTCGTTGACCGTCAGACCCGGCGTAAACACCGCCAGATCCTCAGAGCTGAACACCCCCAGCTCCTGGAGCTGCTGCCCCGTAAAGGCGTTGACGGTGATACCAATATCGTTGACGCCCTGCTCCCGCTTCTGGGCTGTCACGGTGATTTCCTCAATCACCTGGGCCTGGGCCAGGCCGGCTACGCCGGCGGAAACGCTCGCCAGGGCGCCCCATACTGCTGCTCGGGTCTTGGATTGCATGCTTGGTCAGTCTCCCTCATTCAGGCCGGCGGATAAGCCGGCAAAGGCTGAGTATAGGGTGGCGTCCCAAGGCGACGCATGGCGATCAGCGCATGAGATTTGTATGAGAGTGCACCACCCGATACCCGCTAAACGACCACAAAGTTTTTGGCGTTGATAGCCCAGTCCTCACAGTCTTTGATCAGCAGGAAGTGGTTCACAAAGTTCATTCCCAGCACGCCTTTTTCCTCGAGCGTGGCCGTGGCGACGGTGCCGTCCACGCGCAGATGGGTGATGGCCGCCTCGTACCGGGTCTCCGCTGAGGGTGGGTTCGCCTCCATCGCCTGGTAGAACGGTTCAGGGCCACCGGTCAGCAGATCCGGTCCCAGGTAGCCCACCATGATGGCCGCCGGATGGAAGACCGACTTCAGGACCGACACGTCTCCGCTGCGGGTCCCCTCGATGTAACGTTCGATCACGGCACGCGCGGCCGCTGTGTCATCACTCATAGTTCTTGCTCCTGAAAGACCGGTTCCCCGCCGATCACGGACAGCACCACCTCAGTCGCGCTGACGTCCCGAATCGGCACCTCAAAAATATTCTGGTTCAAGACAATAAAGTCGGCGTCTTTGCCCACCTCCAGCGACCCCGACCGATCACCGACCCGGTTGGCAATGGCGCTGTTGTGGGTAAACACCCGCACCGCCGCTTTAAGGTCCACAGCCTCCTCCGCAAATTCGGGCTCCAAGGTGCTCTTGACTGGGTCACTGCGCGTGACCATGGCCTCGATACCGGGCCACGGGTTGGCGGTGGGGACCACCGGCCAGTCCGAGCCGTAGGTCACCAATGCTCCCGCCGCCAGCAGCGTCTTGACCTGCCACGCCGGGACCCGATCTTTGCCGAACCAGGTTTCCCAGGTCAGCCCCGGAATCGGGTACCAGAGAATGGGGCACATCTCCGCGGCGACGTTCAGCTCCTTAAAGCGCGGAACGTCGTCGGGATGAATCATTTCCGCGTGGGACACCTCGTGGATGATATCCTGATTGCCGCTGGCTTTCCTGGCTGCCTCGAACGCATCCAGCGCCGCTCGGGCGGCTGCGTCGCCGGTCGCGTGGATTTTTACGCTCATGCCCTGTCGGTCCAGTTCCACGACGTCGCGGGTCAGCTCGTCCGCCGGAATCATCAGTTTGCCCCTATGGTCGGGACCCACCACGTCGTTGGGCTCGTAGGGCGCCAGCAGTGCCGAGGTATACGTCATGGGCACGCCGTCGAGCATGATCTTGGCGAAGTTTGGATCGATCATCGACGTGCGGTTGGTCTCTCGAGCCCCCATCAACGCCCGCTCATCGTCGCGGGACAAAGCCCAAGCACTTTTCCAGGTCAGGCTGGTCTTGATTCGGGGAATCAGCTCACCGGCCGCGTCCAGGGCCTGGTAAGCGGCCATCAGGTCGGTGGTGACTATCGCGTCTTTGATCGTGGTGATGCCGTAAGGCACCACCTGGTCCAGCGCCCACTTTAGCGCGGCAGCGGTTTGCGCTTCGGTGTAGCGCGGCAGCAGCTTTCGCTTGTTGTAGGCCGCGTTGTCGAACAGCAGGCCCGTCGGCTCGCCGCTGCTCACATCGCGCTGGATGACGCCGCCCGATGGATCGGGCGTGTCCCGATCGATCGCAAACGCTTCCAGCGCCAGCGTGTTCACCCAAGCATGGTGCACCGACCAGTCCATCAGAAATACCGGATTATCGGGCGCAATCTCATCGAGAATGGTCTTCGGCAGCTTGGGATTGTCAGCGAAGTACACTTCGTTCCACTGCCCACCCCGAATCCATTCCCCCGGCTCCGCTTCGGCGATACACCCACGCAGAATGTCCAGCACCTTGGCGAGGTCGGTCGTGAGGAAACTGCACTCCAACGTTCGGGAGATGCCGGCGTCAGCCGGATGCATGTGGGTATCGTGGATACCCGGCATCATCATCTGCCCTCCCAGGTCCACCAGCTGCGTCTTGGCGCCCGCCAGTTTGAGGACTTCTTCGCTGGCCCCCAACGCCACAATCTTGCCGTCGGTGAGCGCCAGCGCCTCTTGCCAGCTGTCGCTGGCGTCCACCGTGTAGATCCGGGCGTTGTGGTAAATCGCGTCCGGGCCTGTCGCGACGCTGGTGTTATCAGCGCTTCCCGCGGTTTCCGCCGGCGGTTCTCCGCAGCCGCTCGCCAGCGCAAGGGTTAGCAGCACCGCTATCGATCTGATCATCACTCCCTCCCTCAGCCCCCCGGCTGTGCGTCGGTTCCCGTCAGCCCATGGAAATGTGGCATACGCAAAGCTTGTTGCCGTCCAGGTCGCGGAAATAGGCGCCATAGAAGCCGTCGCCGCGCGCCCCCGGGGCGCCTTCGTCTTTGGCGCCCAGCTCAACCGCTTTGGCGTAGGCCGCGTCCACCTGTTCGCTGCTGCCGGCCGAAAGCGCCACCATCACCCCGTTGCCGACGCTCGCGGCCTGCTCGTCGAACGGCTTCATGACGCAAAACATCGGTTGGTCCGGCGCCACAGCCCAGGCGTAGCCGCGGCCAAAATCCATGGCACGCTTGCCGCCAAGCATGCCCAGCAGCTCGTCATAGAACGCGGTTGCGGCAGGCAGATCGTTGGTTCCAACGGTGGTGTAAGGGATCATGACGGGGCCTCCTCAAGGCAGTGGCAGCTTGCTCGGCCGGGCGAATGGTGAAACCGCTCAGGTCTGTCACGCGCCGCGCCGGCCGATGGCAGGCGCTGACAGATTTGCCAGCTTAAGCAAAGCGCGGTAGTTTGTGAACACGTTAACTTTTCGTGGCGGGGCCCTGGAAAATGCTCTATCAGAATTTTCCGCTGTCGGATGTCACTCCCGGGCAACGCTTCGAACACTTCTCCAGTCTGGTCAATCGGCTCTTCAGCCCCACCCGATGTCGGCTCCCCAAGCGCCCGCCGGAGCCTTTTTACGGCGCCGTCGACACGGTAAAGCTCGAGCGCCTGGCCATCGCCAACGTCGCCACCTCCGCGGTGAGTGTTGACCGACTGCGAAGCCACATTGGGCAGATCAATGAGGGCAGCTGCCTGGTGAAGTTTCAACTCGCGGGACAGTCGAGCTTCGAACAGTGTGGGCAGGTGGCACACCTGCTGCCGGGCGACTTTGTGATCTGCTCCAATACCGAACCTTATCGGCTCCGGTTTGACGGGCCCTACCGGATGTCGGTGCTGGCCATCGACGAAGTCACAGCTAACCGAATGCTGAGAAATCGGGAGCAGCTTCTCGGTCAGCGGATGCCGGCTGAAGACCCCAGCTGCGCGCTGCTGTCCAGCTTTGTCGCCAACGTCGCCGGCAAGCTGTCAGCCCTGCCGGAGACGATGGCCGAGCGGGTCGAGCACACCATCATCGATCTGCTCGGGGGTGTTGTTACCGCGCGAACGCAGAGCGGCGTTCCGGTCCGGCAGCCGGCCGCGCAAACGCTCATGGCGGTGAAGCAGTTCATCGAAACAAATCTGTGCGACCGACGCCTCGGACCGGCGATGATCGCCTCAAATTTTGCGATCAGTACGCGTTACCTGCACAAGCTGTTCTCCGCGGAACCCGACACGGTTACGCGATACATCCGCTCGCGGCGGCTGGCTGCGTGCCACGCGATGCTGCAGGATCCCGCGGCGCGGCATATGACCATCACCGAGATCGCCATCCATTGGGGATTTTATGACCTGTCGCACCTGACCCACGCCTTCAGCGAACGCTATGGCCGCTGTCCGAGTGCGGTGAGAGCTGACGAGGATTCGCCCGCAGTCTGAACGGGTCAGGCAGCCAATACGTACCGATTACGCCCTTGGTTCTTAGCGCTGTAGAGCGCTTGATCCGCGCGGCTGATCAGGTCGTCGGGGCTCTCGTCGCGCTCGGCCGCGTAGCCCGCAACGCCGATGCTCACGGTCACGTCATCGAGCTCTTCTGAAACCTGACGCACGAGGCGTCGTGCGAGGCGGGCTGCAGACAGGTTGTCGCAGCGCGGGACCACCACAGCAAACTCCTCGCCGCCGTAGCGCGCAACCACCGTATCGTCGCGGACGTTGTTGGCCAGTACCCGGGCGAGTTTGGACAGCAGCCAGTCACCGGCCTGATGGCCATGGGCATCGTTGTAGCGCTTGAAGTGATCAACGTCCACGAGGAGCAGCGCCATCGAGGTGCCGTATTCCATCACCTCGTCGAAGACTTCACACATCTTCTGGTCAAACAGGCGGCGATTGCCAACCCCGGTCAGCGCATCCCGCTCCGCCTGATCTCGAAGCTGCCGATTGGCAACCTCCAGCTCCCGGGTCCGTACCTTGACGGTCTCGTCGAGCGCCCGGTTCTGTGCCGCAAGCCACGCAACCTGGCGTCGCTGCATCGCGGTGACGGCAACGAGCAGCAGCGCCGTCACAAAGAGCAGAGCCAGCGATCGTGCCCAGATAGCCTCAAACCAGCGCGGAACCACCGAAAAGACGCGCGGTTCCAGGGTGTAGATTCGGCCGGTGCCGGTACGCGCCTCGGCCTCGAGCGTATACGTCCCGGCCGTCAGGCCTGCGTAGCTGACCTCGCCGCGTCCGCTCCAGCTCGACCAGCGTTCGCTCTGACCCAGCAAGCGGCTGCGATAAACGGTTGAGGCGGCCTGATCCAGATCGCTCAGCCGGAATCGCGCTTCAACGCTGGCGCGGTTGCCGGCCAGACCGAGCTCTCCCGCCAGAGGCAGTGCCTGGTTGTCACCATCTTTGCTGTCCACCCGAACGAGCTCCGCCAGGCTGAGCGCCGCGCTGCCGGGTGCGGTCGAGACCTCTGGCTTGTAGTGAAACACTTCACTGGCCCCGCCGATCCAAAGCGAGTTATCTGCCGCCAGCGTCACGGCATCGATCGCCCCCGAATCCAGACCGCTTAAGTCGGTGACGGTCCAGAAACCGGCCCGACGGCTGTAGAGCGCGCGATAGTTGTAGCCCCAGATCGATCCGTTAGGCCCATCAAAAAAAGACAGCACCTCGTTCGCAGGCTTGAGGTCGCTCAGACCTCCAAGGTCGTCAGCCAGGAAGCGGACACCGTCGAAGCGATAGGTACCGCGGCTCGTGCTAACCAGAGCGCCGACCGAGCTCTCGCTGACCACGACAAACCCATCCTCGCCCACCACGAGCCCGCTGTCGGGCCCGACGGACGAAAGCTGAATCTTTAAGCCCTCAGTACGGTCCAGCGACGCCCGCTTGAGACCGTGCGCTTCGGTCCCCGCCCAGAGGGTGTCGCCACCCGCCCGGACCAGGCTCGTTATCCGCATGCCCAGCGTTTCTGCCCGGTCGACCAGCTCCCAGCGCCCGTGGCGCTTTTCAAAGACGGCCAGACCGTGCTCGTTGCCTGTCCAGAGCACGTCAGGGGAATCGTCGTCGATCAGCAGATGCCGGGGATACAAGTTGTCAGGGCCCAGGCGGGCCGGCTCCCCGTCTCGGATCAGCTTCAGGTCGTGGGAAGTCGCCAGCAGCAGACCGTCTTCGGTTGGCAGCAGACCCCAGGCTTCGCCGGTGGACCAGTTTTGCCGGGTGAACGGACCGGTGATTTTCGATCCATCCAGGCTTGCTCGGTAGACCCCGGCGCCGGTCATCGCGTAGAGATGCTGCCCAGCCATGACGAGATCGTGCACCGACCCCCGCAAACCGGTGGTCCGTGCATATTTAACCCAGGACGCCGGCCAGGGGAGCCGGAGCACCCCCTCGTTGCCGGCCACCAGGACCGCGCCGTCGTGGGAGAAGGCCACGTCCGACAGAAAGCTCCCCGAGACGGGGGCCTGCTCGAAAGTGCCGCGGTCAACATCCAGCACGCGTACCGTACCGTCCGAGCCGCCGAAGACGACGGTGTTGGCGTCGACCGCGCGCCCACCCGTGAGCAGCTCGAGCGGGGCGTCGTCAGTCACATTTAGTGCCCGGGTCCCGCGTTCGGACCAGAGCATCAGTTCCGGAGAGCGGGTGTGCAGCAGGGCCTGATCGCCGGCCAGCGGTATCAGATTACGAATCATTGGGGCAGCGAACCGCTCACCGTCAGGAACCATGTGAAAGGTGCCGTCGGTCCCAAGGCGCTTGAGCCCCTCGCCGCGCCACTGGACATATACACTGCCGCCAACCTCAGACAAGGCGCCGAAACGGCCCGGGTGACGCCAAAGGCCGAGCGGCTCGCCGTCAGCACTGACGGCAAAAAGATGGTTCAGCGCGGCAAAGTAGACCGCGTCTCCGGTCACCAGCATCCGCCAGATATCGGAAAAGGTCTCCTGCCCAAGCGCTTTTTCAAAGGTAGGGGTCAGGTCAACAAAACGGTCGGCGCCCGTCTCGTCCCGACTCAGGTAGCCGAAGCTGTTGCTGGCGCCGACCCAGATGCGTCCATCGCGGCCCATCGCAAGCTCGCGCACCGGACCTACGGTCGGCAGCGCAATCGCAGACCATCGATTGCCGTCAAAGCGGAGGACCTGCTGATCGTGGCCAAGATAGATGGTACCGTCAGCCCCCTGCACCACCGAAAAGAACTGCGGATAAACCGGAAGGTCGGGCTTAAACCGCGATACGAGGACTTCCTGCGCGAAAGCGGACGGCACGGCCAAAGACAGGGCCAGGACCCAAGCCGTCACCGTCAGCAGCAGCCGCCAATCCGGGCGGCGTTTTTGAGTATCCATACCAACGCACCCCCATGCTGAGCGTCAGTATGACCGGGCAGCAGCGCGACGGAGGTAACACAATGTCAACTCGTCTTAATCTGTGATCGGAGTCACAAGGAAAGTCAAACAATCGTTTGAATCGGGCGATGCTGAGCTGACGGCTCCTAGCTGCCAGGCGTAGCGGTCCCTGGCACTGTTGGGTTCAGTACGTGAAGTTGCTGGCTTTGCGGAAAGGCGCGGCGAGCAGGGAAGGAAAATCGGTCGGATGCAGCGTCACGGCCAGCCGCTCCAGAGCGTCGACGACCGACGGGCTCGGCCGCGCAAAGTAGTCCTGGCCGTCAGCGACAAACACGCGGCCGCCGCTGACCGCCCGCAGGTTCCGCCATTCGGGAATTTCATCCATCGCCCTGAGGTCAGCCAAGGTTTCCGGCACGCGGTAACCGCAGCAGGCGATCATCAGGATATCGGGATCGGCCGCAACCAGCTGCTCGATGTCAGTGGTTTGGCTCGGCAGGCCCGGTCGCCCCAGCACCTCGGTAGCGCCCGCCAGCTCAACCAGCTCCGGATTCCAGTGGCCGGCGTTGAACAGCGGCTTCAGCCACTCCAGGAACGCGACCTTGGGACGGCTGGGCCCGGTGATCCGCCGGCTCTGTTCGGCGACCTGCGCCACGCGCTGACGCAGTGACGCCTCAAGCTCCGTGGCCCGATCGGTGCTGCCCAGGACATCACCGAGGCGCCGAAGGTCGGTGAAGATGTCATCGAGGTTGTTTGGATTGAGGTCAACCAGCGTTGGCTTGCCGGGCAGCGAGGCAATCGCTTCCTCAACGTCCCCCGTGGCCACCGCACACACATCGCACAGCCCCTGAGAAACAATGACGTCGGGCGCCGCCTTCTCCAGCGCGGGAATGTCGAGCTCGTACAGCGCGGTATTGGTGTTCAGATGGTCGCGGACGAAGGTGTCGATGGTCTCGCTGGAGCGCTCGCTCGGAACGACGGTTGCGGTCAGGCGCCGCAGAGGTTTGACGTTCGCCGGCAGGTCGCAGCTATGCGACACGCCGACGAGGTCATCTTCGTGGCCCAGCGCAAGCACCATGTCGGTGGCGCTGGGGAGCAGTGTGGCGACCCGCAAGCGACAGGGCCCGTCAGGCGGTTGCTACGGGAGCTTTGGTGGACCGCCGAAGCCAGACAAACAGGCCGAAGATGATCGACGCATAAAACGCGTCGCCGGCGATCGTGTTGACGAAAAACGGCAGCCCCATCACGTAACACTCGATCAGGCCAGCCCAGGTTTGCGGATAGTAACCGGCTGCCCAGACACCAAAGTTTGAGGCCAGGAAAAACCACAGCGAGCCGCTCAAGACGCCGCCGGCTCCCCGGGCGACGGTGATCTTTTGCCCAAGCCAAAAGCGTCCGGCCAGCGCCGTACCCGCAATGCCGAGGTAGACAAACAGCATGGTTACCGGGTTGTACCCGCCGATCAGCAGGTCACCGATCGCCATCGGAACCATCGCCACCACCCATGACCACCGCGGATCGAGCCGAGCGCCGGCAAACAGCGCAATCGCGCCGATCGGTGTCACGTTCCATGGATGCGGAATCAGTCGGGCGAGCACCACCAACGCCAGCAGCAAAAGAATGTCCGGCCGGGCGACGAGTTTTCGCCACATTTCTTGAACAGCGGTGTGTTTCATTCAGGTCTCCTGCGACTCCACCCGAGCCGGCGATCGTAAAGCCGAGGCCCTTTGCCCTGGCATTATCGGTGGGTTTGCTGGTCGGTCTCCGGGCTCACACGGACGATTAAGACGCCCCGGCCGCCTTCCCACACGCCGCTCGCGTGCAGTGGCTGGATGGCCGAATGGTGTTTACCGTTGCGGGGGCAGCAGCGGATTCTCACCGCTTTCCCGTTTAACCCGGCAGGTGAGCGAACGATGCCTCTGCCGGGACCTCAAACCACGCAACACTGTAACGTACCCCCACCAAAGGTCAAATATCCCGAAGTTGGAACCAGCTCACAGGTGCGCATGCGCCAGGGTGTTAGCCTCCCGCAGCAATAGGGAACCACCTGCCCCATCAGGATTTGACCATGCATCTAGAAGTCGCCTCGACTAAACCGTCGCGGTCGCCAGGCGTTTCCGCCCTGCTGGCGCTTGCCCTCCTGCTGCTTGGATCAACGGCTAATGTTGCAGCGCAGACCGTGCTGGAATCGCGTCAGGAACTCGCCTTTGACCGACCGGAGTCCTGGGCGATGGCGTATTTTTCCGCGGCGACGCTCTTTCATGACCTCGGCGGCGTCGATGACCTGACTCCAGGGTCTGTCGCGTGGGGTGTGGAACTGGCCAACATTCCGCGAATCGACGA
>JBCDKA010000078.1:0-18029 GCA_038747195.1 Pseudomonadota bacterium
CAAGCCACTGGGCCGCGCTGACGCCGCTGTCCGGATCCATGCGCATGTCGAGCGGGCCATCCAGCCTGAAGCTGAACCCGCGCTCCGCCTCATCGAGCTGCGGTGACGACACGCCCAGGTCGAGGAGGATGCCGTGAAGCGGTTGGAAGTCGAGAGACTGGCTGGCCAGGTCAGCGAAGGCTGCTCGGCGCAGGGTCAGCCGGCTATCGGAGTCCGACAACGCGGTGCCGCTGAGGATAGCGTCCGGATCTCGGTCCAGCGCCAGCAGCCGCCCCTCAGGCCCCAACCGTTTAAGGATCTCCCGGCTGTGGCCACCGCGTCCAAACGTGCCGTCCAGATAGACGCCCGAGGGGTCGGTCAGGAGCGCATCCACAGCGGGCTTCAGCAGCACCGGTATGTGGGCTGCGTCGGGTGGCGTCACCGCTCCAGCGCTCAAGCGCCACCGCCCTGCGCGCAGGCGAACCGGCCCGTAACCACGGGCGATGGGCGCGTGACGCTGAACTTCGCGAAGCTGTCCGGTGTTTTCCATATCAAAAAAAAGCCCGCCTGCACCGCTGGAGGTGATGCAATGGGCTTTCTTCTTATTGTTTTTCCTAGCCGCACTGTTCCCCTCTCTGGGGGTTCTTAGCACCCCGAGGGGCGCCCTTTCGTGGCACGGGCAAGCGGTGGGTCAATCCTAGACTTCGATCTGGAGCATCTCCGCGGTCGGCGCCTGCTCGGGTGCGTCGAAACGACGCCGGTTCAGCACCTCTTCATTCCAGATTTCGAACTTCCGCCCCATTCCCATGAACGTCACCTTCTTTTCGAGCCCCGCCACTTCTCGCAGCGTGACCGGGAGCAGCAGCCGACTGCTCGCATCAGGCTCCAGCGGCGCGGCACTTCCCACCAGCCGCCGCTGCAGCAGTCGATGACGTTCATCGAACGCGTTTAACGCCATGACCTGGTCACGCACGGTGGCCCAGATCTCCATGGGGTAAAGCCACAGAGAGTTGTTGTCGTGAGCGTTGTAGGTCAGCACCAGCTGATTGCCGCACTCGGTGGCAATCTGCTCTCGGAATCGCGTCGGGATGGCGATTCGCCCCTTCGCGTCGAGGTTGACTGATACTTCTCCAAAAAACACGTCGTTTTGCCACTTATTTACTACTTATCACCACTAAAGGGCACGATATGCCCCTGCCCTAGGCGTGTCAAGGCAGCAAAAGCCAAACCGAGGCCGTGTTCACAGATTTGTGTAAACAATCGTGGCGCGTTGTTCAAAAACTGACCAGATGGCGGCGACGCGAGGGTTCGTGGCTTCCCCGGGTGGCTTTTTGGCTTGGCCTAGGGGGATACAGCAGGCCAACGGGTACGGCGGCCTATGAGTGTTACGGGCCAAGGCGGGCGAGGGAAGAACAACGCCGTTGAAAAGGTCCTGCCGGACCTTGTTCAACGGCGGAGAAGAATTGAGACCTGTCGATAAGCCGGGTTCTGTCGCGGACAGTCATTCATCTGGGACGGCCGTCACCGGACGCCTCAAGCGACCAACCCGGAAGCAGCGCGGGCAACGCTATCGCCTCCCTATTTGGTCTTGCTCCAGGTGGGGTTTACCCTGCCGCTCCTGTTGCCAGCAGCGCGGTGCGCTCTTACCGCACCATTTCACCCTTACCCGGTTGCCCGGGCGGTATCTTTTCTGTGGCACTTTCCGTAGGCTCGCGCCCCCCAGGCGTTACCTGGCACCCTGCCCTGTGGAGCCCGGACTTTCCTCCCGCTGTAAGCGAGCGACTGCCTGACAGGCTCGGGCGAACCTTACCGGTTTTCCCTGCCGCTCGCCATGGCCAGGGCGTAGCAGCGCTTGCGGTCAACGCCGGTCAGGCGGGCGGCCAGCCGCGCCGCCTGGCTGGCCGGCAGCTCGTCCAGCAGGCAAGCCACCACCCTGCCGGCCTCCTCAAGGTCAGCCTCAGCACCGGCATCACCCGCCAATACCAAGACAAACTCACCTCGGGCGGGGATGGTGCCGTCTTCCACTTGCTCCGCCAGCGTCGCCAGCTTTCCGAAGCAGTATTGTTCGAATTTCTTGGTCATCTCGCGGGCCAGGAAAGCCTCGCGGTGGGCGCCAAGCACGGCCAGCGCGTCGGCCAGGCAGACGCTGATGCGGTGGCTGGCCTCGAACAGCACCTGAGTTTCCGGTCGCCGACCGAGCGCCTCGAGCTGGCGGCGTCGCTCTTTGGGTTTGCTGGAGAGAAAGCCATGGAAGGTGAAACGGTCGGTGGCCAGGCCGGCGACGCTAAGGGCGGCGGTCAGCGCGCTCGGCCCAGGGACCGGTATGACGGGATAGCCCCAGCCTCGAACCGCGCGGACCGTTCGGTAACCCGGGTCGGAAATCAGCGGGGTGCCGGCATCGCTGATCATCACGAGCTGATCGCCGTCGGCCAGCCAGCCGCGAATCTGCTCCTGCAGCTTCGCCTCATTGTGCTCGTGAAGGCTCTTGAGTTTTGCCGTGACGCCGAGCGCCGCCAGCAGGCGCGAGCTCACCCGGGTGTCTTCAGCCAGAATCAGATCCGCCGCCTGGAGGGCGTTGGCGAGCCGTTCGCTGACATCCGAAAGGTTTCCAATCGGCGTTGCCGCCACGATCAATTGCCCAGCCATGATGGCCTCGCCTGCGCTAAACTGCGGTCCACTTTACTGCTTTTACTGCAGGACGCCACGGCGTTGCGCGGGCTGGGCCTTCAGGCCGGCCCGTCGACCTCGCGCGGTGCTGCCCGAGAACGGTTTTATGACCCGAAATGTGATTCCCAACCGAGCCCGCCGCTGGACGCAGTCCCTCGTCACCGGGACGGTCATGCTGCTCGCGACGATGCTGCTCGCCGCCTGCGCCAGCGGCGGTGGCCCCACCCGAGTCTCGCGGGATCCGGCCAGCAGCGCACAGCAGGCTTACGAGCTTGGCCAATACGATCTCGCGCTCGAGGACTTTCTGACGCTGGCGCAGCGCTCGCCGGAGCAGGCGGACCGCTGGCGGCTGAGGGCGGCCGACAGCGCCTGGCTGCTGGGTGACGAAAATCTCGCGGTCGATCTACTGCAGCAGCTCGACCCGCAGCGACTTTCTCCAGTCGATCGCCGATTTGTCAATTTGCTGTTGCTCCTCGCGGGCGAAATCAACCCGTCGTCTATCGGCGTCCGCCTCGCCATGCTGGGCCGGCCCGAAGGATGGCCGGCGCCTTACCAGCCGCAGGTTCATCGGCTGCGTGGCCGCGCACTGGCGCAGAATGGACAGCCCTATCGTGCGGCTCAGGAGCTGATCGCGTTCGGGCAGTCACCGCTAGCTCCGCAGACAGCCCGAGAAAACCGGGCGGAGATCCTGCGGACGCTCACGCCGTTGTCAGCTCGCCGGGCGCTGGACCTGCTGAGTCAGCATCAGCCCGAAGACGAGATGTACGGATGGCTCGCGCTGGTGGCGGATATCAAGAACAGCCTGTTTGCCGGTGCGGAAGCCCGCCGCGACCTTCCCCCGGGTTCGGTGCCGTCCTCACAGGCCGATCTCGCCGAGACGCTGGCCGCCTGGCGCCTTCGTTTCCCCAGTCACCCCGGCGCCAGCGATTCGCTGGACGACCTCCTCGGCGGCGCACCGGTGCAGTCGGCCACGCCAGACCGGGTCGCCGTGCTGCTGCCGTTCAGCGGCCGTTTCCCGGCGGCGGCCCGGGCCGTTCGCGACGGATTGCTGAGCGCCTATTTCGACGACAGCCGGCGCCGTGCGCAGATTCAGTTCTATGACACCGGGTCGGATCCGGAAACGGCGGTCAGCATGTATCGGCGCGCGATCACCGATGGCGCCGACCAGATCATCGGGCCGCTGGAGCGCGACGCGGTGACCGCGGTGCTGCTGGAGGCTGACGGCAGCACGCCGGTTCTCGCTCTCAACCATCAGGGGTCGGCGGCGCCCCCGGCGCCGGGCAACCTGCAGTTTGGCTTGCTGCCCGAAGAGGAGGCCCGCTCCATCGCTCGGCATATGATCAACGACGGCCTGCTCCGGGTCGCGGTGATGACCGCATCAGACGCCTGGGGCCAGCGGGTCAGCAACGCCTTCGTTGAGCACTTTGACCGGCTCGGGGGCGTGGTGCTGGAGGTGCAGCAGTTTCAACCCCTAGCCCAGGACTTTGGGGCGCAGGTCTCGGCGCTGCTGGGCACAACCAGCGCCGAGCTCCGACGCCGTCAGCTCGCGCGGGCGTTCCGTTTTTCGGTGGGCTTCGAGGCCTTTCCCCGGCACGATCTGGACGCCGTGTTTCTCGCCGCCCGGGCGGCCCCAGCCCGCCTGATCAAGCCACAGCTCGCGTTTTTTAACGCCGGCGATATCCCGGTCTACGCCACGTCGCACGTGTTCGACGGCAAGCGCGACCGCAACCGTAACCGCGACCTGGACGGAATCACCTTCTGCGACGCTCCCTTTTTGCTGGATCCCGATCGATTTACGCCGAGCGCTGCGGAGGCTGAAGCTACCTTCGCCGACCTCGGCGGCATCGGCAGCCGGCTGTTTGCGCTCGGCATGGATGCCTACCGCGTCCTGCCCTACCTCAACCTGCTGAGGTCCATGGGCACGGAAGCCTTCCCGGGCGCAACCGGGCAGCTGAGCATGGATGCAGGGGGCTATCTGTATCGCAACCTGTCGTGCGCACAGATTCGCGGCGGACGAGTGGAACTCCGCCAGGCCCAAGAAAGCCTTTCGTCCTGAGCGCCTTTTGTGTCTGTCCCCTCAGTCAGTCGCTGAAGTGACTGACTCGCTGCCCGGCGCCAAGAGACACCCTGCCGGCGCTGCCTGGGAGCAGGCAGCCTGTGACTTTCTTTGCGACCGAGGCCTGAAGCTAGTCCAGCACAACTATCGGTGTCGCTTTGGCGAAATCGATCTTGTGATGCGGGAGGGCAACTGCATCGTTTTTGTTGAGGTACGCTATCGTCGCCACTCGAACTTTGGCGGCGGATTAGGGTCGGTAACCCTGAGAAAACAGCATCGGATGACCCGCGTTGCCAGCCATTTTCTGCAGCGCCATGCACGATTGGCCGAAAACCCCTGTCGCTTTGACGTTGTGGCCATCAGCGGCAGCGCGGCGAAGCTGAGCATTGACTGGATCGCCCACGCGTTTGAAGATCCACGCTGATCGACTGGAGAGCAAAGCACTATGACCGCCAAGGCCCAAACCATCCGAGTCGTCACCCTCCTCCTGCTGATCGTGCTTCTACAAGGTTGCGCAGCTGCAATTGTGGGCGGTGTGGCGGTTGGCGCGAGCGCCATCCACGATCGCCGCGCGGCCGAACAGGTGGTCGCCGACAATGCCATCAACCTCTCGGTCACCGACGCCATTCACCGGGACAACGGGCCTGGTCGGGGCAGCCACATCAAGAACACCACCTATAACGGGATTGTGCTGCTCACCGGCGAAGCGCTCACCGAGCAGATCCACAGCGAGGTGGCGGAGATTGCCGCGTCGGTCGAGGGTGTGAAGGAGGTCGTGAACGAGCTGGCCATCGGTGAGCCTAGCTCCGCCTTCACCCGCTCTCGCGACTCCCTGCTGACCGCCCAGGTGAAGTCAGCCCTGCTGGGCATTCGGGGCCTGGAGGACTTTGACCCAACCCGCGTCAAGGTGGTCAGCGTTCGGCACGAGGTTTACCTGCTCGGGCTGGTGACCGAAGAAGAGGGTGAAGCGGCCGCGCAGCGCGCAGCGCGCGTCAGCGGCGTTGACAAGGTCATCAAGGTTTTCGAATACATCCCGGAAACTTGAGGCCTCGCCGGAAGCCCGGCTGCCGGCCCACACCGTCACGGCGTTATAGGGCCACCGCCGCAACTCCCTGCACAACCGCGAGCGCAAAGAACCCGGCCACCACGTCGTCGATCATGATTCCGAGCCCGCCGTGGACGCGCCGATCCAGCCAGCCGATCGGCGGTGGCTTGACGATATCGAACAGCCGAAAGGCCAGCCAGCCGATTGCCAGCAGCCACCAGACCGGCGGGCAGAACGCCAGCGCAATCCAAACCCCAACAAACTCGTCGATCACAATCCCGCCGTGGTCGTGCACACCCAGGTCTTTTGAAAGCCTGCCGGCCGCCCACGTGCCGAGAATGAAGGCCGCCGTCACCGCGAGCACATACGCTGCGGCGGGCAAACCCCAAAGCAAAAAGTACAGCGGCAGGGCTGCCGCTGACCCGAAGGTTCCGGGCGCCACGGGCGCCAGACCGCTGCCGAAACCGGTCGCCAGCAAGCCCTGGGGCGTGGCGAGCACTGCGGCCGGTATCGGGTCGCGCTTAGCCACGGTCAAAAGTGGGCATAGCCGGTCGGGACGGAGCGCCCGTCAAGCCCGATCCATTCGACGCCGTTCTCAGCAGTGACCTCGCCGACGACACGAAACGGGGTTTCCACCTCGGCCAGCCGCCGTTCGACGGACTCGCGCGCAGCGCTTGGGAAACAGAAGCAGAGCTCGTAGTCGTCCCCGCCGCCCAGCGCGAGATCGAGCTGGCGCTGACGATCGAGCGACGTCAGGGACGAATGGAGCGGTAAATCTGTCACGGCCACCCGCGCACCAACGCCGGACGCGGTGAGCAGGTGGTTGAGGTCTGCCGCAAAGCCGTCGGACACATCGATGCAGGCCGTGGCGAGCGCCAGCAGCGCCCGCCCGGCAGCAACCCGTGGGCTCGGCCGGTTGAGCCGCCGCAGCAGCGCCGGTTCCGGCGCCTGGCCCGCCTTAAGCTGCGTGAGCGCCAGCGCCGCGCCGCCGAGGCTGCCCGTAACGGCGATCATGTCGCCGGCTTTTGCGCCGCCGCGAGTGAGCGCCTGATCGGGCGGCAGCTCGCCGATCAGCTGCACCGAAATGGTGACCGGCCCGGGGGTGGCGGTGGTGTCTCCGCCGACCAGCGCCAGACCCGATGCCGCAGCCAGCTCGCGCCAACCGGCGATGAACCGCTCGATCCAGCCCCGATCGGGCTGGTACAACGACAGCGAGAGAAGCGCCCAACGGGGTTTGGCACCCATCGCCGCCAGGTCGCTGAGGTTCACCGCCAGCGCTTTGTAGGCCAGGTCGGCGGGCTCGGTGGCCGGTGGAAAGTGTACGCCAACGACCAGCGTATCGATGCAACTGGCCAGTCGACAGCCCGGCGCGGGCTGAAGCACCGCTGCGTCGTCACCGATCCCAAGCGCCACGCCCGGGTCGCCGCCTTCAAGCGCGCGCAGCTTTTCGATCAGATCGAACTCTGGCAGGAGCCCTGGGCCACGGGAGACTCCGCCGTCTCCCGACGTCGTCGGAGACTTTCGGCTGCGCTCAGGCAACTCCATACTCATGCGACCGCCAATCGCGGGCACATTTGTCGAGCACGCCGTTCACGAACACGGGTGTCTGGTCGCTGCCAAACTGCTGGGCCAGGTCAACCGCCTCATTGATGACAACGCGGTAGGGAACCTCGATGCGCTGGAGCAGCTCGTGGCTGGCCAGCCTCAGAATGCTGAGCTCCATGGCATCGAGCTGATTCAAGGGGCGATCGAGAAATTCCGCCAGCCGCTGATCGATGTCCTCAGCCTGACTGATGGCGCCGGTGACCAGCGCACGGAATACGTCGCCGTCCACTCTCGATAGATCCTGCTCTTCGGTAAACTGCTGGAGGATGTCTCCCGCGGGCGCCGGATTGATCGCCCACTGATAGAGCGCCTGCAGCGCACGGCGTCGAGCGCGAGTAACCTCAGAAAAACTCATGTTAGTGTGCTTCCAGGCCGGCCAACAGGGCCGCCAGTTCGAGCGCGGAAGCTGCCGCCTCTCGGCCTTTATTGTGGCTGTCGTCGGCGCTGCGCGCCTCGGCCTGCGCCACGGTATCGGCGGTCAGCACTCCGAGCGTTACCGGTACCGGCTGGCTTCGCGCCAGCGCCGCAACGCCGTCAGCGCAGCAGCCGCAGACGTAGTCGAAATGCGGCGTTTCGCCTCGCACGACGCAACCGAGCGTCACTACGGCGATGAGGTCCGGCATCTTGCTCAGCACCTGCGCCACGGTCTGCGGGATCTCAAACGCGCCCGGCACGCGCAGCAGATGAATCGACTCCGCCGGTACCCCGGCCTTTCGAATCTCGTCCACCGCCCCGCCGATCAGGTTTTCGACGATCTGCGCGTGGTACCGGCTGGCGACCACCGCCACTGAACCGGAGGGCAGCGATGCGGCGTTGAGCTCGCTGACCGCTTTGGTCTGGGGGTGAACGGTGACCGCAACCGGGGCATCAGTCTTCATGGGCGCTCCTGTGGCTCGACGTACTCGAGCACTTCAAGGCCAAAACCCGCCAGCCCGTGAAAGCGTTTCGGCGCGCTCAGGACGCGCATCTTGCCCACGCCGAGCGCCACCAGGATCTGAGCACCGATGCCGTAATAGCGCAGCTCGTCGCTGTTGCCTTCGCCGTCATCCACCGGCGCGGCGGTCGCCGGATCAACCCGCTCGAGAATCTGATCCGGCGTCTCGTCATCGCCCAGCACCACCAGGACGCCGGCTTCCGCCGCCGCCAGCTCCCCCAGCGCAACGCGCACCGGCAGACCCAGCTCCGGTTCGTCGACACCCAGCACGTCACCCAGCGTATTGCGCACATGGACCCGAACCAGCGTGGCGCGCTCCGCCGTCGGCTCACCTTTGACCAGCGCCAGGTGAATACGCTGTTTGATCCGGTCGCGAAAGGCGACCAGCCTCAGCTCCCCGACCACGGTGTTGACCACCCGTTCGCCCACCTGGTGCACACTCTCTTCGGTCTGCATCCGGTACTGAATCAGGTCTGCGATGGTGCCGATTTTCAGGCCTTCAGCGCGGGCAAACGCTTCCAGCTCCGGACGCCGGGCCATAGAGCCATCCTCGGACAGCAGCTCAACCAGCACCCCGGCGGGCTCCAGCCCGGCCAGCAGCGCGAGATCGACGGCCGCCTCGGTATGGCCGGCTCGCGTCAGCACGCCGCCGGGCTGGGCCATCAGCGGAAACACGTGCCCTGGCTGGGTCAGGTGCTCAGCCTGCGCATCCGGGCGGACGGCGGTTCGAATCGTATGGGCGCGATCATAAGCCGAGATCCCGGTTGTGACCCCCTCGGCGGCCTCCACCGAGACGGTGAAGTTTGTGGAGTAGCGCGCCTGGTTAGCGTTGACCATCAGCGGAAGGCGCAGCTGCCCGCAGCGTTCCCGGGTGAGTGAGAGACAGATGAGACCGCGGGCTTTCGCGGCCATGTAGTTGATGTCCTCAGGCCGCACCATCGACGCAGCCATAATCAGGTCACCCTCGTTTTCCCGATCCTCGTCGTCGACAACCACCACCATGCGGCCCTGGCGGATTTCGTCCAATAGCTCTGGAATCGTGTTCATGTGCTCGGTTCCGTTTCGCGCCAGCGAACCACGTAGCGCGCAAGGATATCAGCTTCCACATTGACCCGGTCACCCGCGGTGAGGGAACCGAGGGTGGTATGGGAAAGGGTATGCGGAATGAGCGCCACGTCGAAATGCTGGTCGGTCACGCCATTCACCGTCAGGCTGACGCCGTCGACGGTAATCGATCCCTTCTCAGCCACCAGCCGCGACAGGGGCTGCGGAATTTCGAACCAAAAGCGCTCGGTGTCTCCTTCGGCCAGCCGTTTGACCATCCGGCCGGTGGCGTCAACGTGGCCGGTCACGATATGACCGCCCAGCCGATCGCTGGCCCGCAGCGCCGGCTCCAGGTTCACCGAGCTGCCGGGCTCCAGATCGCCGAGCACCGTCCGCTGGAGGGTCTCGGGCGACAGGTCGGCGCTGAACTGGCTTGGCGCCAGCGACACCGCGGTCAAACAGGCACCGGAGACACAGATGCTGTCGCCCAGCTGGGCATCATCAAGGGAAAGCGCTCCGGTATCGAAGGTCATCCGGGTCAACTCCGGTCCGCTTTCCATGGTCAGCACACGGCCAACGGCCTGCACAATCCCCGTAAACATCAGTGGTTCGTTCCTTTTGTCGGCTCAAGCAGCAGTCGCAGGTCGCCGCCGACACTGCGGACCTGACTAAAAGACAGGGAGATACGATCTTCCATCGTTTGGAGTTCCGGCAACGCAAACAGGCCCATGGTCGAGCGACCCAGCACGGTCGGTGCCAGGTAGGTCAACACCTGATCGACCAGCTCCGCCGCCAGCAGTGAACCGCTCAACACGGAGCCCGCCTCCACCTGAAGCTCGCCGAGGTCATGTTCCGCCAATCGGGTCAGCGCCGCGTGAAGGTCAACCCGGCCACCCACCGCCGGCACCTCCAAGACCTCCAGCCCGGCCACGTCGTCCGCCCAGAACGGCCGCGGCTGGCTGTCGCACCCAACCCAGAAAACCCGCTGATTGCTGTTCAGCAGCCTGGCGGTCGGCGGCATGCGCCACTGGCTGTCCAGCACCACCGCCGTACTCCGGCGCTCCAGCCCCGGTACCCGCGGATTGAGCGACGGATCGTCCGCCAGCACGGTGCCGATGCCGGTCATGACCGCATCGGCTCTCGCTCGCCAGCGATGGCCATCAGCCCGCGCCGCCTCACCGGTGATCCATTGGCTGAAGCCGTCCGCCATCGCCGTTGCACCGTCGATCGAAGCGGCCAGCTTCACGCGCACGTAGGGCCTTTTTCGCTCGATCCGTGACAAGAACCCGGGGTTGAGCGCTCTGGCTGCGCTTTCCATCAGTCCGCACGACACCTCGATACCGGCATCGCGCAGCCGCTGCAGCCCCTGACCGGCGACCCGCTCGTCGGGGTCCGTCATGGCCGCCACCACCCGTTTCACGCCCGCTTGGATCAGCGCGTCAGCGCAGGGCGGCGTTCGACCATGATGAGCACAGGGCTCTAGCGTGACGTACGCCGTGCAGCCCGAGGCTTTGGGACCGGCGACTTTCAGCGCCACCGCTTCGGCATGGCCTTCGCCGGCCCGCGCGTGAAAGCCCTCACCAACGACGGTTGCTCCGTCCGCCAGTACGCATCCCACGGCTGGATTGGGATGGCAGGTCAGCCGACCGCGCCTGGCCAGAGTCAGCGCTCGGGCCATGTGCGACGCGTCAAGCTGGCTCATGAACCGCGCGTTCCGGGCTCGTTGTCCGGTGTGCTGCCCGATCCGGAGCGGGCGCCGTCGCTTCCGATTTCCTGGTCGTCCGGCCCCGTCGACCCGGCGCCGAGCAGGGATAGCTGCCGTGCATCCAGACCACCGGGCGCGGAGCGCTCCAGCTTTTCGATTTCTTCGCGAAACGCCTGCACGTCCTGAAAGCTTCGATAGACCGAGGCAAAACGAACGAAGGCCACCTGATCGAGCTGGGACAGCTCCTGCATCACATGCTCGCCGATCGCCCGCGTGGGCACCTCGTCCGCGTCCAGATTCCGGAGGGCGCGGAGGATGCGTGAGATCGCTTCCTCCACCTCGTCGGTTCGGACCGGTCGTTTTTGGAGGGCCCGCATCATGCCCGCGCGGAGCTTGTCGGGATCAAAAGCCTCACGGCTACCATCCCCTTTCACCACGTTGGGTAACTTCAGCTCCGGAGTTTCAAAGGTGTTAAAGCGCGCACCGCACTCCATACACTCCCGTCGCCGGCGCACGGAGAAACCTTCGCCCTTCAGCCGGGAATCGATGACCCGGGTGTCGGTGGCCTGGCAAAACGGACAGTGCACTGTGGCTCAGGCAGCCGCGCTCTTGGCTGCTGGGCGGTAGACGGGCAGTCGTCGACACTGCGCGGTCACCGCATCGCGGACCCGCGCCAGCACCGTTTCGTCGTGTGGCGCATCGAGCACGTCACAAATCAGGTGGCCAAGCTGCCGCGTGTCTTCCTCAAGGTAACCCCGCGTGGTGATCGCCGGCGTGCCCAGGCGTAGCCCGCTGGTGACAAACGGCGACCGCGGGTCGTTGGGTACCGCGTTTTTGTTGACGGTGATGTGCGCCTCACCGAGCCTTGCCTCAGCGTCTTTGCCGGTCAGCTCGCGCGCGCCGAGATCCAGCAGGAAGAGGTGGTTTTCGGTGCCGCCGGAAATGACGTTGTAGCCGCGTTCCATCATGACGCCCGCAAGCGCTTTTGCGTTCTTGATCACCTGCTCCTGATAGGCGACAAATTCCGGCTCCAGCGCTTCCTTGAAGGCTACCGCTTTGGCCGCGATCACGTGCATGAGCGGCCCACCCTGCGTGCCCGGAAACACCAGCGAATTGAGCTTTTTCTCGATCGCCTCATTGCCACGGGCCAGAATGAGGCCA
Organism: Pseudomonadota bacterium; assembly: GCA_038747195.1. Classification (GTDB taxonomy): domain Bacteria; phylum Pseudomonadota; class Gammaproteobacteria; order Xanthomonadales; family SZUA-38; genus JANQOZ01. Next base: position 12,197 of record JBCDKA010000078.1, read on the forward strand.
CCGCGGGGTCCGCGCAGCGTCTTGTGTGTCGTGGTCGTGACGACGTCAGCATAGGGAACCGGTGAGGGATAGACCCCCGCGGCAACCAGGCCAGCGATGTGCGCCATGTCGACCACCAGCAGCGCGCCGACGCTGTCGGCGATCTCGCGCATCCGCGCCCAGTCCGCGACCTGAGAGTAGGCGGAAAAGCCGCCGATGATCATCTTGGGCTGATGTTCAGCCGCCAGCGACGCCATGGCTTCGTAGTCGATCAGGCCGGTCTCTTCGTCGAGCCCGTACTGAACGGCGTTGAAGAGCTTGCCCGAGAAGTTGACCTTGGCGCCGTGGGTCAGGTGCCCGCCGTGGGCCAGACTCATGCCCAGAATCGTGTCTCCGGGGTTGATCAGCGCCAGAAAAACCGCAGCATTGGCCTGGGAGCCCGAATGGGGCTGCACGTTGGCGTAGTCCGCCCCAAACAGCGCTTTTGCGCGTTCGACCGCCAGCTTTTCTGCGACGTCCACGTGCTCGCAGCCGCCGTAATAACGCCGTCCGGGGTATCCCTCAGCATATTTGTTGGTCAGCACCGAACCCTGGGCTTCCAGTACTCGGGGGCTGGCGTAGTTCTCGGACGCAATCAGCTCCACGTGATCTTCCTGTCGCTGCTGCTCGGCACCGATGCAGCGAGCCAGCTCTTCGTCATAGCCGGCGATGGTCATTCCCTGGTCAAACATGTGATGTCTCTCGTTTTGGGCTCAAGTCAGGCCTGCCCCGCGGTGGCGGCAAAGCCCCTTATTGTAACGCGCCCGGGCTTAAGCGGGTGCTTGCTGCTGCTCATACTCGCTGTAGTTACCTTCAAAGAAATCCACCTTGCCGTCACCCTCAAACGCCAGGATGTGTGTCGCTATCCGGTCCAGGAACCAGCGATCGTGTGAGATGACCAGCGCGCAGCCCGGAAACGCCAGCAGCGCTTCCTCCAGCGCGCGAAGCGTTTCCACGTCCAGATCGTTGGTGGGTTCGTCGAGCAGCAGCGTGTTGCCGCCGCTGCGCAGCAGCTTGGCCAGGTGCAGACGATTGCGCTCACCGCCCGACAGCACCTTCACCAGCTTTTGCTGATCGGCGCCTTTGAAGTTAAAACGGCCGGCGTAGGCCCGCGAAGGCGTCTCGTAGCGCCCAACCTGGATGAGATCCTGGCCGTCCGAGATTTCCTGCCAGACGCTGTTTTCTCCGTTGAGGGAATCCCGGCTTTGATCGACGTAGGCCAGCTTGACGGTGGCGCCGATGTCGATGGTGCCGCTATCCGGCTGCTCCTGACCTGCCAGCATCCGGAACAGCGTCGACTTGCCGGCACCGTTGGGGCCAATGATGCCGACGATGGCTCCCCGGGGAACCTTGAAACTCAGATCCTTGATCAGCGCCCGATCGCCAAACCCCTTGCTGACGGAGGCCAGCTCGATGACCTGGTCACCCAGGCGGTCGCCCGGCGGGATGTAGATTTCGCGGGTCTCATTACGGGTTTGGAACTCCTGCGAGCAGAGTTCTTCATAGCGCGCCAGGCGCGCCTTGCTCTTTGCTCGGCGGCCTTTCGGGTTGCTTCGGACCCACTCCAGTTCAGCCTTGATCGCCCGCTCGCGGGCCTTTTGACCGCTTTCCTCCTGCGCCAGGCGGGTTTCCTTTTGTTCGAGCCATGAGGAGTAGTTGCCTTTCCACGGTATGCCTCGACCGCGGTCGAGCTCGAGGATCCACTCAGCAACGTTGTCCAGGAAGTAGCGATCGTGGGTAATCGCCACCACCGTGCCCTTAAACTCAGCCAGAAACCGCTCCAGCCAGCTGACCGAGTCGGCATCCAGATGGTTGGTGGGCTCGTCGAGCAGCAGCATGTCGGGGCTGGACAGGAGCAGACGACAAAGCGCCACCCGTCGGCGCTCGCCGCCGGACAGCACCGAAACGTCCACGTCCCACGGCGGCAGGTGGAGCGCCTGCGCGGCCATCTCCAGCCGGCGGTCCAGCTCCCAGCCGTCAGCCGCCTCGATGGCGTCCTGCAGCGTGGCCTGTCTGGCCAGCAGATCGTTCATCGCGTCGTCGTCCATCGGCTCAGCGAACTTCTCGCTGACCTCATCAAACTCGGTCAACAGCGCTTTGATATCAGCGACGCCCTGCTCGACGTTGCCGCGAACGCTCAGGCTGTCGTCAAGTGCCGGCTCCTGCTCCAGGTAACCGACCCGGATATCCGGCTGGGGCCGGGCCTCACCCTCAAACTCCTGGTCGACGCCGGCCATAATGCGCAGCACGGTGGATTTCCCTGCACCGTTCAGGCCCAGGACGCCGATCTTGGCACCCGGGAAAAACGACAGCGAGATGTCCTCAATGATTTTTCGCTTCGGCGGAACCGTCTTGCTGACGCCGATCATGGTGTAGATGTACTGAGCCATCAGTGTCCTTTTCGCTCATTCAGCGGCAGCCAGGTGGCCGGCTGCGGCCGGAAGGGCCGGGGTTGATAGTGAAACGCCCGCTGGGCGGGTGATGCGTCGTATACCAGATCTTGGTTCATGCGGTCCAACATGGCCGGATTCAAGTCCCGCCAGCGTGCGCTGCGCCGAAGCACGGGCAGCGCTGCCCGGGCGGCGAGCAGGGGCAGCGGCAAGAACCTGGGCTGAAGCTCCAGCGATTCAAATACCCGCTTCACCATGGACCGGTAGCTCAGCGTCGATCCGCCCGGGAGGTTGAAGCTGCCCGACAGCGGCTCGGGGCGCTCGAGCAGCGCCTGCGCAGCCGCGGCGAGGTCCGCCGCGTGCACCGGCTGACGCCTGCCGGTGCCCTCACCCAGCAGCGGCATGAGCCGCCAGCGCTTCACAAACCCTGCCAGGCGAGTGAGGTTTTGATCGATCCCGGCGCCGTAGATCAGCGTCGGTCGCAGAACGGCCAGCGAGGCGCCTTCCTCGGCGGTGCAGCGCTGCAGAACCGCTTCTCCGTCAGCCAGCAGCTCCGCCACCGCCCGCTCCGCGGCGTCCGCGCTCGCCTGCTTGGCCATCCGGCTGGTCGAAGAAAATGCCACGACGCGCGCAATGTCGGCCAGCCCGCGCCACCGCTCTTCGAACTGCGTGAGCGGCGCCAGGTAAACCAACGCTTCGTATTCAACCGATCGATCCGCCGCTGGAGTCCCGCCAGCGGTCGACCAGCTCAGCTCGGGATGGGGGACGATCCAGGGCGGTGCGGGTCGCCTGGATTGAACGCCCACCTGATGCCCAGCAGCCAGCAGTTTCGGAATCAGGAACGCGGCAATCTGATTGCCGCCGCCAACCACCAGGACGCGGCTCGCCATCAGCCGCGGCGACCCGCGAGCCACCACCCGGGGCTACGAACCACAAAATGCGTCCAGATCAGCGCCGACCAGCACGCGGCGGCCAGCGGCCCAAGCTCCGCCGAGTAGTAGCGACACAGAGACGCATGTTTGTGCGCTTGAGCTCGGAGCGGAGCCGCGCGATGACTGATGCCCTGGGCATGGACCGCGCGAGCATCAGGACACAGCCGCAGCCCCCACCCCGCCCCTGCCGCGCGTCTCATCAGGTCGAGATCTTCGCAGTGAAGGAAGTACGCCTCGTCATACCCACCCAGCGACCGGAAGCAGCCTACGGACAGCATCAGCAGCGCGCCGGACAGGGCCTCGGCGGGCTGCGTACCCGCCCCGCGCGACGCCGCCGCACGCGGCTGCTTATCGCCATGCAGCAGGCTGCCAAGCGTATTGCTGACGGTGAGGAGCCTCCGCAGCGTGGCCTTTTGGACGCTGCCGTCTTCGTTCATGACCCAAGCGCCGGCCATGCCGACGGAAGGCCCTTCCTCGAAGGCCTTCGTCATCTGTTCCAGGCAGTCGGGTTCCACCACACAGTCGGGATTTACAAAGACCAGCAGGTCGTTATCCGCGAGTCCAGCCGCCCCCTGATTGCAGGCCCGGCCAAAGCCGAGGTTTTTGTGGTTGCGTATGACCTCAACCGGCCGTTCCGCCAGCGGCTCGAGGCTACCGTCGGTGGAGCCGTTATCGACTACCCTGACTTCGAGCTTCACCGTCGAGGCGAGCAGCGCGTCGACGCTGCGCGTTAGCCAGCGGCCCGCCTCATAGTTCACGATCACGGCGCACAGGCGCCGGTCGCTTAGAGCGCGACCAGCGATTCCCGTTGGCCCCTGCATTGATGCCAAAGGGCGGGCCAGTGCGCCAGGTGGTCCGCGTAGCGGGTAAGCCCCGTCGTCAGCAGCTCGGCGCAGTCCTCGGCCGTCGCGTCCTCCGGCCAGTCGCGCAGCCGGGGCGCCCCTACCTGCGTCAGGCTGCGGCCGTTCTCGGTGATCCATTCACGGGCGTCCCGCACCCAGAAGTCCGGCGCCGGCTTCAGGTTCGTCAATGACGTCTGCGCCTGCTCCACAATCTGCGAACGGATCATCGCAAGAAACTGCCCCAGCAGAAGCTGCTGGCGGTCGGTGCTCGCGGCGGCAAGATCCCGCAGCGTTGCCACCAGCGTGGCGAGCCGAGCCTCCGGCGTTCCCGCCGTACACTGATCGAGGCGCGACAGCGCATATTCGCCGGCGAAGCGCGACAGCCACGGAACGTAGGTCTCGGGAATTGGGCTTTCCCGGCCGCCCGCCGGCCGTTCGTGCCGTAGAAGCGTCGGAAAGTGCAGACACAGCGAGCCGGGATATAGGTAGCGAAGCCACGCCGCAAAGGTAAAGTCTTCGCCCCGGCCCGTGGCGGCGGTGCACGGCATCAGCTGCCTGTTATCGAAGGCCAGCGGCGTAAAGTTGGACATCCGCGTCAGCTGGGGATGAGGATAGCCGTGGGCCATCACCGGCTGGTGTGACAGCGCTCGGTAGCTGGCCTCACTGGCCCGCATCCCCTGCGTGTGCATCGGCGGCGCCAGGTAGAACCAGAGATTGGTGTCCATGCGCCAGTCGCCCCAGGCACCGGCTGCCGTGGTTTTGATGGACTGCCCGCGCAGCAAACCTTCGACCTGGTCAAACGTGGCGCCGCGAAGCGTTTCCGCAGACACCTCCAGCCCAAAGCGTTCGCTGAACAACACGGCGGGCGGCTGCCCGCAAACCCCCAGGTGCTCGGCCAGCGGATCCACTGCCACACCGCTCGCTCCGGGCTCAGGCGCCGCTAGCGCGGCCGCCAGATCGTCCAGACTGTGGCCGGCAAAATGCATCGGCACGTGCGCACCCTCTCTTACGCTGAGCTGGCGCCCGGCACCGGCGGCTGGCAGCCGGGGATCGATGACAAAATCATCGTCCAGCATGAGGAATCGCTCACCGGCGGTGAGCATGAGGGCCGCGTTCCAGGCGCCGCCACACGTTAGCGCACGCGGATCGTCGACGCCCAGCACCTCGCGAGTGATTTCCGGTTCCGGCAGCGAGTCGCACAAACGCTGGCGCCAGCTGCGGTCGAGATGATGAATCGACAAACCGAGATCGGTCAGCACCTTGAGCGCGTCGCGATTTTCGCTGGTAGCGGCGCGCGAGTCATCGATGACGAGATAGCGAAGGCCCCGGCCTGTGGCTCGCTCAAGGTCCGCCAGCGATGCCGCCAACCGCGCCAGCTCTGTGGGTCGATCGCAGGTGCGAATCACCAGCCCCGCGGGATCATCCTGCGGCTCCGGTGTGCTGGCTTTGAGGCGGGTCAGCATCTCCTCGGCTTCGACCACCAGCCCTCGACCCCGCAGAAACTCGAAGACTTTTTCGACAGCGTGACCTTTGCCCTTAAGCGCCGGCAGCCGTTGAATCACCGTCGCAACGTGCTGCTCAAGCGGCTGAAACCGTCGGCTGGCGTCCATCGCCGCCAGCACGTCCAGCGTCATCACGTGATTCTCGCCGG
>JBCDKA010000079.1:0-17930 GCA_038747195.1 Pseudomonadota bacterium
GTGACCAGCCCCTACGTCGCAGAGTCTCGAAGCACCAACGCGACGCTGACGGTTCATTTCGCCTCGGATGCGTGGCACCAGGCGCTGGCCCTTAAGAAAGGGAATGATCATATCCAGCTGTCAGTGGCACCGGTGCGAGCGAGCCGGCACGCGCTCCTGACCCAGGTGGGTCGGGGCGAAGTGACGGCATCGCTAGCCTATGAGCATGAGTTTACCGACCTCGCTATCACCGGGCTCCGACCGCGTCAGCGTCTCCGGGATCAGGTTGCGCTCAGCTGGGTCCTGCGGGCGGCCGACAGGGTTCTGGAAAAGAAGGTCAACGATTTTCTCCGCGAACAGACGCTGACCCGCAGCGCCCTCTACGTCGACCGCGGAGACTGGGAGGCCATCCAGAAGCGTGGCCGCATCCGTCTTGTCACGCTCTACCGACCCGAAACCTATTTTGCCTGGTCGGGGCAGTTCATGGGCTTCGAGTACGATCTGGCGCGGGCCTTTGTGCGGCATCATGACCTGGGACTCGAGGTGGTGATCGCCCGTTCGAGGCAAGAGATGCTAGAGCGGCTGACCCGAGGTGAAGCGGACATCGCTGCCGGCCTGCTCGCGCCAGAAACGCTTCCGGCCGGCCTCGCCGGCAGTGAGCCCTATTTCACGACCTCCGGCCGCGTGGTCAGCCGCCGCGGACGTTTTCATCGGCTGGGGCCGCTGGACTTTCATCAGAAGGACGTGCTGCTCGCGCCCGGGACGCCCTACCCGCAGCACTTTGAACGGCTCGCCGGCGTGGGCATCAGCGCTAAGGTCGTCGAGCTGCCGCTGAGCCCCTCGGAGCTCCTCGACGCCGTGGCACGAGGCGAGGCGGACTTTGCGGTAATCGACGATCATGAATTTCAGCTACAGTCGCTCTGGCGCGACGATCTGGTCAGCCTGAGTAAGGTGGAGCTCGCGACGCCAAGAAGCTGGATCATGCGCAGCGATACCCCGGAGCTGGCGGCTGCTGTCGATAAGTTCCTGGTCAGCGACGCAGGCCGCCGTCGCGTCCGCATCGGGCGCAGCAAGTATTTTGCCGGCAGCAAAGCGGCAGACGCCTTCAAAGAGGCGGTCGCGGTGTTCCAGCGGGACCATGGCTACTCACCGTTTGACGAGCTGGCCCGCCGCTATGCCAGCTACTACGCGTTCGACTGGCGACTCATCCTGGCGGTTATGCTCCAGGAGAGCCGCTTCGACCCCAACGCGGTATCGCGCTCGGGCGCCAGAGGGTTGATGCAAGTGCAGGACGCCGCTTCGCGGCAGGTAGGCATCTCAAATCTTTTTGATCCCAAAGATGCGGTCCACGCAGGCGTGAAATACCTGGATTGGGTGCGCAGTCAGTTTGAGGCTGATCTGGATATTCGAGACCGCACATGGTTTTCGCTGGCGGCCTACAACGGCGGGCTCACCCATGTAAACGCAGCCCGTAAGCTGGCGGCCAGCCAGGGCCGCGACCCGCGCCGCTGGTTTGGCCACGTCGAGCTAGCCGTGGGAGACCTGTCCTCCCAGCCCCGGTATCAAGCGCTCGACTCGCGCCAGGTCACGGACTACGTAACCCGGGTTCGCGACTATTATGAAATGTACGTGCGTTTGACCGAACACCAGCGGTTGCCGGGCTCCGGCGGCCAGGCTTCGCCGGCCGTGGCTGCCTACGTTGGCGAATAGCTGACCCATAAGGGGCCGGCGAACTTGTCCCAGAGAAGCAATCCCCAAACCAGCAGCGTCAGCATCATGGCGACAAAAACCGCGGCCGAACCACAGTCTTTGGCTTTTTTGGCGAGCGGGTGGATATCCGGGCTGGCGCGGTCAACCACCGCCTCAACGGCGGTATTGAGCAGCTCGGTAATAAGCACGAGCAGCGCGCTCGCCAGCAGCGCGAGCAGCTCAAGGGTGGAAGAAGCCAGCCAGATGGCGGCCGGTATGAGCACCGCCAGCACGATGAGCTGCGACCGGAACGCCTGCTCGTCACGAATCGCAAAACCCAGGCCCGCCATCGAGTTCCGGGTCGCCTGCACCAGCCGTTTCAGTTCGCTCATCGCGCGAGTCTAGCAGGGTGAGTCACCGGGTGACTGAATCGACACATTGAGCCCTACGCAAAACGGTAAGATAGGGTCACTATGAGACGGCTTATCATGCTAACGCTGCTGCTTTGGAGTGCTGGAGCGGCAATCGGCGCGACCCTGAAATTGGCGGACGGCAGCAGCCTCCGCGGTGAGGTGGTATCCCTCAGCAACGACGTCTACACCGTCCGCAGCGACTCGCTCGGGACGGTCAAGGTGCCGGCCGCAGACGTGGTTTCGATCAGCTACGGCCGCTCGACCGAGCGCGATTCCTCGGGTTCTCAGGCGCAGCTCCAAAAGCTGCAAAACCAGCTGGCGGCTGACGCCACGACGATGTCGATGATCGGCGAGCTGCAGAACGATCCGCAGCTTCAGGCGATCCTGGCGGACCCGGAAATCATGCGTGCCGTGGCCACCGGCGACCTGACAACACTGATGGCCAACGAGAAGTTCATGGCGATCATGAACAACGAGAAGATCCGCGCGATCACCCGCCAGGCGACGGGCGACAAATGATCACCGGCCAGTCAGTCAGTTAGCCGGCTGACTCAACAATCGCCGCAACACCCATACCGCCGGCCGTGCAGACGGAGATGAGCGCACGCGCCTTGCCGGCTTGGGAAACCAGCTTGGCGGCCACCGGCAAAATGCGGGTGCCGGTAGCGGCAAAGGGGTGACCCGCAGCCAGGCTCGAGCCTTTGACGTTGAGCTTGTCGCGATCGATGGGTCCGAGCGCCTTTTTCAGCCCAAGCCGCTCCTTACAGAATTCCTTAGACTCCCAGGCGGCGAGCGTACATAGCACCTGCGCGGCAAACGCCTCGTGAATCTCAAAAAAGTCGAAGTCCGCGAAGGTCAGCCCCGTGGCTTCGAGCAACCGGGCGACGGCGATGGCGGGCGCCATCAGCAGGCCCTCGCCGGCGACAAAGTCTACGGCGGCGGTTCGCGAGGCGGTGAGATGGGCCAGGATCGGTAGATCTCGCTCCTGGGCCCAGGCTTCGCTGGCCAGTAAGGCCGCGCTCGCGCCATCCGTCAATGAGGTGGAGTTGCCGGCCGTCAGCGTACCGTGGCCGGATCGTTTATCGAACGCGGGCTTCAGGGTCGACAGCTTTTCCAGCGTGGAGTCCGGGCGGAGAATGCCGTCTCGCTTTAGCCCGCGGAACGGCACAACCAGGTCGTCCAGGAAACCTTCGTCGTAGGCGGCGGCCAGGCGTTGGTGGCTGGCTAGCGCCAGCTCGTCCTGGGCTTCGCGCGTGATGCCCCACTCACGGGCCATCAGCTCGCAGTGATCACCCATCGACTTGCCGGTTCTCGGTTCGGCCACGCCCGGGAAAGACGGCGCCAGGTGGCGCGGGCGAAAACCCTTCCAGGCCTTGAGCCGCTGGCCCAGCGTCTTGGCGCGAGCGGTCGCGAGCAGACGTGAGGCGAAGGCGTCGCCGAAGACAATCGGGACGTCCGACGTGGTGTCCGAGCCGGCAGCGATGCCGCTATCGATCTGGCCCAGGGCAATCTTGTTGCCGACCAAGATGGCGGCATCCAGGCTGGTGGCGCAGGCCCGCTGCAGCGTAATCCCCGGCGTCAGCGGAGACAGGCCGCTGGAAAGGGCAACCTCCCGGGCGAGGTTCCAGTCCCGGCTGTGCTTGATGACGGCGCCCATAGCGACCTCACCCAGCACCTCGTCGGACAGGGAAAACTGCTCCACCAGAGCCCCGAGGGTCTTGATGCCCATCTGGCGGTTTCCGATGGTCGCGTAGGCGCTGTTGTTGCGGCAAAACGGGATTCGGGTGCCGCCGCAGATGGCGACCGGTTGCTGCGCTGTCATGAGGGGACCGATTCGTTAAACAATGGCTGAACTATCCGCTATGCGAAGACAGGGTTCAAGGGTATCCGGCAACCATCACGCGCTTGCCGTAGCGGTGCTGTTCGTAAGCATCCGGCGGGGGCGTCAGCAGCTCTACGCGGCTAAACCCGACCTTCTCCATGATCCACAGAAGCGCCTCGGTACTGGGCGCCAGGCAGATGCCCTGGGTGCTCATTTCCGGACCGTGGGTCTCCTCGGTTTCGTCGATGATGCCAAAACAACCTTTCAGCGGTTTGACGAAACGGTAGTTGCCCCAGTCCACGTTGCCCGACAGGTGTGGCACCACCTGCGTTTCGACCAGACAGACGCCGCCGGTGAGAGCGTGCGCTGTGCGGATGGCGCCCACCGGGTTTTCCAGGTGGTAGATCAGACCCAGCATCAGCACCACATCGAACGTCCCCAGCGCGTCGGTATCGAGCGCATGGATATCGCTGACCATGCCTTCGAACTGCTGATGACCCGCCAGCTCCGCCATCAGCGTGGCGTCCGCGATGTGCTCGGTCCTGGCGTCCACACCCAGGACGCGCTGCGCCCCCCGAGCCGCCATCGACAGGGCGAAGTAGCCCTGGTGGCAGGCGAGATCGACCACGCTTTTGCCGTCCAGCCGCTCTCCCAGCAGCGGCAGCAGAGCGCTGTCCATCATCTTCAGCCGCGTATCGTGTACCGCGTTGAGCCGTCCGCCATCATAGGTGGGCGTCGTTTTGCCGCTGGGAAGTGGGAAGGGGTAAAACCACTCACGCTCGAGCGCTTTCGCCTCTTTGGCTGCTGTGTCCATGCAGGATGCCGTAGGAATCGGAGGAATGAGCAATGGTACAATGGGCGTCACCCCTAGCAAACGCTTTAGTCCCGTGACCGCTAACCCTGATGTCCGCGTCGAACCCGGCACGCTGCTCCGCCGCTACCTGTCAGTCCGCCAGCATTCGCTGGACCTGATCGCCGACCTGACTGCGGAAGATCTACAGATTCAGTCCATGCCGGACGTCAGCCCGGGCAAGTGGCACCTGGCTCATACCAGCTGGTTTTTTGAGACGTTCATCCTGCGGGAGATCGATTCGTACAGGGTCTTCGACCCGAGTTTCGAAGAGCTCTACAACAGCTACTACAACGCCGTTGGGCCCCAGTTTCCGCGACACCGCCGCGGGCTGATTAGCCGCCCGGACCTGCCCCGGGTGCTGGCCTATCGCCATCACGTCGACCAGCAGGTCAGCGAGCTGCTGGAGCACGGTTCACCCAGTGCCGACACACTGGCCGTGATCGAGCTGGGGCTGAATCACGAGCAGCAGCATCAGGAGCTGATGCTGATGGACATCAAGCATGTCCTGTTTCAGAACCCTACCTGGCCGGCCTACAAAGCCGTCCCGCCCCCGGCGAGCCCGCCGGCGCGACCGGCAAGCTGGCTGGAAGTGGACGCCGGCGAGACCCAGATCGGCTTCGACGGCGACGGGTTTAGTTTCGACAACGAGCTGCCGCGGCACCCCGAACTGCTGACGACCCACGGCCTGGCCGACCGGCTGGTGACCAACGCCGAATATCTCGAGTTTGTTCAGGACGGCGGCTATCGCCAATCCGCCCTGTGGCTGTCGGACGGCTGGGCAACGGTACAGAACGATCATTGGCAGGCACCGCTGTACTGGGTGCAGAGCGATGATGGCTGGCAGGAATTCACCCTCAACGGCCTGCAGCCGCTGGACCTCGCGGGGCCAGTGGCGCACGTCAGTTTCTATGAAGCAGACGCGTATGCAAGCTGGCGGGGCTGTCGGCTGCCCACCGAAGCCGAGTGGGAGCATTCGGCCCATAAGGCCGGTCAGCCACACGGTACGCTGGTGCCGCTGCCCGCCGGTCCGCACTGGCCGCAGTTCACCGGCGCGCTTTGGCAGTGGACCCGATCGGCCTACCAGCCCTACCCTGGCTTTGAAGCGCCGGCCGGCGCCCTGGGTGAGTACAACGGCAAATTCATGTGCAGCCAGATGGTGCTGCGGGGCAGCAGCTTTGCCACGCCCCAGGGCCACGCCCGCACCACCTACCGCAATTTTTTCTACCCTCACCAGCGCTGGATGTTCTCTGGCATCAGGCTGGCTAAGTCTCAATAAGAACCGCTTCATGAGTGACATCAGCTCGGTCGGCGCTCTGCTGGCCATCGAAATTGACCCCACCGAACAGATGCCCAGCCTCGAGCCACTCGGGCGGGAGCAGGCGCAGCAGCTTGGCGACGCGATGACCGCGGACCTGGCGAAAATGATGCCGGACGTTCGCAGCCTCGGGATGGCCCTCTCAGCAGCCGTTTACGATCAGACGCAGATCCTGGCACCGGGCTTCCCGGTGCACAGCGCGCTGACCGACCTGTATCGGGAAAGCCTCGGCAGCGCCTTTCAGCCCTACTGCATGGCCCTGGGTGCCGCTGACGGCCACCTGCCCAAGCCGGCGCTGGACCCGGCCCTCAATCGTCTGACCGGTCCGCTGCTGATTGTGCCCTGGGTGCTCACCGGTCCGCCGGAACAGATCCAGGCAGCCAGCCAGGAGCTGGAGCAGGTGCTGGTGGAAAGCGGCCAGGCCTCAGCGGCCACCGCGCTGGCGCTCAATCAGCTCTTTGGTTTTAACCTGGTGCACGCTCAATACCTGACGAGCAACGATCTGGCGGCCATGCTCAGCCTGCAGTTTGCCAACGTTGGCCTGCCCGAGCTCTGGGACCTGCTGGAGGCTGCGCTCTACGCGCCCGACGAGGATCGATGGACCGTCACCGACTGCGGCAGCCGCGTGGTTTATATGAATGAGCACGTGGAGGTGCTGTTTCAGCCTTTTGACGCCTGGGCGGCCGGCGCCGACCCCGCGTTGGAGCCGAGCGAACTGGCAGGTCAGTATGCCGCCTGCCTCCGCAGCCAGCGCCAGATCACCGTGACCCTCAACGCGCACGGCGTGCCAGTAAGGGTGATCCCCGTCTGGGACATGCCCGAGTCGCTGGATCAATGGCGGGAAACGCGACCGGAGCGGAAGCCGCAGGCCATGCACTGGCACCACGTGGCCCTGGACGGCCCAACGGATGGCCCGGTCCAGATCACCCAGCATACCGACCCAGAGCTGGGCTCGGTCGCCTTTACGGTGGCCTGGCAGGACGCCGCAGGCGAGCTGACGCGGGTTGAGCACCACTATCCGCTGGTACCGCAGGGTGTGGCCTCGCTGATGAATAAGATGCAGGAAATCGGCGACGGCGAGCGGTGCTTTTCCTACCCCGGCAAGCTGGTGATCGACGCGGCTAGCAAGACCCTCACGGTTGACCCCGACGCGCTGGCGCCGAACTGGCATTAGCGCGCCAATTTTTGTGGGTTCATTCAGGTAGTTTTGCCATTCGACTGCTAAACTAAGGGTCTTGATGGATACTCCACGCGCGCAGAAGATTTTCACCCGGCGGGTGTCAGACGGCCACCTGATGGCCGTGCGGAACTGGCAGCACCGGATGACCACCGATGACGCCATCATCGCCGTGCCGCTGACCCACGAGCAGCTGCAGCGTTATCGGCAGGACAAAAAGGCCGGGCTCTCGGACGAGGTGATCTTCAACGACCTGTTCCCGCCGCTGCATCGCGACAAAATTGCCCTGCCTATCGAAGACCTCACCAAATCGCAGCTGATCTCGCTGATTGAGCGAGTGCAGGACGTCGAACTGCCGACGCTTCAGCGGATGTCCTGTCAGGATCTTGCCGCGCTGCTGCGCTCCCTGTGCCGACAGCGATCCCAGACGCAGGCCTGGCTGATTTGATTCCGGCGTCGGCCTACCCCTCCGCCTAAGCCACCGTGGACGTTTCCCACCTACTCGACGAGCTCAACGAAGCTCAGCGTGAAGCGGTGACCAGCGAGGCCGGAAACTATCTGGTCCTGGCCGGCGCGGGCAGCGGGAAAACGCGCGTCCTGGTGCACCGCATCGCCTGGCTGATTGAGGTGATGGGTTTCTCCCCATTTAACGTGCTGGCGGTGACGTTCACCAACAAAGCCGCCGCGGAAATGCGCCAGCGCAGCGAGGCCCTCCTCGGCGGACCCAGCCGGGGCACGTGGATCGGCACCTTCCACGGCATCGCCCACCGCCTGCTGCGCATGCACTATGAAGACGCAGGGCTGCCCCAGACTTTCCAGATTCTCGACTCGGATGACCAGCTGCGGTTGGTCAAGCGGGTGCTGAAGGACCTGGACCTGGATGAGGCGAGCTGGCCCGCGCGGCGCGCCCAGTGGTTCATCAACGACCGAAAGGACGAAGGGCAGCGACCCAAGCACATCGAGGTGGGCGAAGACCCGATCATGCGCGGCATGCGCAACATCTATGAGGCGTATGAAGGCTACTGCGAGCGTGCTGGGCTGGTCGATTTCGCTGAGCTGCTGCTGCGCGCCCACGAGCTCTGGCTGCATCGCCCGCAGGTGCTGGCGCACTATCAGGAGCGCTTCCGCCAGGTCCTCGTGGACGAATTTCAGGACACCAACGCCATCCAGTATGCCTGGGTCCGGGTGCTCACCGGCGACACAGGCAACGCGTTTGTGGTCGGGGACGACGATCAGTCCATCTATGGGTGGCGTGGCGCGCGGGTTGAGCACATGGAGCGCTTCACCCGGGAGTTTCCCAACGTCGTAACGCGCCGTCTCGAGCAGAACTATCGCTCCACGGCCACCATCCTCAACGCCGCCAACGCGGTGATCTCCAACAACGACGGACGGCTGGGGAAGAATCTCTGGACCGCGGGGGCCGAAGGCGAACGGATTCAGGTCTACGCCGCTCACAACGAACACGACGAGGCGCGGTACGTCGTCACCGAGATCGAGCGCTGGCTGGAAGAGGGACGAGACGCCAACGAAATTGCGCTGCTCTATCGCTCCAACGCCCAGTCGCGCCTGTTTGAGGAACTGCTGGTCAACAACCGTATCCCCTACCGGGTCTACGGGGGCCTGCGCTTCTTCGAGCGCGCTGAGATCAAGGACGCGCTCGCCTACCTGCGGCTGCTGGCCAGCCGCGACGACGATACGGCCTTCGATCGGGTCGTCAACGTGCCGGCACGCGGGATTGGAGAGCGCACCGTGGCAGCCGTGCGCAACATGGCACGCTCGCGCGACTGCTCCCTGTGGCGAGCGGCCCAGGTGCTGATTATCGAAGAAGGCGTGAGCGGCCGAGCCGCCAACGCCCTGCAGCGATTTCTCGAACTCATCGAAACCATGCACCGCGACTGCGGCGACCAGGAGCTGGAGTTTCAGATCCAGCACGTGACCAAAGCCAGCAACATCATCGCCCACTACGAACGGGAGCCCGCCGACAAGCTGGAGGGCCGTCGGGAAAACCTCGCTGAACTGGTGAACGCCGGCCGGGGTTTTGCCCTGCCGCCGGACGACGAGGACGCGGGCCTGAGCCGCCTCGAATCGTTTCTTGCGCACGCGGCGCTCGAAGCTGGCGAAGGCCAGGCTGAGGCCTGGGAAAACTGTGTCCAGCTGATGACGCTGCACAGCGCCAAGGGGTTGGAGTTTCCGCTAGTATTCCTCGTCGGCATGGAGCAGGGGCTGTTTCCGAACCAGCGGGCCGCCGAAGAGTCCGGCCGCATGGAGGAGGAACGCCGCCTCTGCTATGTCGGCATCACGCGCGCTATGGAGCATCTGGTCATCACACACGCCGAGTCGCGCCGCTGGCACGGCAGCCACAATTTCCAGAGGCCCTCACGGTTCCTGAGCGAACTGCCGAGGGAGCTGATCCACGAGGTCCGCCCAAAAGCCAGCATGCCGCGCTCGCCGGCGCCCGGCGTTCTCCATACGTCACTGGAGGAACCAGGGCCACGCCTCGCGCTAGGCACCAGAGTCCGCCACAAGACCTTCGGCGAGGGAATGGTGATGGATTTCGAGGGGAGCGGCGACCACGCCCGCGTCCAGGTCAATTTCGAAGACGCCGGCAGAAAGTGGCTGGTCCTAAGCTACGCCAACCTGGAAGAGCTCTAGCGCTAAGTCAGCCACAGTCCAGCCAGCACAACCAGATAGCCAGGCGAGCCGGCTGTCCGGCCGTTTTTCCGGGTGTCCGAGGCATGGATGCCGAGGCCAAGCGCACACGGACGTGTTCACAGCGTCCCGGCAAAACGGCCGGGCAGCCGGTTCGCCGGAACGAAGCCTCAAATTCAGAAGAAACATAGTCGGGACGCACCGGCAAAAGCGCCGGTGCATCCACAAGAATTACTGAGTCGCCGCCGGCGGCACCTCAAAGCTGCGCTCGATGATCAGGTCATCAAACACCCGCCGGAAGACCTGGATCGAGTTGTCAACGCTGCTGGTGACGTAGATGTGGCGATCGTCCGGGCTGAACTTCACGTCCACCGGGCCGCGCAGGTTGGTGATGGCACCATCCCCGTCGCGCAGGATTTCCGCCAGCACCAGCTGGCCAAAGTTCGCCTGCTCCGCGTTAGCCTGCCGCTTGAACAGCGTCAGGCTGTTGTCGTCCAGGCCGAGGACGGCAACCAGCTGGCCGTCAGCGCTGATCGCCACCGCGTTAGGTCCGAGCATCGAAAACAGCGCGCCGCTGCCGCCGGTCAAGGTCTCCTGCAGCGTCAGCACGCCGTCTTCGGCTCGACTGAAGATCACCAGGTTGTTGTTGGTCGCCCCGGCCACGTACAGGTGGCGACCGTCTGGTGAGATGGCCATGGCTGAGGCGCCGGCAAGGCCGGTAATGCCGCCGACGTTATCGCGGTAGTTTTCCACGAAGGTCAGCTGGCCCACCCCGCCGCCGGAATCTACCGTATTGCGCGAGAACAGCGCCACCAGGTTATCCAACGACGCGCTCACGTAAACGGATTCACCGTCCGGCGAGATCACCACATCGCTGGCACCGGCCAATCCACCGTCGTTGCGCGACTGGATAAAGCCCAGCGGGTTCGGCCCGGATCCAACGTTGAAGGCGTTGATCGCGCCAGCGTTCCGACCCACAGCGTAGAAGGACGCGCCGTCGGAAGATGCGGCCAGCGCGCCGACGCCGTCAAGGCCCGGAATCGGCCCGAGGTCATCGGTAGTCGTCGCCAGGCTCAGGACGCCGCCGGCATTTCGGCTCAGCACCGAAACCGCGTTGTCGTTGGTGGCTGAAGCGAACACCAGCGCGCCGTCCGGCGTTGTGGCCAGATCCGAGACGCCGTCGAGAAGCGCCTGCGTAAAGCCGCTAGATCCGGTGTTGTAGGCGGTTGAGAACACCAGGCCACCGGTATCAGCGCTCCGGCCGAATGCACCCACCGTATCGGTGGCCCGACCGGCGACATAGACGTCGTTACCGTCCGGGCTCACCAACACGCCGGCTGCGCCGGACAGACCATCTACCCCATTCTGTCCCTGGGTCAGCGTGTCTACCGGATCGACCGAAGGATTGAAGGCCGGATCGATAATGGTTGCTGACGCGACGCCGTCCACGAGGATTGCGTTGGTTGGCAGAGTGAGCTCCAGATCGAACTGCTCGTCAGGTTCGACGAAACCGTCCGCCAACAGGGGCACAGAGATCGTTCCGGTTGGGTTGCCGGCTGGAATTATCAGTATGTCCGCGGCCGTGACGTAGTCTTCCCCAGCCGTCGCGGTTCGCTGCAGCGTGAGGTAGGACACCCGCACCTCCTGAGCCGCAACACGAGACAGGGATACGGTGAAGTCTGCGGTGGCTATACCGTTGCTCGTCGGCTCGATCACGGTGATGTCATCAACACTCAGCAGCGGCAGATCGTCGTCGCCGATGATGGTGACGTCAGCCGTGCCGTCCGCGATATTGGCTGAGCTGGCTGAGGTGACGTTCACGGTGAAGAGCTCGTTGCCCTCCACATCGTTGTCGCCGCAGACGTCCACGGAGATGGTTCCCTCAAGCTCGCCCGCCGGAATCATCAGCTGACCGCTGCCCGCAATGTAGTCCCCACCGGGGCAGGCGCCGGCAACGGCGCTGCCGTCAGCGGTCTGCCAGTCGACGGTGACCGTCGCGCTGACGGTGGTGCTGAGCCGCACCGGCACGGAGGCGCTGGACAAGACGTTGCCGTTGCCTTCAACCACCGTGATGTCATCAAGAGTCAGGTTCGGGAATCCTGTCAGGTTGCCCGGATCGAGATCCAGGCGTCGTGCGGTACCTTCCTCACCGACCGTGGTGGAAGCTGCCAGCTCACCGGCAACAAAAATCTGCGCGTTTTCCCCAGGCCGAGCCGTGTTGGGCGCGCGCGGGTCAACCGAGTCCATCGGGATGCGAAGCGCGTAAACCCCTTCCAGCGTCGGATCATCGCCTAGGTTATAGGTCACCAGCGGTTCACTTTGCCCGGCCAGCACCAGCGTGATTGGCGTGCCGTCGGCGACCGGGGCACCAAACACCGTAACCGTGCCGTAGAGCACGTGGTCGGGCTCCGGGATTCTGGCCTGCACAAGCTGGGCCAGGCCCAGCAGCAGCAGGGAGAGCAGAGACATGAGGCCTACGGGCCGCGCGTGGTTTCTTCTTCTCATGATCAGTTCCCCGAGTAGGCGTAGGTCTGGAAGAACAGCGCGATGTCGTCAATACCGTTGCCGTCCCGGGTTCCCCCGCCCCCGGGTGTCAGCTGTCCGTTGATGAACACGTCCAGCCCTTCGTCCGGGTCAAACAACAACGCCTCGCCAGGAATGATCAGCAGCCATTCCCGATTCCAGACCGAGCGGCCGATCAGTCGGCTGTCGGTGATGACCTCCGACGGATCAAACTCTCCGCCAAAGTGGTAGGCACGGAAGCGCGAGAATCGACGGATATCGGTGCTGTTGCCGATCAGCGTGTCAGTGGGCACCCAGGTGGCGCTGTCCAGATCCTGAGCACCAAGCTGGAATGGCACCGGGATGGTCTGGTCAACGATGTTCCATTCCCGAGTCGAGAAGTTGTTGGCCGCCGGTGCCCGCAGGACATCCGCTCCTACGGGGAACAGATACACGCGGGGCGTATTCGACAGCGGCAGACCCTCGTAATTGCCAAACCAGACGCCGGCCGACCGGATCTTGGTGGCAAAGTTGGACGAGTCGTAGGCGCTGTCACCGGGCCCGATCGGGTTGCCGAAGTAGTTCAGGGAGAACGAGACGGTCGTCGGGAACCGGATCACGATCCCTGGCTGCGGCCCGGCGCTCTCCGGCGCAAAGGGCCTGGCGAAGCGGCGGAACTCCGGCAGATCAAACAGGTTTGCCACCCGATTTTCTTCCAGGATGGCCCGCCAGGAGGCGTCAGCCTCAGCGTCATCGCCGGCGATACGGAACAGCTCCTGCCGCAGTGAGAACCGGTTGGTTTCGGTCTGCGGGTTGTTGAACCCCATCTGGCCTTTGAGGACTTCAAAATTGGCATCCATCCGACCCATGGGATCAGCCAGACCGCGGCTTCCGGGAACCGGCGCGCCGCCGATGATCTGCCCGAGGCTTCGCTCACGCACGATCTGAGTCAGGAATCCTTCACCCGCCTGGCCATCGCTGCCGAGCAGGTTGGTTTCGTAGTCGTAGGCTGTGGCCGCCAGATAGACATATCGTGCTGCCAGATCAAAGGCGGCCCGATATTTCTGGAGCGCATCGTTGCGGAAAATCCGGAAAGCCAGATCTTCGTACCGATATTCCTGCACCGCCGCGGCGCCGAGCTTGCGGAAGTTGATGAGCTGCTGCAGCGTGCGCTGGCCTTCCGCCAGCGTCGAAAAGTAGGCGCCCTGCATCTCAAGCACGTTCTGTGCCCGGGAGAAGACCTCCGCCCGCGCGAGCGGCTCCCGGCGCAGCAGCGCGTCGAGTTCACCCTTGAGATTGAACAGCTCGAGGCGCGCGTCCTGCACCTGGCTTTCGATCGCCGCCTGCTGGCTGACGTCTTCTTTGGCCGCCGAGGTGGCGTTGGACGCAATGTCCAGCCCGTCCCCGATGGCGTCCGCGATGCCCGTAGCCGAAACCCCGGCTGCCTGGACCGTGCACTCCGCGGTGGAGAAGACATCACCACCGGCCGCGAGTCCCGCGACGAAGTTACCCGGCACGCAGGTCGCTGCGGTCTTGAAGCTGCCGTCGATAATCTTGCCCACCTGCCGGGCAGCGATGGCAGCGTTGCTCAGCACTTCCGCAGCAATAGTCAGATCGCGCAGCTCCTGGCGCTCGCTGTTGGCGATACTGATCTGCTCGCGACGGATGTCGAACGTGGCTTCGATCGTGTCGATCTGGTCGGCCACATCTCGGCGCAGGTTTTCGTATTCGCGCAGCCCGCGATCCAGCGCCACCCGCGACTCGAACAGCTTGTTGAGCGCGTCCTGGAGGCGTCCCGGCGCGCGGCGTTGGCCGGTCCATTCCGGCGGCTTGGTGAAGGCAAAACCGACGATATCCGAATCGATGGTGGTGTACGGCACCTCCAGCAGCTGGTTGTCAGCCGGGTCACCCAGGCTGCACCCGTCTTCCAGCGGCGTAGCGTCACAGCCCAGGTCGTCCGCTTCACCCGAGATGTTGAAGTAGTTCAGGCCGTTGACCATCGGCGAGTAGTTGCCGTTGAACGTATTGAGCGTCGCGGGCCTCAGCGGCGTTCCGTTGTTGCCGCTCAGGTCAAAGACCGTGCCCTCAAGCGCGTTCACGTCGACGTACATGTAGTGATACAGGTCGGGGCCGTCATAACCTGCCGGATACGTGCCGCCCGGACCGATATCGTCGACAAACGGATAGCCGAAGATCTCGATCAGTCGGTTGTTGAAATCGAGCTCCTGGGCGGCGGAGTTCACCTGCAGATCCTCAACCTCATTTTCGTTGAAGCGCAGCATCCGGTTCAGGTTGTTGGAGAAGTCCCACACCTGCACGGCGTTATCCAGCGCGGTGGAGGCCCGGTCATAGATCTGCTCGAAGTGGGTTTCACCGGCATCGACCAGCGATGGGTCGATGTCAAAGGGCACGATACCTTTTGACAGGCCCAGCGGGTTGAGGCCCTGATCCGCCTCGTCGAGCTGCGCCTGGATCGACGCGTGGTGCGACTGGATTTCGGCCAGCTCTGACACCGTGCTTCGGTCGACTTTCTGAATGCCCTGCTTCGTCGGATCCGGCTCCTCAACCTGCAGGATCGAGGTGGCGGTCACCCAATCGAAGTAGGCCCCCTGCCCGGCTCGGCGACCCCATTCGGTGAGGCCCCAGGCACGGTCCGGATCGATGTCTTTATAACCCTGCCACTGGCCGGCCGGGTCCTCGACGTAGGCGGAGCGATAGGTCAGATCGACAATCTCAGCACCAGCCCGCGCCTTGGCGGCCGCGGTTTCGGCGAACTGCCGCTCGTCCTGAAAATCGACGGTGATGGGCACACCCGCCACCGTGACGGCCTCAGCTCGAGGCACCCAGGTGAAGAACGGCTCCCGCAGCAGATCGTAGTAGATGTCCAGGCCGGTCAGGTAGTGGCCCCACGCGTCGCCATGGCCCTGCGGGAACTGGATTCGCGCATCAAACTCGTCGAGCACGCCGTCGTTGTTCTGGTCGGAGATGTTGTACGACAGCGCGTACGCCACCTCACCCTCACCGGTGGTGAAATTCCAGAACAGGCGGTTGTAGACGGGGTTGGCCGCCACCGGACCACCCGAATCGTCGCGCCCGCGCAGCAGGACCAGCTCCTCTTCCAGCACGCTGCTGAGCTGGTTCTGAAAGTTGAAGATCGCTGGCGCGAGCGTGAAATACGGCGGCCGGTTCACGTCGACGCCAATCGCCGGATCCTGGGCGTCAGCGTATGCCTCGTTACCCAGCAGCGTGTAGAAGTCGACGATGCGGGAGGCCACCAGCAGCACGGCGTTGTTGGCCGGGCCGAAGTCCACGGGCGGGGTTGCGCCCGACGACAGCGAGATCGCGCGTCGCATCACCGTGGTGTAGGCCTCGATCAGGCCGATACCGTTCAGGTTGTCGGGGTCGTTGTTGAGCGCGATGTCGCCCTCGTAACGCTCGCCGAGCTGGATCAGCATGCTGGCAAAGTTGTTGGTTGCCGCCTGGGCAAAGTTCTGCACCCGAGCCTCAAACGGGTTCAGGCGAGAAACGACCCGCTTGACCCAGCCTTCGGCCAGCTGGGCACGGGGCTCCAGCGGCGTGGCGCCGGGCTGGCCGGCAAAGATGCTGAACTCGGTCTGGTTGCCGCAGTTGGGAAGCCCACGATACCGGGCGACGTACCAGTTGTCGGACAGCGTCTGGATGTTGGCCCCTTCGATGCTGATTTCCACCGCACCCATCGGGTTGTCAACGGGAAACTGGATCCAGCCGTTGAGCTGGCCAGCGTCGGTGTCCGGCAGCGGGAACGGCGGCGTACCATCGAGATCCGGCTGGAAGAACCATTCAAACTCGAGCGCGTCCGGGTTTCCGCCAAAGTCGCCGCTGTGGCGCAGCACCAGCTGCTCATCGAAGATGTTGTCCGGCGAGATGATCTGGATCTGGCCCTGATAGGTGCTGAAGATGTCAGCGTCCGCCGGATCAACCGGAGGCGGCGGCGACTGCAGGCAGTCGATCCGAATCACCTGCAGGCTGACCGGGAGCGGGGTGAGCCCTGGATCGTTGTTGAACGCCAGCGTCAGGAAGCCGCTGCCCTGGGAGAAGCCAGCGGTCAGCGCCGGGCTCACGCCGGTTGCGGTGAACTGTTCCAGGATGCCGTCGCCGTTGCTGTCCTGCTGGCCGATCAGCACGTCAGCGTCGGTAACCGACCGCACCGCGCTGCAGACACGCTCGTTGCTTTCGTTGATCGAGCTGGCCTCGCAGATCTGCTGGATGCCCTGCGGGTTGCGGGTCAGTCGGAACAGGTCCTGCACCGCCTGCTGCCAGCCGGAGTCGCTGTCGAGCGACAGCAGGATGTCCCGATCGCGGAAGCTCATGACGTTGAGCAGCAGCAGCGGCTCGCCCGCGCCGGTGGCGTCGAATACGCCGGCAAACGACAGCCGGCCGTTGAGCGGGTCAAAGGACAGGCGCTGCCGGATGGACGCCGGCAGCTTCAGCGTGCCAGAGACGTTGCCGAGGATGATGCGCTGGCCGCTGGTGTTGAGCTCGCTGGCGATCCCCGCCGGCAGCGCGGCCAGATCAACCGTACGCGGGTTCAGCGGGTCGATCAGCTGCGCCAGCGCGTTGGCTGGCGCCGGGGTGGCAGAAGCGTCGCGGATTTCGTCGAAGGCGATCTGCACCGCCGCCTGGTTCACGATATCGGGCAGCCCGCGCTTGGGTTCCAGCAGCGTCTCGCCGGGAATCAGCTGCGGCGGGTTGTCGGGCCAGGTGATGTCATAGCTGACCAAGATTGGGTCATTCGGGTTGCTGCTGCCGCCCTGAGCCTCGGGCAGACGGGCCAGCCAGGGCACGCAGTCGCCGGTGTCGATGTCGTTTTCGTCGTTGTTGTCCAGGTCAAAGAAGAACCCTGCCTGGGTCGGGTAGAAAAAGCGTACCGCACCGCTGCCGGCAGACGAGCTCCAGAGCTGGTTGGTGTAGTCCATGAAAAACGGCGGCGGCGGCTGGGGGTCGGTGGCCGCCTGACCCACGACGTTGGTTTGTGCGCATCCCGGCAGCAGACTGACCGGATACGGGGGAGCAACCGTGGTAGCCGCGGTGCCGGAAAAGCGGAAGTTGTTGAACCCCGCGCCGGTAGCCAGCACCTGGTAAACGCGGAAGCGCTGGGCGTTGGCGCCGCTGTCGAAGTACTTGACCAGCACATAGGGGTCAGAAGCGGCGTTGACGTCGCCGGCGAGCTGCGAGCCGAAGTCGCTGCGCAGCGCAAAAATCGCCTGCAGGCCGGTGCCCGTGGAGGACGGCGCAAAAAATGCGTGCTCGTCGTTCGGGTTGTAGCCCGGCAGATTCACGTCGGGCTGCTGATAGACCTGGGTATTCTCAAACACCAGCGGATCGAGCGGCTGCTGGCCGAAGGCTTCACCGCCCCGCTCGCTGGCCACCACAATCAGGTCCGCATCCAGCGGCCAGAACGGTTCGTAGCTGACCGGCTTCTCGGGCCAGAAAACGCCCATCGCCTTGCGCCGATACCAGCTCACTACCAGCTCTTTGGTGGCGTCCTGAGA
>JBCDKA010000080.1:0-17841 GCA_038747195.1 Pseudomonadota bacterium
CTGACGGCACGGGCCGACGACGGCGGTGAGGTGGCCAATGCGCTGGTGGATCTAAAGCTGCAGGTCGAGGAACTCGATCCGGGGAAAGTCGACCTGGAGCCCGGCTGGTTTGCGCGGCTGCTGGGCATGATTCCAGGCGTTGGAACGCCAATCAAACGCTATTTCACCAAGTTCGAGTCTTCGCAGACCGTCATCGACGCCATCATCCGGTCGATGGAGGACGGCAAGGAACAGCTGGTCAAAGACAACACCACGCTGGCAGAAGACCAGAAGTTCATGCGGGACGTCACGCGCAAGCTCGAAAAGGCCATCAAGCTGGCTCAGCTGCTGGATGCCAAGCTGACGCACCGCGTGGAACGCGAGCTGACGGGTTCACCCGACCGGGCGAGGTTCATCCAGGAGGAGCTGCAGTTCCCGCTGCGTCAACGGATCATGGACCTGCAGCAGCAGCTCGCCGTCAACCAGCAGGGCATCGTCACCCTGGAAGTGGTGATGCGCAACAACAAGGAGCTGGTGCGCGGGGTCAACCGGGCGCGACACGTCACCGTCAACGCGCTGCAGGTGGCGGTCACGCTCGCGGTGGCGCTGGCCAACCAGAAGATTGTGTTGGACAAGGTTCAGGCCGTGAACGAAACCACCTCCGATCTGATTGCGGGCACGGCCGAGCGGCTGCGTCAGCAGGGCACCGAAATCCATAAACAGGCGTCGTCATCCCAGATCGACATGGATGCGCTCAAGAAAGCCTTCACCGACATCCACGCTGCGCTGGATGATATCTCGGCCTATCGCCAGGAAGCGCTGCCCAAGATGGCTGCCACCATCAAAGAAATGGACGTCATGACGGCCGCCGGCGAGAAAAAAATTCAGGAGATGGAGCGCGCCGAAATCGCCGCCGAGGACGTCTTCGAGATCATCCCGGACGACGAGAACTTCTAGGCGTCGCGCTGCAAGGGTCGCGGCATACCTGCAACGCATTAGCGGGCCTCGGGGTCTCCTAGTAGTCGAGCTCAGTAGCTACCGGGAGGACCTTGCCATGTCAAAGACCGTCGCTGTCGCCAATCTGTCCTTTTTTCGTCGCGTCGTCGCTGCCGCCTGCGTGGCAACCGCGTCCCTTGCGGCGCCAATAGCGGTTGCGGCGGAGTCACAGATTCAGAGCACAATCAGCGCGGTGACGGTCTATCCGCGGGGCTCGGAGATCACCCGGCGCGCCAGCGTCAAACTGGAGGCCGGCAGTCAGACCATTGTTTTAGTCGGGCTCTCGCCCCTGATTGATGAGCGGCAGCTCAACATGTCGGTCAGCACAAGTGGGGTTGAGCTGGGTGATATCCGGCTCAGCAGCGTGGAACAGGTCGATACCGCAAACGTTGACGCCAATCGACTTGAGGCAAAGCTGACAGCGATTCGAGACGACATCGCCGCACTGAACGACGCGATCGCCACCGCACGGCTGCAGCTCCAGCTGCTGGAAAGTGTCGCCAAGGGCCCCTCCGATGTGGGAGCCGGGACGCGCTCAGGCAACGCAACAGATCTCGCGGCAACCGTCGATTATCTCGGCGAAGGCGCCAGCCGTGCCTATCAGGCTATCCGCGATCACCAGCGAGAACAGCGGGAGCTCAAAGCTCGCGAAAATCAGCTGGAACGCGACCTGGCCAAAGCGCAGGAACAGGAGCGCCGGTACGCTCAGCTGGAGGTTGGCCTGTACTCCCCAACACCGGTAGAAACCACGCTGGAGCTACAGTATTTTTTCGAACGAGCTGGCTGGCAACCGACCTATGAAGCCAGGCTGGACAGCAGCCAGCCTGAGCTCGCGCTGATTCAGAAAGCCCGCGTTTACCAGGCCAGCAACGAGCCCTGGGATTCAGTGGCGCTAACGCTCGCTACGAGCCGTCCGGGCGGCGAGCTTCAGGCGCCGAATGTCGGCAGTGAGACACTTGAGCTACAAGATCCAATGGCCGCGGTACGTGCGCCGTCGGCCGTATTGGAGGAAGTAACCGTAACGGGGGGCCGGAGAACGAGCCCAAGGAATCTCAGACAAAAACCAGACCTGGATCGCGCCCCTGTTGATATGGACGCCGGCAACTTTGCTACCAGCTACCGGCTTTCCGGCCGCGTGAGCATCGGCAACCGCCGCGACGACAGTAGCGTTTTCGAGCTGACGCGGTTTGAGGTGGAGCCGAAACTGATCACCACCGTTGTACCGCGTTCGTCCCTGACCGCTTTTTTGACGGCGCGTTTTGTCTATACCGGCCCTGCCAGACTGGCCGGCGGCGACCTGCGTATCTTCGTCGATGGGCGCTACAGTGGGGTGACTCGTATCAGTGCACTGAATCGAAACGCGGATGTCGTTCTACCCATGGGCGTGGACCCCAGCATCGAACTGAAGGTCAACGACCAGTTCGGTGCGAGCAGGGACCAAGGTTTGCTCGGCAAACGTCGACAGGAGAGCACCGATTACCTGTTCACATTGGTCAACCGACGCGACGGTGAGTCACAGGTTGAGGTACTTGACCGAATTCCAGTGGCGGTGGATCGCAGCGTCAAGGTGAGCGTCCCGGACACCGCAACCGAGCCCGCCGCGACGGACGTCGATGATCTTGGCGGTGTTTTGGCTTGGCGCAAAACGCTGAGCAGAAACGAAACGTGGACCATCCGACACCAGTACAGCATCACCTACCCCGCCGACCAGGAGCTGGTGCGGCGAGTCATTCGGAACTAGCGGGCGCTGCTTAAGGGTTTTCGAAAGAATCCTCGAAGATAAGCACGCCGCCGCTGCCCGCCGTTGCGGGCTGCAGGCACCAGGTATCAAGTGTGCCTGTGTCAAGCGCGGCGTTATCGCTGACCGTCAGCACCCAGTTGCCGGCAGCCGACTCTCCGTTAAAGGTAGTGAGTGGCTCCTGCGGCGAGACGCTACCGGCAATCGCCGGCGACGCATCACAAACATCCTCGACGGGTCGCGTGGCGCTGTCGCTGAACACGGCGTCGATATTGTCGTTGGCGCAGCCGACGAGCGACGGCGGGATCCCGGGGCGGTCCATGAGCGTGATGCTGGTGCCCGTGCTTTCGTTGCGCAGACTGATGATCAGGTCACCGACGAAGCTGTGGCTGATCTCAACCGTGGTCTGAAGCTCTATCAGCGACCCGCCCGTGGGAATGTTAAGCGTGCTGCTGGCGCCGCCGGGCGAATTGTCGGGAATCGTCAGGTTTGGGCTAACGCATACCAGCCCGCCCTGATTAACGTTGATCTGCACCGTCGCACTGCTGCAGCGCTGCGGGCTGCCGTCATCACACACGCTGTAGACAAAGCTGTCGTTCGAGGACAGCGACCCATCGTGGGTATAGCTGAAACTGCCGTTGCCGTTGAGGGTGACCGAACCTGAGCTGGGGCCGCTGAGCGGCGTCGGCTGGAGGGTCAGATTTCCACCCTCGGGATCTGAGTCGTTGGCGAGCAGGGATGTCTGGCCTCCGTTTAGTGTCGTCGTCGTCGCTCCCGCATCAACGGTGGTAGCGTCGTTTACGGCGATCGGCGCCTGGTTGGCGCTGCCGGAGAGCTGCAGCAGAAACGTGCCCCGACCGAGCGTAAACGCCGCCAAGCGATTGGCGTTGAGATCGTAGTCGAGATCAAAGACCGGCGAGTTCGGCAGCTCGGTGCCAGACTGCGCCCAGTCGCTGAAGCCGCCGCCGCTGGTGGATAGGTAGACGCCGCGGTCGGTGCCGACCGCCAGGACGTCGCCGCCCGGCGTTTCCATGAATTCTAGCGACCGCAGCGATCCAGGCGAAAACAGGGTTAGCAGGTTCCCGGTGATGTTGTTGAACGTGCCGTTGTCCCCGTCGTTGGTGCTGCGCAGAACGCGGCCCAGTTCCAGCACAAACACCTGGCTGGTGTCAGATGGGTCGATCACGACCGCCTGCAGCTGATTCCCGTCGCTGCTCGTGTAAACCGACGCCAGGCTGTCGCCGGAATTTTCTCGTCGATAGAGCTGGTTGTCGCTGGCGGCAACAAACAAGAGGTCAGCATTACCGCTAGCCCCGTAGGCCAGGGAGCGCCTACCACCCTGCGATGCCTGGATACCGGTCGGGAGTAGCTCGGTGACCGTATCACCTTGGTCCAGAGATTCGTAAACCGAATTTGATCCGCCGATGACGAGCCGACCGCCAACGACCCGATTGACACCCAGCGGCGTCACAAACTGCCCCTCGAGCTGGGCACCACCTCCTAGCGGGGTCAGCGCTAGCTGCGTCTGCCCAAGAACGTTGCCGCCGGCATCATAGGTAATCCGGCGCGCGCCACCGAAGTTCTGGGAGCTTGCGTAGCGTACGCTGTTGCCGGGGTTAGCGAGATAGTCAATGGCGATATCGCCGCCATCGCCGCCGCCGAATGATGTCCAAACCCGCGAGCTGAGATCTTCCTGCCGGGTTGAGCCGTTATCCTGATTACCGCTGACAGAGATGGCGGACAGCCGGTCAAAGTTGCCGCTGTGCTGCTCGGTCACCTGCATATTGCCGTTGACGTCTACCCAGACACCGGTGCTGCTGCGCGGCGCTATGCGCCGGTAGATACCACCATCGTCCACCTCCAGTAGGTTGCCGTTGGCGTCAAAAGCCATATCGCGAGAGTCCGGATGGGGTGCCGTACCGTTGGCGGTGTTGCAGCTGGTCGCCGCCACCCCGTCAGGGTCTGAAAAATCGTGCGTGATCGGTGTCCACACGTTGGCCGGCGCTTGGCTCGCATCTCCGCGAAACAGCCGGCCGGCGAACGAGCAGGCACCGACGGAGTTGGGGTTGGAGAAGTTGCCGGTCTCGTCGTTGCCGAAGGGTTGGCGATCGCCGCCAACATAAACCAGATTATCGTTGGTCGGATCAGCAACCAGCGACGCATGCAGTCCACCCTGCCGGCCCGGATTCACGCCAAACGTTCCGGCGCCCTCCACAGTTTCGGGTATGCCGAGGTCTTGCCAGGTGCTGGACCCTGCGGGCAGCCGAAACACGCCGGCCAGTTCGCCGGACGCAATCACCGACAAAAACACGGTGCCAGTTGGGGCCACGGCCAGCTCGAAGTGTGAACCCCCGCTGTCGATTACATTGGTGATGATGGGTGCGGTGATGTCGGTCCAGGTGGCGCCGGTATCAGTACTGCGAAAGACCCCGTTTCCGGTGCCACAGCCGCCGTTGAAGTCGATGATAGTGGCATAGAACACAGCGTTGTTCGTTGGGTCTTCGGCCAGCGCGGCCACCCGACTGCCAAACAGGCCGTTGGTGACCAAATTCCAGGTTGCCCCGGAGTCGATGGAGCGGAACAGGCCGATGCCGCCCCCCGGCCCACAACTGAAGGCATCGTCAGCGTCGCTGGCGGCCAGCAGCACGTTGCCGCGAGCCGCCACCTTAGCGATGTTGCGCCCCTGCATCACGCTGCCCAGCGGCGTCCAGGTGGTGCCGCCGTTGGTGGTGCGGATCACGCCCGATCGCGAGCCGCCCCGTCCGCCGAAGGCGCTGAACCGGCCATAGCCGGCGATCAAAGTCTGCCTGGTTGCATCGGTAGGGTCGAAAGCGACATCACCCACGGAACCCGTAAGCTGGCCGTCGGTCTGCTGCGTCCACTGGGGTACTAATGCGGTGGCGTTTCCCGTCCGCCACACGCCGCCGTTGACGCTGCCGACATAGATAATGTCCGGATTTGTGGGGTGTGGAGCCACCGCGTGAATCGCCCCGCTCGCGGGACTGTTGGTGCCGACGTTATCCACGTTGTTGCCGCCGGTGGGCGCCTCGATTGGCGCTGGACCCAGCGGGATCCAAATCCCGACGCTCCCCTTTTGTTCACTGCTTCTTTCGTTGCCAAACGCCGCGGCCGAAACCAAGGCTACCGTGAGTATTACTGCAGGGGATTTTTTCATCGCTGGCTTCAGCCCGTAACGGTCACTCACAGTCTATACTAGGCAGGTCCGAAGCGGCAGGTGACGCAAAAATGCTGAGCAAAAAGGTTTTGACTCTGGCGGCAGCAAGCCTATTTTCCACGGGAGGCGCGGTGGCCAACGACGCGTTGACGCTCGGCGACGGCCTGCTTGTGGACGCGGCTAATGGCCAGGTCGTATTGATGCGCGAAGGTGGAGGTCTCGAGCAGGTCAATATCGCCTCGGGCAAAGCAAGCTGGGTGAGCGATGCCGCCGATCGGCCCGTGATGCTGCTCGGTGGCGAGCTGACCGCCCAGGTCGACACCGCCATCACCGGCCGCATGGACCTCAGGCTGTTGGACGCCAACTCCGGCTCTGAGAAAAGCGCGTTTGCGGTCGAGCTGCCGGCTGACGTCCGACCGTCAATCGACGACGGTCTTGGCCAGACCTTCACGATGCGGCCGTCCAGCGGCAGCAAAGCCGGGCTGGTATGGCGCTACGAAAAGCGCCTGGTCCAGGGCGCCTTTATGGCCGACGCACCTAAACCCACCCGGCACACGGGCCTGCTGAGCCCCGAGTCAGGAAGCTGGAAAAATCGGCCGATTAGTGACGCGGAAAGCCGCAAGGCTCAGGAGGCCCTGGCGGCGACCCAGCCAAGCCGACCCATTGCGGGCGTGGAGGGCCGGCAGTTTTCTGCCGTCAACGGTTCGCACGTGCTGGTCAGTCTGCATCAGCCTGAACAGCCGCTGCCGTATCGTTGGCAGGTATTTGATGCCGCAGGAAATCCGGTTGGCGAAACCCGCAGCCGTATGTCTTTTTCGCCGTTTGTCGTGCTCGACGGAACCCTGCTGTTCGTGTCGCAGCCGTACAGCGAGCGGCAAGGCGACGGTGTTATGCGTCGCGAAGGGTTGACCCTGCGGGCGATGGACCTGACTACCGGCAAGCAGCGGTGGCAAAAGACAATCCGCGACACGCGCTACACCGGCCCTTATCCCACCTGATTCCAGCGGCAAAGCTGAATGGTGACAACTGACCACAATCAAGTACAATGCGCGGCCTTGATCGGAGCGTAGCGCAGCCTGGTAGCGCACCACAATGGGGTTGTGGGGGTCGGGAGTTCGAATCTCCCCGCTCCGACCAAGTTTTAAAAGGGGCAGGTAACTCTTTCTTTTCTAAGAGTTACCTGCCCCTTTTTCTTTTGACGCTGAGAAAAGGGGGGCCTATGTGCTCGCGAGCGCAATGCCTGATGCTGTTGGCCGCTGTAACGCTGCTCGGGTGTACCTCCCAAGAGTCGGAAACCGCTTACGACACTATCATCGTCAACGGCCAAATCTATGACGGAACCGGCGCCGCCCCGATTCAAGCGGATCTCGCGTTCACCGACGACCGCATCGTAGCCATCGGTGACCTGGACGAAACCCGGGCCACAACCGTCATCGACGCAGGGGGCAAGGCCGTCGCCCCCGGCTTTATCAACATGCTGAGCTGGGCCACCGAGAGCCTGATCGAAGATGGCCGCGCGCTCTCTGATATCCGCCAAGGCGTCACGCTCGAGATTCTGGGCGAAGGCTGGTCGATGGGTCCGCTCAACCCACAGATGAAAGCCGACGCGCTTGCGCAGCAGTGGGACATCAAATACGCAATCGATTGGACAACGCTGGGAGAATACCTGGAGTTTCTCGAACAGCGGGGCGTGTCGCCAAACGTCGCCTCATTTGTGGGTGGCACAACGGTTCGCGTTCACGAACTGGGCGAAGAAGATCGGGCCCCGACGGACGCTGAGCTTAAGCGAATGCAGCAACTGGTTCGAGACGCCATGCGCGAGGGCGCCATGGGAGTCAGCACGGCATTGATCTACGCGCCCGCGTTTTACGCCCAGACGCCCGAGCTGATTGCTCTGACGGCGGCCGCCGCCGAATTTGGTGGGTTCTATGTCACCCACCTACGCTCAGAAGGCAACGGGCTATTGGAGGGCATCGACGAAGTGCTGGAAATCGCCGAGGCCACCGGGGCCGCCGTCGAAATCTATCATTTGAAAGCCGCAGGAGAGTCGAACTGGCCCAAGATGGCGACCGTCATCGAAACGATCGAGACGGCACGCGCTGCCGGCGTCAACATTCGAGCCAACATGTATACCTACACCGCGGGCGCCACCGGCCTGGACGCCGCGATGCCGCCATGGGTGCAGGAAGGCGGGCACGACGCCTGGGTCGAACGCCTCAAGGATCCCGCCATCCGGGCCCGGGTTCTAACGGAAATCGAGACACCGACGAACGATTGGGAAAATCTCTACCTCGCGGCCGGCGATCCCTCGCGCCTGCTTTTCTCCGCTTTCAAGAACGAGGCGCTTAAGCCCTTAACCGGAATGACCCTGGCGGAGGTTTCAGCGCAGCGTGGGACCAGCCCGGCCGACACGATGGTCGATCTGGTCATTGAGGACAACAGCCGGGTCGGCACCGTCTATTTCCTGATGTCAGAGGAAAACGTCGCGACGCAGGTCGCCCTGCCCTGGGTGAGCTTTGGTTCTGACGCGGAGGCACCGGCACCCGAAGGTATCTTCCTAGAATCTGGAGTGCATCCAAGGGCTTACGGAAACTTTGTGAGAGTACTTGGGAAGTATGTTCGCGAGGAAGGCGTAATCAGTCTGGAGGAGGCGGTCCGCAAGCTTACGTCACTGCCGGCGGAAAACCTGCAGCTGCGCGAGCGCGGACTGCTCAAGTCCGGCTATTTTGCGGACGTGGTGGTATTTGACCCCGAAAGTGTCACTGACCACTCAACGTTTAACGATCCGCATCAGCTATCCACCGGCGTCACCGACGTCTGGGTCAACGGTATTCAGGTACTGAAGGACAGCAAACACACCGGCGAGATGCCTGGGCGAGTGGTACGGGGCCCCGGCTGGGACGGCTGGACGGAGTGAACCTTGCGGGAAAGCTGGGCCCGCGGCCAGCTAGCGCTTAAGAATCTGCAGGACTTCTTCGAGCTCGCCGCGAATCTGGCGAATAATCTGATGTGAGCGGCTGACGTCACTTTTGGCTTGATCGCCTTCCAGCCGCTGCCGCGCGCCGGTAATCGTGAACCCCTGCTCATATAGCAGGCTCCGGATCTGGCGAATCATGATGACGTCGTGACGCTGATAATAGCGTCGGTTGCCGCGGCGCTTAACCGGTTTCAGGTGAGGAAACTCCTGCTCCCAGTATCGCAGCACGTGGGGCTTGACCCCGCAAAGATCGCTAACCTCGCCGATGGTGAAGTAGCGCTTGGCCGGAATGGCCGGCAGTTCGTTGTTACTGCCCGGATCCAGCATAAGCTTCAACTCTCGACTTTAGTTTTTGTCCCGGCCGGAAGGTCACCACAGTCCGGGCAGAAATCGGGATTTCTTCCCCGGTCTTGGGGTTTCGCCCCGGCCGTTCGTTTTTTCTACGGAGATCGAAGTTTCCGAAGCCTGACAGCTTCACCTGCTCGCCGTCCTCCAGTGAGGTCCGGACGGTCTCAAAAAACGCGTCGACAAACTCTTTTGCCTCACGCTTGTTCAGTCCCACTTCTTCAAACAGCCTTTCGGCCAGATCCGCTTTCGTCAGCGCCATCCCTACCCTCGCAACTCCGCGCCCAATTGATCATGCAAGCGGGTAATTACCGTACTCATGACCCCATCGACCGTCTCATCGGTCAACGTCGTATCTTGATCTTGCATTACCAGCCCGAAGGACAGACTGCGCTGGCTAGCGTCGATTCCCTTACCCGTATATTCGTCAAAAACCACAAGACTTGTCAATAAGTTACCCACGGTTTCTTCAACAATTTGTTGAATCGACCGCCAGTTGACACTTTTATTCACAACCACATTGAGATCTCGACGGATCGACGGGTACCGAGACACAGGCTGCGCTTTAGGCACCCTTCCGCCCACGATCGCTGCAAGATCGACCTCAAACGCCACCACAGGGCCCCGACAGTCGGCTTTTTTCTGCCAGTTTGGGTGAAGCGTTCCCACCCAGCCGACGGGGTCACCGTCGC
Organism: Pseudomonadota bacterium; assembly: GCA_038747195.1. Taxonomy (GTDB): domain Bacteria; phylum Pseudomonadota; class Gammaproteobacteria; order Xanthomonadales; family SZUA-38; genus JANQOZ01. The sequence goes on from JBCDKA010000080.1 coordinate 9,903, forward strand.
GCAAAACCTCCGCCTGCTGCCCGGGATGGAGCCAGGCTCGATTCCCGACCTCATACGAAAAATCTCCCGCTGAGCCGGACAAAGCGATGAGCCCCTGGAGCCAACCCTTCACGTCGAAGAAGTCGAGGGTTTGGGCCGACTGCAGCCACTGCTCCGGATCCCGACGCCCGGCAGCAACCACCGCAAGACGGTCGCGCTCCTTGACCGTTCCGTCGGCTTCGGGCAGAAAACAGCGTCCGGTTTCGAACAGCGCAACCCGGCTCTGCTGGCGCTTCTGGTTATGCTCCAGAGCCTTGAGCAGGCCGGGAATCAAGCTGGTTCGCATGGCGGACATCTCTCGCGACAGCGGATTGGCGAGCATCAGCGGCTGCTCGACGCCCATCGGCAGGAGTTCGTCGGGAGACCGGAAGCTGTAGGACACAACCTCGCTGACACCTGCCTCGTTCAACACCTGGGCAATCCGCGCCATAGGAACCTGCGCTTCGGGGATGGATACCGGCGGCAGGTCACCGCCCGGCACCGCCTCGTTCAACCGGTCATAGCCGTAAACGCGAGCCACCTCTTCAATCAGGTCCACCTCGAGCTCGATATCAAAGCGTCGACCGGGGGGCGTGACTTCCCAGCCGCCTTCGACGGCCTTCACAGCCATACCGAGATCGGAAAACGTTCGGCTGACCTGCGCGTCGTCCACGGTCAAACCGACAAGCCGGTCGAGCCGGGTTCGGCGCAGCGTGACCGGAGGACGCGTCGGTATTTCAGCATCGCGAACCGCTTCGACGACCGGACCGCAGGCACCGCCCGCAATCTCCAGCAGCAGCGCGGTCGCGCGCTCCATCGCCTGCTGCTGGCCCGTCGGGTCGACACCGCGTTCGAAGCGGTGAGCCGCGTCGGAGTGCACGCCCAGGTCGCGGGCCCGACCGATGATGCTGGCTGGATCGAACCAGGCGGCTTCAAAGAACACGTCGGTGGTATCCGGCGTCACGGCCGATGCCATACCGCCCATCAGCCCAGCCAGCGCCACCGGTTCGTCGCGATCGGTGATCACCAGCAACTTTTCGGTGAGGTCTACGTCCGTACCGTCGAGGAGCTTAAGCGCCTCGCCCTGCCTCGCCCGGCGAACCGACACCGGCCCTGAGATCGCGCTGGCGTCAAAAGCGTGCATCGGCTGACCGAGCTCAAGCATCACATAGTTGGTGACGTCGACCACGGGATGGATCGAGCGCAGTCCACAGCGACGCAGCTTTTCAACCATCCAGAGTGGCGTTTCGGCCCGGTTGTCGATCCCGCATACCATCCGCCCGAGGTATCGAGGGCATTCATCCGGATGATTCAGCTCAATTTCTCGCCGATCGTTGAGCGTGGGCGCCACCGGCGCAACCGTTTTCGGCGTGAACTTGCCACCCGCCAGAGCCGCCACGTCCTGAGCAATTCCGGCGATCGATAGACAGTCACCACGGTTTGGCGTCAGATCGATTTCGATACAGGTGTCGTCCAGCTGCAGCAGTTCCGCGAGCGGCTGACCAGGCGTTGCGTCCGCCGGCAGCTCCATCAGGCCAGCCGCGTCGTCAGCCAGCGCCAGTTCGCTGGCCGAGCACAACATCCCCTGGGAGGCGACGCCACGCAGCTTGGCGGGTTTGATCTTCATGCCAGAGGGCAGCACCGCACCGACAGTGGCCAGTGGCGCAACGAGCCCCGGCCGGGCGTTGGCCGCGCCACAAACAATCGTGACCGGCTCTTCGTCGCCGCAGTCCACCGCACATACCTGCAGCTTGTCTGCGTCCGGATGCGGTTCGGTGCCCGTGATCCGAGCCACCACAACGCCATCCAGGGTCGCGCCGGCCGGGCTGACTTCGTCCACCTCCAGCCCGCCCATGGTGAGCCGATCAGCCAAAGCGGCGGGCTCGAGATCTACCTCAACCCACTCACTCAGCCAGTTCACGCTAAATTTCATGTGTCAGTCCCGCCCTGACTCAGACAAACTGATTCAGCAGCTTCAGATCGTTGTCGAACAGCTCCCGCAGGTCGCGGATTCCGTACCGCAGCATCGCGAACCGCTCCACACCCATCCCAAAGGCGTAGCCGGTGTAGCGGTCTGGGTCGATGCCACCGGCCTTGAGCACGTTCGGGTGCACCATGCCGCAGCCCAGCACCTCCAGCCAACGAGGCTCGCTGCCGTCACCCTGATCCCACAGCACGTCCAGCTCAGCCGACGGCTCGGTGAAGGGGAAGTAAGACGGCCGAAACCGGATCGGCAGATCACGCTCAAAGAACGCGTTGGCGAAGCTGTGGAGGTCACCTTTCAGGTTGGCCATCGAGACGTTTTCACCCACCAGCAGCCCTTCCACCTGATGAAACATCGGTGAGTGGGTTTGATCGGAGTCGCTGCGGTAAACCGTGCCTGGTGCAATCACCCGTATCGGGGGCTCCATTCGCTGCATCGCCCGGATCTGTACCGGTGAGGTATGTGTGCGCAGCAGCCGGCCGTCCGCAAAGTAAAAGGTGTCGTGCATGGCACGGGCCGGGTGATGAGCCGGGAAATTGAGCGCTTCGAAGTTGTAGTAATCGTCCTCAACTTCGGGCCCGTCCGCCACCTCAAAGCCCATCTGGGCCAGCACCGCGGTGATCCGGTTGAGGGTTCGGGTGACCGGGTGGAGCGTTCCGACTGCGCCTTGGCGACCCGGCATGGTCACGTCGACTTTTTCGGCCGCGAGCTGGGCCTCCAGCGCCGCCGTCGCCAGCGCCTCGCGTCGCGCGTTCAGCGCCTGCTGTAGTTCGCCTTTGGCCCGGTTGATCGCCTGGCCGCGTTCCTTTCGTTCTTCGGGCGCCGCCTTACCCAGCGATTTGAGCAGGCCGGTCAAACTGCCCGACTTGCCCAGGAAAGCCACCCGCACCGCGTCCAGCTGAGCTTCATCAGCAGCAGCGGCTACCTGTGACTGGGCGTCGCCCAGAAGTTCAGAGAGTTCTTCCACGGAGATGGATTCTGATCCCGCGGCTCAGCCGCGGGATCAGGCCTGATCAGGCGCTGAGAACGGCTTTGGCTTTTTCCGCCACGGCGGCAAAAGCGGCTTTGTCACGCACCGCCATGTCGGCCAGCACCTTGCGGTCCAGGCTGATGTTGGCGCGCTTCAGGCCGTTCATGAACCGGCTGTAGGACAAGCCACACTCACGCGCCGCTGCATTGATCCGGACGATCCACAGCGCGCGAAACTCGCGCTTACGCACCCGCCGATCGCGGTAGGCGTATTGAGCGGCTTTGGTGACCGCCTGATAGGCAACGCGATAGACCTTACGTCGGGCGTTGTAATAGCCCTTGGCCTGTTTCAGTACTTTCTTGTGTCGTCGCCGTGCGACAACACCACGCTTTACTCTAGCCATTGCTCACACTCCTCAGGCGTACGGAAGCATGCGCTTCACGGATTTCACGTCGGCAGCGTCCACCTGGGTGGTGCCGCGCAGGTTGCGCTTACGCTTCTGACTCATTTTGGTCAGGATGTGTGAGGTGAACGCGTGCCCACGCTTGAAGCCGGAAGCCGTCTTCTTGAAGCGTTTTGCCGCGCCACGATTCGTTTTCATCTTTGGCATGGGTCTTCTCCATTTTTCATTTATTTGACGTCGACAAGTGGCCCTAAGGCGCTTTCTGTCCGTACTCGCCGCCGCGTATAGTCCCTTGCGGGATGCTTTTTGCCGCCGGTCCAAGGGACCGGTCTGGCTAGTTCTTGCTGTCGCCTGGCCTAACGGCCTAGAAACAAAATGGCGACATCTCCAGCAGTCGCCATTTCCCGGCCCGAGGGCCTGCAAAGTGTGAAGGCTGGCGACAGCCTGAAATGCAGGCTCGCCGTCAGCGTCTCTGCAATTTCTTAATTTTTCGGCGGTGAGAGCATCATCACCATGACCCGGCCTTCCATCGACGGCCGCTGTTCCACCACCACTTCGTCGGTCAAGTCCTCTTCAATCCGCTGCAGCAGCTTGGTTCCAAGCTCCTGGTGGGCCATCTCCCGACCCCGGAATCGCAGACTGACTTTGACCTTATCGCCCTGTTCAATGAAGCGCCGCAGGTTTCGCATCTTGACCTGGTAGTCGGCTTCTTCGGTCCCCGGCCGGAATTTGATCTCCTTCACCTGGGTCTGTTTTTGCTTTTTCTTAGCCGCCTGCGCCTTCTTGGACATCTCAAAACGGTACTTACCGTAGTCCATGATGCGACACACGGGCGGTTCGGCGTTGGGCACTACCTCTACGAGATCCAGTCCGGCCTCCTTGGCCAGGGCCTGGGCTTCTTCGATGGACTTGATGCCCACCTGTTCACCGTCCTCTGCAATGACTCGCACTTCCGGGGCGATGATTTTCTCGTTACGCCGAGTCTGTTTATGTTGGGCGATTAGCTATTCCTCCAAATGGCGCGGCTCCGGCCGCGTTACTCAGTGTCTTTCTCAAGGCCCGTACTGCGGGCATCTACCTGCTCTTTCAACAACGCGCAGAACTGCTCCAGGGGCATTGCTCCCAGGTCAGTTCCATCTCGCTGGCGGACGGCAACGGCGCCGTTCTCCACCTCGCGGTCGCCGATGACCAACAGATAAGGCACCTTCTGCAAAGTGCGCTCGCGGATTTTAAAGCCGATTTTTTCGTTTCTCAAGTCACTTTCGACCCGAAACCCTTGTGATTCAAGGGTTTTTGTGACCTTTTCGCAATATTCTGCCTGCCGGTCCGTAATATTCATCACCACGGCCTGCAGCGGACTCAGCCAGACCGGCATGGCGCCGGCATACTGCTCAATCAAAATTCCGATGAACCGCTCCAGGGAACCGAGAATGGCTCGGTGCAACATCACTGGCACTACGCGCTCGCTCGACTCATCGATGTAGTGAGCGCCGAGACGGCCCGGCATCGAAAAATCCACCTGCATCGTGCCGCATTGCCAGACCCGCTCCAGACAGTCCTTCAGGCTGTACTCAATCTTCGGCCCGTAGAAGGCGCCCTCGCCGGGCTGAAGCTCCCACTCGACGCCCTTGTCGTCCAGCACCTTCTCCAGCGCGGCCTCCGCCTTGTCCCACTGGGCGTCATCACCGACCCGCTGCTCCGGCCGCGTCGACAGGCGCACCACCATCTCGGTGAAGCCGAAATCGCGATAGACCGACTCCACCAGTTCGTGAAAGCGCGCAACCTCATCACCCACCTGGTCTTCCGTGCAGAAGATATGTGCGTCGTCCTGCGTAAAATTCCGCACGCGCATCAGTCCGTGCAGCGCGCCCGACGGCTCGTTGCGATGGCACGAACCAAATTCAGCCATGCGCAGCGGTAAATCCCGATAGCTGTGCAGGTTCCGGTTAAACACCTGTACGTGGCAGGGGCAGTTCATCGGCTTGACGGCGTAGTGCCGGTGCTCCGATTCGGTCGTGAACATATGCTCCCGGAACTTGTCCCAGTGCCCCGACTTCTCCCACAGCGTGCGGTCAACGATCTGCGGCGTTTTGATCTCCTGGTAACCCTCCTGACGCAGCCGGTCGCGGATATAGTTTTCCACCACCTGCCAGATCCGCCAGCCGTGGTCGTGCCAGAACACCATACCCGGCGCCTCTTCCTGCATGTGGAACAGGCCTAGCTGGGTCGCGAGACGACGGTGATCGCGCTTGGCAGCCTCCTCGAGACGATGCAGGTGCGACTTTAGATCTTTCGAATTGGCCCAGGCCGTACCGTAGATCCGCTGGAGCATCTCGTTATCGGAATCGCCACGCCAGTAGGCGCCGGCCAGCTTCATCAGCTTAAAGGCCTTCAGCTTGCCCGTATCCGGGACGTGCGGCCCGCGGCACAGATCGATGAAATCACCCTGACTGTAAAGCGACAGCGCCTCATCGCTGGGGATGCTGGCGATGATCTCCGCCTTGTACTTCTCCCCCATCTGGGAGAAGAACTCGACAGCCTCGTCGCGCCCCATTTCCTGCCGCTGCACCGGCAGCGCCTCTTTCACGATGCGCGCCATCTCGGCCTCGATCTTCTCCAGGTCCTCTTCGCTGAACCCCGGCGGATAGGAAAAATCGTAGTAGAAACCGTCGTCGATCACCGGACCGATCGTCACTTGCGCCTCGGGAAACAGACGCTTGACGGCCTGCGCCAGCAAATGCGCGGAGGAGTGGCGGATGACCTCCAGCCCCTCTTCGTCGCGCGCGGTCACAATCGCCAGCTCTGCATCGGTGTCGACGGTATAAGAGGTGTCAACCATCTTGCCGTCTACCTTGCCCGCCAGCGCGGCTTTCGCCAGCCCCGGCCCGATGTCGGAAGCCACGTCCAGTACGCTGACCGGGTGGTCAAACTGCCGCTGGCTGCCGTCTGGAAGCGTAATTGTGATCATGGTCTTGTCAGTTTCTCTCGCGCACAAAAAAGGGCGCCCAGCGCCCTCTGATACTTCGATCTGGGCGACGGGTAGTTAGTCGACGGTAGTGAAAGTCGATGCCATACCGGCAGTTTAACCGTTTGACGGCTGGATTGGGAGTGGTGGGCGATACTGGAGTTGAACCAGTGACCTCCGCCATGTCAAGACGGCGCTCTAACCAACTGAGCTAATCGCCCCCAGGAAGGCGCGGAAAGGTACCACAAAGGGTGGCGGGGGCCAATCGTTTCTTTGTCTTCGTTGCCGGCGCACAGCGGGGCCTTCCCGCTCAGGCGTCGCTGTGAACACGTCCGTGTGCGCTCGGCCTCGCCATCCTTGGCTCGGACGCGCCTGTGCGGGAAGGGCCCGCTGTTTGCCTAGTCATGCGACTCTCCAACTTGCGTTCCGCTCAGGCGTCGCTGTGAACACGTCCGTGTGCGCTCGGCCTCGCCATCCTTGGCTCGGACGCGCCAGAGCGGCAAGGCCCCGCCGTTCGCCTGACCTTGGTCTCTGTCGCTTGCGCAACGTTTCCAGTTAGCTGCCCAGCGTGGCAGCTCGAATGGCCTCGATTTCGTCTCTCACCTTGGCCGCTTCCTCAAACTCCAGGTTAGAGGCGTGTTCGTACATCTGGTTTTCCAGTGCCTTGATCTTCTTGGCGCCCTCTTCCGGCGACAGGCCATCGTAGTTGCCGGCCGGTTCCGCCACCCGCTTCGCTCGGCGGTCTTTGCCGCGCCCTGGCGTGGGCGCGCTGCTGCGTGCGCCCTCCATAATGTCGGCGATTTTGGTCTGGACTGTCTGTGGCTTGATGCCGTGCGCTTCGTTGTGGGCTATCTGCTTTTCCCGGCGCCGATCGGTTTCGCTCATCGCGGCCTGGATCGAGTTGGTGATCTTGTCGGCATAGAGAATGGCTTTGCCCCGCACGTTGCGAGCCGCCCGCCCGATGGTCTGGATCAGCGACCCTTCAGAGCGGAGAAATCCCTCTTTGTCGGCGTCCAGCACGGCGACCAGCGACACCTCCGGCATGTCCAGGCCCTCGCGCAGCAGGTTGATACCCACCAGCACGTCAAATTCGCCCAGGCGCAGATCGCGGATGATCTCGACCCGCTCCACGGTATCGATGTCGGAGTGCAGATAGCGCACCTTCACCCCATGATCGATCAGGTAGTCCGTCAGGTTCTCGGCCATCTTTTTGGTCAGCGTGGTGACCAGAACCCGGTCACCCCAGGACGTCCGCTCGTTGATTTCGGACAGCAGATCATCCACCTGCGTATCGACAGGGCGAATCTCCACCTCCGGGTCCACCAGTCCGGTCGGGCGGACCACCTGCTCCACCACCTCGCCGGAACGCTCCAGCTCATAGGCCCGCGGCGTGGCCGAAACAAACACCATCCGTGGCGCGCGCGCCTCCCACTCCTCGAAGGTCAGGGGGCGGTTATCCAGCGCTGAGGGCAGCCGGAACCCGTATTCCACGAGGTTCTCTTTGCGCGACCGGTCGCCGCGAAACATGGCGCCGATCTGAGGCACGCCGACATGGCTCTCGTCCAGCACCAGCAGCGCGTCAGCCGGAAGGTAGTCGAA
>JBCDKA010000081.1:0-17766 GCA_038747195.1 Pseudomonadota bacterium
CGGCATGCATATGTCGCAGACCGCCGGTCTGGCGCTCGCTACCGATCTCGCTGACGAGTCTCAGCGACCCCAGGTGGTTGCGCTCCTGTTTGTCATGCTGCTGATCGGCATGTTTTTTAGTGCCCTGATCTTCGGTGCGCTGCTGACCGATTTTGGCCAGCTGCGCCTGATCAGGGTGATTCAGGGTGCCGCCATTGTCACGATGGCGCTGAATCTGCTGGCCCTGTGGAAGCAGGAGCCGCGCAACCGCGAGCTGACCCGACCTGACCGTCCCCGGGTGGCTTTTCGCCAGGCATGGCGACAGCTGACGTCCGACAACCGCTGCGTCCGGCTGCTGCTCGCGGTAGGCCTCGGTACCTTTGGCTTCGCGATGCAGGACATCTTGCTGGAACCGTTTGGAGGACAGGTACTCGGTCTGTCGGTCTCCGCAACCACGGTGCTTACCGCGCTGTTCGCGTTCGGGACTTTGCTGGCCTTCGCCTGTGCCGCCCGCGCGCTAAAGGTGGGTATCGATCCGCATCGGCTGGCTGGCTACGGCGCCCTCGTCGGCATACTGGCTTTCGCGATGCTGACCCTGGTGGCGGCGTTTTACTGGACTAATCTGTTTCGCGTCGGGGTCACGCTGGTCGGCTTTGGCGCCGGCCTGTTTGGTGTCGGCACCATGACCGCCGCCATGAAGCTGGCTGACCGAGATGGTGCCGAAGGCGGTGGGCGCAACGGCTTGGCGCTCGGAGCCTGGGGTGCGGTCCAGGCGACGGCAGCCGGCCTGGCTGTCGCGGCCGGCGGTGGTGCGCGCGATCTGGTCAGTATGCTGGCCGACGGCGGTTTGCTGGGGCCGGCCCTAACGACTGTCGGAGCCGGCTACAGCGCCGTCTATCAGTTCGAAATCCTGTTGTTGTTTGTCACGCTGGTGGTGATCGGCCCGTTGGCTCGGCACTCGCGTGAGCCGCTGGGGGAAGACGATTCGGTCGGCTTGGCGGAGTTTCCTGGGTAGCAACATGTTGAGAAAGCGATCTTCGACAGCCTGACGGCGGCGAAGTGAGAAGTCAGTTAAACGAGGTGGAGTTTTGTCATGAACGAAATTGATCTGGTCGAAATCCTATTCACGCTATTTTGGATTTTCTTCCTTGTTCTGGTGCTGTACCTGCACCGCGAGAGCAAGCGCGAGGGTTATCCCCTGGACTCAGATCGGACCAGCCGCAGCGGCGGAATGGTTCAGGTGCATGGCTTTCCGATGACCCCGCCACCAAAAACGTTCAAGCTGGAAAATGGCGAAACGGTGACCGTACCGCGTCCGGTCAACGAGCGTAAGCTCGCCTTAAGGCCAGCCGGCCGCTATCCCGGCGCGCCGGGTGAACCGACCGGCAACCCGATGCTGGACGGCGTCGGCCCGGCGTCTTATTCGGATCGAGATGACGTGCCCGACCATACGATTCACGGCGAAGATCGCATCGTGCCGATGCGCGTTGCCACGGACTTTAAGGTGAATCCCGGCATCGATTTAATCGGTACGGGTCAGCGTTCCGGGACCGACCCGATGGGCTTCCCCGTGTACGGGGCTGATGACGAGCTGGCCGGCAAGGTGGTGGATATCTGGGTCGACCGCTGCGAGCCGATGGTGGTCTTCTTTGAGGTGGCGGTGGAGGGTACCGAAAACCAGACCGCCCTGTTGCCCTTTACGTTCTCCCGGGTCAAGGGCGACCGGATCAACGTCGCCTCGATCAACGCCAATCAGTTTGCGCAGGTTCCAGCGTTGGGCAATCCCAATCGGATCACCCGGCTCGAGGAAGACAAGATCATGGGCTACTTCGGCGGCGGAACGCTATACGCCAACGACACGCGACAGGAGCCGCTGCTGTGACCGAGCTGACCGAAGCGGACGACATCGTCGAGCTGGAACAGAACCTCACCGACGGCGAGACGCTGCTTTGGCGGGGCGCTCCGACGCGAGCCTTATTGGCCCGGCGTCTGTTTCACTGGCGCAAAGTTGTCGTCTATTTTGTGCTCCTGGGCGCATGGCGGCTCATCGACGCCAACGCCGGTGGCGTGGAAAACGCCGCAGCCTCCGGCGTCGGGTCCGTGGTCAATCTGGCGATTGTGGGCATAGCGGCTATCGGTATTCTGCAGCTGCTCGCTTACCTGATTGCCCGCACGACGGTCTATACGATCACCAGCCAGCGCGTCGTCATGCGCTTTGGTGTGGCGCTGCCGATGACCGTCAACCTGCCTTTCAAACACATTCAGGACGCGGGCATCCGACGCAGCCGCGATGGTAGCGGCGACGTCTGCCTCAAGCTGATGCCTGGGCAGCGGGTCGGCTACTGCCTGATGTGGCCATTTGTGCGCCCATTTCGGTTCCTGTCACCGCAGCCGAGCCTGCGGTGCCTCGAAGACGTTGAACATGTGGCAAAGGTTTTTGTTGACGCGATCAAGCCGACGGTGACCGAAGGACAGGCACACGCGAAAACGCCTGAGCGCAGCGCCGTAGACGTCGATACCGTGGGTGATGCCCATCCTGATCTTCCGCTGGCCACGGCAGGGCGCTAAACATGGATTACCAGGATCACGGCCACCGGCACCACACACATCATCACCATGGTCACGGCCATGATCATTCGCCGGCCGCAATGATGTGGAAACCCTTGACCGCCATCGGCGTTGTGCTGCTGCTGACCTTTACCCTGGCGGCGACCTGGACCGAGCCCGTCGCCCAGATTTCGCCGCAGACGGCGATGGTCGGCTTTCGATCGCTGACGTTTGCTGATGGCCTTGACGGAACCGTGGTGGTCACCGACGCGCAGACCGGCGAGGCGGTCGAAACGCTGGAGGCCGGCAATGGGTTCCTGCGCGCAACGCTGCGTGCTTTGGGTAAATCGCGCCGCGACGCCGGCCATCCGATGGATTCACCCTTTCACCTGGAGCAGTACGCCAGCGGGCAGCTGCTGCTGATCGATCCGACAACTGAACGGGTGATCGATCTGTGGGCCTTTGGGGCCCCCAATAAGGCGGTTTTTGAAAAATATGTATTGCCCGTTCATGACGGCGATGGTGGCCTTTCCGCCGTCGAGGAGAAGAGCTGATGAGTACGCAAGATCGCAAGGCAGGTATCGCCAACTCCACCGAGGTGGCTCGACAGGAGGCGCTGCTCGCACCTCGTTTCTACACCACCGATTTTGACGCGATGGATCGTCTGGATCTCGAGCCGGTTCGGCGCGAGTGGGATGAGCTGATGGACGAGTTTCGCGGCGACGCCAACCACGACCACTTTCAGCGGGACGAGGCGTTCCTCGACGAAATCAAAACCCTGCCACCGGCCCTGCAAAAGGAATTTCTCGGCTTTCTGATCTCCTCGATCACCTCCGAGTATTCGGGCTGTGTGCTCTACAAAGATATTCAGAAGGCCGTCAACAATCCGGACATCAAAGAGGTCATGGCCCACATGGCCCGCGACGAATCGCGGCACGCGGGATTCCTCAATAAGTGTCTCGACGACTTCGATATGCCGGTGAATCTCGGTTTTCTGCGTAAAGCCAAGAAGTATCAGTACTTCAAGCCCAAGTACATTTTCTACGCCACGTACCTGTCGGAGAAAATCGGCTACGCGCGCTACATCACGATCTACCGACAGCTTGAGCGCAATCCGGATAAGCGCTTCCACCCGATTTTCCGGTGGTTCCTGGACTGGTGTAACGACGAGTTTCGCCACGGCGAGGTTTTTGCCTTGATCATGAAGGCTGACCCCAAGCTGCTGAAGGGCCATAACAAGCTGTGGATTCGGTTTTTCCTGCTGGCGGTCTTCGCCACCATGTACGTGCGAGATCACAGTCGGCCAGAACTGCACAAAGCCCTGGGTATGAATCCCACCGACTACGACAAGGAGGTGCTCAACGTCACCTCCACCATCAGCGAGCAGATCTTCCCCATTTCGCTCGATCTCGACAATCCGCGGTTCTGGGAAATGCTGGATCGCCTGGTGGAAATCAATACGTCGGTGGAAAAGGCCAAAGCGGAAGGCGGCATCGTCAATCGCGTTCGCCGAGCTGGCCTGGGACTGCAGGCCTTTGGCGTTTTCGCTCGGCTGTATTTCATGCCGGTGAAAAAGAACGAGCGACGCAGCAACGTTCGTTTGGCGCCCACCTGGTAGCGGATGAGCATACTCCTGCCCATAGCGTCAGCCGCCGCGTGCTGGTGGCTGTTCACGATTCTGGCGCTGTATCGCACAGGTCTGCCGGAACGTACCTATGGGTCGACGTTCTGGCTGGCCAGCGCGATTGCGATGCTCGGCGTTGCGGGGCTGGCGTACTCGGTTGGCAACAGCAGTAGCGTTCACGCCTACCTGGCTTTCACTTCCGCGCTGGCGATCTGGAGCTGGCATGAAATCACCTACTTTCTGGGCTACGTCACGGGCCCGCGACCGCAGCGCTGCCCGCCGGGTCTGAGCCAGTGGCAGCGGTTTCTGCATGGTGTCCGAGCGTGCCTGTGGCACGAGCTGGCCGTGATCGCGACGGCGGGCGTCATCGCGTGGATGAGTTTGGGTCAGCCCAACAAGGTTGGGTTAGCGACCTTCTGTCTGCTGTGGCTGATGCGCTGGAGCACCAAGCTCAATATTTTTCTCGGCGTGTGGAATTTCCATCTGGAATACCTGCCGCCGCGCCTGTCTTACCTTGCCAGCTACATGGCTCGACGGCGGATGAACCCGCTGTTTCCGCTGTCGGTGGCGGCCGGGCTGGCCCTGGTCGGCTACTGGTGTGTGCAGGGCCTTGCGACGGGCGCCAGCGACTTTGCCGTCAGCAGCTCACTGCTGCTGGCAACGCTCACGGCGCTGGCGTTGCTGGAACATATTTTTCTCATGATGGACGTGCCCGACGGGAAGCTGTGGCAGCTTGCCCGGACCTCTCACCAAAGCCGCTGAGCACTGCTCGGCAAAGCGAACGCCCGCAAGCTGATGAAAACCGTTTTCCCATTTGCTGCGATCGTCGGCCAGGAAGCCATGAAACAGGCGCTGCTGGTCAGCGCGGTCGACCCGAGCATCGGCGGCGTTCTGGTGCTGGGGGACCGCGGCACGGGGAAGTCCACAACCGTCCGGGCGCTGGCGGCGCTGCTGCCGAAGATCGAGATGGTGAAAGGCTGCCCTTACAATCGCCCGCCGGATAGCCCGGCGAAGCTTTATCCGCCGTTCAAAGGTGACAAACAGGCGATCGTGAAACGTCCGATCCCTGTCGTGGATCTGCCGCTCGGGGCAACCGAAGATCGTGTGGTCGGTGCGCTGGACCTCGAAGCGGCGCTGGTGCGCGGCGAGAAGTCGTTTGAGCCCGGTCTGCTGGCGGCGGCGAACCGGGGTTTTCTCTACATCGATGAGGTGAATCTGCTGGAAGATCACCTCGTGGACCTGCTGCTGGACGTGGCGGCCTCCGGCGAAAATGCCGTCGAGCGAGAAGGTTTGAGCGTGCGTCATCCCGCGCGTTTTGTCCTGATCGGAAGCGGTAATCCGGAAGAGGGCGAGCTACGTCCGCAACTCCTGGATCGCTTTGGCCTGGCCGTCGATATCACCACGCCGACCGAGCTGTCCGAGCGCGTGGAGGTCATCAGGCGCCGCGACGATTTCGATCGGGATCCCGCCGGCTTCCGTCGCCGCTGGGCGCGCCGCGAGGGTGCCATCCGAAAAAAGATTCTTACCGGACGCGAAAAGCTTGATGCGGTAGAGGTTCCTACAGCGGTCCTGGAAGATGCCGCGAGGCTCTGTCTCGCACTGGAAACCGACGGCCTGCGTGGCGAGCTGACCTTGATCCGCGCCGCTCGCGCGCTGGCCGCTTATCACGGTCGAGACGCCGTCACGACGGAAGATTTGCGCACCATGTCGGGCGCCGCGCTGGGCCACCGCCTGCGGCGCAATCCACTGGACGAGTCGCGGGCCCTGGTTCGGGTAGAGCGGGCTGTCGAAGAGGTCTTCGAGTGAGCGGCGAACCGACCGCGGCCGGCGACGCCGCGCTGGCGCTGGCGCTGCTGGCGGTGGCACCGAAGCTGGGCGGGCTGCAGATCTGCGGCCTGCCGGGACCTGGCCGGGACGCGCTGCTGGCCCGCGCCGAACACACGTTGAACGACGGCCGGCGAGCCGTGCGGCTGCCCTTGGGCGTCAGCCCGGAACGGCTGCTGGGCGGTCTGGATCTGGCAGCATCGCTGGCGGCGTCTTCTGCCAACGGTGCTGGGCTGGGTAAACCGATCCTCCAGGAAGGATTGCTAACGGAAGCTGACGGTGGCCTGCTGCTGGTCAACATGGCGGAGCGCCAGAGCCGCGAGGTGGCAAGCGCCCTGACCGCGGCGCTCGACCGCGGGGAATATCGACTGGAACGCGACGGCTTTTCAACCACAAGGCCGGCGAGGTTTGTCGCGCTGGCGCTGGACGAAGCGCTCGAAGATGACGAGGCCATGGACAGCGGCCTGACCGACCGGCTGGCGTTTCGCACGTTCTCAGACACTTTTTATGAATTGCCTGCGGAACCGTTTCCTGAAGCGCAAATCCGTGCCGCTAGTGAAGCCCTCCCCGCGCTCACGGAGCAGGTCATCGCGACCTTGGATCGTGCGGCGCTGAGTATGGGAATCACCTCGCTGCGTCGGGTCCGGCAGGCGGCGCTGGCGGCGTGTGCTCTGGCCGGGCTGCGCAGGCTCCAGACGATTGGAGCGGAGGAGATCGGTGACGCCGCCCGGCTCGTGCTGCTCCCCCACGCGCTGACGCTGCCATCACCGGAAGAGCCCGAACCCGAAGCCCCGGAGCCGCCCGATAGTCGAGCCGAAACGGATAGCGATCCCGGCGAGGCTGATCGGGAGCCGGCCGGGGACCAGATTCCCGATGAAATGTTGATCGCGGCCGCCAAGGCGGTGCTGCCGCCCGGTCTGCTGGCCTCGCTCAGCAGCGGCAAAAATCGCCGGCGGGCCGGTTCCGGGGGGCGTTCGCGGATCCGGCGGCCGGCGACCCGTGGTCGGCCTATCGGCATTCGCCGCGGATTCGCCGCCCGGGGACCGCGCCTCAATCTCCTCGCGACGGTCAAAGCGGCGGCGCCCTGGCAGCGCCTGCGCGGCGGCAGAAAAGGCAGCCTGGCAGTGCGCACCGACGACTTCCGCGTGTCGCGATTCAAGCAGAAAACCCAGCTGACCACCGTTTTTGTGGTGGACGCCTCGGGCTCGTCGGCAATGCAGCGCCTCGGAGAAGTAAAAGGGGCGATCGAACTGCTGCTGGCCGACTGTTACGTGCGTCGCGATCAGGTTGCCCTGCTGGCGTTTCGCGGCAGCGCGCCGGAGCTCCTCCTGCCGCCAACGCGATCACTCGCCCGTGCCAAGCGCGCGTTGTCGGATCTCCCGGGCGGCGGGGCAACGCCGCTGGCAGGCGCGCTGGACGCTGCGCGGGAGCTTGCCACGGGGCTTCAGCGCAAACACCAGCAGCCGGTGCTGGTGGTACTGACTGACGGACGCGGCAACGTGGGTCGAGACGGCACGCCCGGCCACCCCGAAGCGGCCAGCCAGACGCTGGATGCGGCGAGCGAGCTGGGTCTCGAAGGCTTCAACACGCTGCTGGTTGACGTGGCGCGCCGGCCCCGAAAAGAGGCGCGCGAGCTGGCGGACACGCTGGGCGCACGCTACCTGGTGTTGCCGCGGGTGGATGCCCACAGCCTGTCAGCTGCCGTGCAGCAGGTCTCTACGCCATGAGCAGCGCGGTTCAATTTTCAGCGGACGTCCGCTTAAGCCCTCGGGCCGCGGGTGATCACCCCGCAGCGTTGGGCACCTTCAGCAAGACCGCGTCCTCGAACGGCGGCCTTCGCCAGGTCAGTGCCGGCGGGATTCGTTGGCGAATGCGCGCTGATGATGCTCACGCAGAGGCCCGGCCTCGCCTGCTGCTGCTTCATGGCACCGGCGCCGGCATTCATTCCTGGAACGGGATCTGGCCCCTGCTCGCCGAAGATTTTCAGCTGCTGGCACCCGACCTTCCCGGTCATGGCGGCACCCATGCGCCCGATCGCTGGCGGCCCTCGCTGCCCGCGATGGCTGACGGCCTGGCGGCGCTCCTGGAAACCGAAGGCTTCGAGCCGGATCTTGTGGTGGGCCACTCGGCCGGGGCGGCGCTCGCGGCGAGGCTGACGCTGGATGCGCAGATTGCGCCGCGCGCGCTGGTGGCGATCAACGGCGCGTTCATGCCCTACGGCGGTGCCGCGGCGGGCCTGATGATGCCGATCGCGCGCTGGTGCGCTGAGAGCGGCGTGCTGACCCGACAGCTGGCCCGCCGGGCGTCACAGGCGGGGGCCGTCGAACGGCTGCTTGAGCAGACCGGTTCTGCGGTGACCGAAGAGGCTGCTGAGCGTTATCGGGACCAGCTCCAGCGACCGGAGCACGTCTCGGGCACGCTGCGCATGATGGCCTACTGGGATCTGCGCCCGCTGCTGCGCGACCTGCGCGGACTGCCGCGACCGCTGTACCTGCTGGTGGGTGACCGCGATATGACCGTCCCGCCGCGCCAGGCTGAGCAGCTCGGCCGACGTATCGCGCTGGCCGCTACTCACCACCTGCCGGGTCTCGGCCACCTGGCCCATGAGGAGCAGCCGGCGTCGGTGGCCGCCCTGCTCAATCACATCGCCGCCGACCACGGACTGATCAACCGCTCTGAGGGGAGCTCATAATGACAACAAGACAAAACTGGCAAAAAACGTTTCGCTATCCTGCTGATATCCGCATTTGTCGGCGGCAGCTGCGAGTGGGTTCCCAGTCGTTTTACGCAGCTTCCATGGTGCTGCCAAAACCGGTCCGTGATCCGGCTTCAGCGCTGTATGCGTTTTGCCGCGAGGCGGACGACGCCATCGATGATTTTCAGGGTGAAGATCCGACGCCGGCCGTCGATGCGCTGTATGCGCGCCTTAAGTGTATCTACGCTGGTCACCCGCAGCCGATTGCGGCGGATCGCGCCTTGACCGAAGTGGTCCAGCGCTATGGGATTCCGTACACCCTACCCGCAGCGCTTATCGAGGGGTTCGAATGGGACGTGGACGAGCGTCGCTACCCCAACATGTCGGCACTCTACGGCTACGCGGCGCGCGTGGCCGGCACGGTCGGGGTGATGATGGCGATGCTGATGGGCGCCCGGGCACCCGAGGTGTTGGCGCGCGCCTGCGACCTGGGAGTGGCTATGCAGCTGACCAACATCGCTCGGGACGTGGGTGAAGACGCGCGCGCCGGCCGCATCTATCTACCGCTCGACCTGCTGTCCGCGGCAAACGTCGACGTTGATGCGTTCCTTTCGAAGCCAGCGTTTAGCCCAGCATTAGGGGAGGTCGTGGCGGAAGTTCTCGACACGGCTGACGGACTGTACCAGCGCGCGGTCGCCGGCATCGATCAGCTTCCCGCCGGCTGCCGTCCGGGTATTGAGGCGGCCCGCAGAATCTATTCAGAAATTGGTACGGTTGTCCGGGCAAACGGTTTTGACAGCGTTTCGCAGCGGGCCGTGGTGCTGCGATCGCGCAAGATTGCGCTGTTGGCACAGGCGGCGGCTTCCGTGGTGCGGCGTAGCCGCAGCGACTACTCTCCGCCGCTGAAAGAAGTGGCGTTTCTGGTTGACGCCGCAGCGCCGCGAGCGCGGTGAAGCTGGCCTGGATCGAGCTCGGGATCGCGGGAACCGTGCTCGGTCTGGCGCTGCTGGAGCTTTATAACCTGAGGCGGCTTCGCCTCCAGCGGGAGCGCGAAGAGCAGGAGAAACCATCCGACGAGCCGCCGCCACCTGAGGACACCTGAGCGTCAGCGCTGTCGTCGGGTCTTAAACGGCAGCAGGAACTGCACCCAGCGCTGCCGAAAGCGCTCGAGCGACAAGCTTTCATGCATCACCTGCTGATCGCCGGCGGTGATCATGGAGCGCGTGTAAAACGGGGTGTCTTCGAGCATTTTCACCGACGTCACCGGCTGGGCCAGATGCACCTCGCCATCCATTCCGTAGAGGCCGCGCTTGAGGCGCTGCGCCGGGGCGATGTCCCGCCGACCGATGTTGCCCTGCGGATCGATCGCCAGCGCCAGATAGCTGGCCTCGCTGCTGCGGGGAGTCGCGTTATAGGTCAGCAGAGTCTCTTCCGCCTGATGGCTGCGGCTCCAGTTCCACACCTCAAACCCCTCATGCAGCGGCTCGGCGCCCTGGTTGGTGTCGAAGTAGCCAGACCCGCGCCACCGCCAGTCGGGATGATCAAACCGGACGGTGACATCACACGAAGGCGCAAAAGGCCACCACTGGTGGCGCTCGTGAGGATCCAGATGAATCTGCGCCTGGTCAGGATCGGTCGTGAAGCGTGGATTGACCGTTATCCGCCCCTGCACCTGCTGGGGGATGGGAACACCACGCTCCCGGATTTCGATGTCGAGTTGATTGCCGTTCCAGCGGAGGCTGGAGTCCTGCAGCTGGAAGTGATCGTCGCCGCGGCTGATCAATCCACGAGGCTTTTCGGTGAGCACCCACCGCTTGCCGGCGCTTCGATAAAGCGCCGCGTTGATTGCACAGTAGTCCATCGGATCGGCCTCGCCCCGCCGACAGGCACGCGCGTAGTAGGGCGAAAAGACGCTGCCGACAAAAGCGATGATGACCAGATGCTCGCGGCCGTCGCTGCTGCTGGCGTCTATGTACCACCACTGATAGCCGCGTTGCGGTACCGGGCGGGAGAAAACCGGGAAAACGGACATAAACGTTGCGAGTTGACGCTGCTTGGCCAGGTGTCTATTCTACATGACACTCACAAGTGTCAATAACAATTAACTACTGACGGTGCGCCCATGGATCCAACCGCAATCATCAACGCGTCCCTCGAGCAGGTGCTGGCTAACGCCAGCGACGAATGCTGCCCGCCCCGATTCCTCGAGGCGCTGAATTATGCGGTGATGCCAGGTGGCGCGAGGGTTCGCCCGAAGCTGACGCTGGCGGTGGCCAAAGCGTGTGACGCGGATGATCCGGCAACGGTGGCTTCAGCCGCCTGTGCGGTCGAGATGATCCACTGTGCATCGCTGGTGCATGATGATCTGCCCTGCTTTGACGATGCCGCCACCCGGCGCGGCAAACCGTCGGTCCACGTCGCCTACGGTCAACGTCTTGCCGTACTGGCGGGTGACGCGCTGATTGTCATGGCGTTCGAAACGCTGGCCCGCGGTGCAGCCGACCATCCGGAGCGGCTCCCGGCGCTTGTCGGCGTGCTGGCTTCATCGGTTGGTGCCCCGTGCGGGATCGCCGCCGGCCAGGCCTGGGAGTGTGAGCCTGAGGCGCCGCTGGGTCGCTATCAGCGGCAGAAAACCGGGTCCCTGTTTGTCGCGGCAACAGCCCTGGGTGCGGCGGCCGCCGGCGTTGAGGCCAAGCCCTGGGAAATGCTGGGCCGACGGATGGGTGAAGCGTATCAGGTGGCGGACGACATTCTCGACGTGACTGCCGACCCGGAGGAGATCGGGAAGCCGATCGGCCGTGACAGCGACCTTCATCGGCCCAACTCGGTGCTGGAACGAGGCATGAGTGCCTCGGAAGAGCGCCTGAAGCGGCTGGTGACCGAGGCGATGGATTCGATTCCCACCTGTCCGGGTGAGGAGAAGCTGCGGGGCTTGATCGAGGTCGAAGCGCGCGCGTTTATCGACCATGCGCTGATGCGCAGCGCCGCCGCCTGAGCTCAGACATCCCGGCCGTTCCATTCGACTCGCGACTCCGGTGGGCCGCATAAAAACGTAGGGTCATCGGGTCCTGATAGCGTCGCTGCAAAAATCCTGGATCAACTGGCGCAATCGGCGCCTGGCTGACCCGGCTTTCCACAGCCGTGTCGGCGCGATGCGTTTGCTGCGTCCGCTGGTCCGCCAGCGCGCCAGCGCGCTGTTCGATCTGGTTGCGGGTTTTGTCTACTCCCAAACGCTGCAGGCCTGTGTCCAGCTGGGGCTGTTTGAGATCCTTCGGGACGGCCCATTGAGCGGTGTGCAGCTGGTCGATCGGGTTGAGTTACCAGCGCCAGCGCTTCAGGCCCTGCTCGACGCGGCCGCCGCGACCGGCCTGGTGCAGCGCGTGGGCGATGAGTTTGCCCTGGGTCCCCAGGGCGCGGTGCTGCTGGCCAATCCGTCGTTGCTGGCGATGATTCGGCACCACGAACACTTCTATCGCGACCTGTCTGATCCGCTCGCCATGCTGCGCGGCGAGGTCAAGGCGGAGCTCGCTGCCTACTGGCCTTACGCAGCGGGGGACGTGTCCTCGGACGCCGCCCAGCGCTATTCCGACCTGATGTCCCAGTCTCAGATGATGGTGGCTGAGCAGGTTGTAGCAGCCTACGACTTTGGCCTGCACCGCTGCCTGCTGGACATCGGCGGCGGCGACGGCACCTTTTTGACCGAGGTGGGTGAACATTTTCCGGCGCTGGACCTGAAGCTGTTTGATCTACCGCCTGTCGCGGAGCTGGCGCGGCGCAAGCTGGCGGAGGATGACAGCCGCATCGAGGCCTATGGCGGCAGCTTTACCGACGATCCGCTGCCGGAAGGCGCGGATCTCGTGGCGCTGATTCGGATTGTGCACGACCATGACGACCCGACCGTCATGGCGCTATTTCGGCGCATTTTTGACTATCTGCCGCCCGGCGGGCGCCTGCTGATCGCTGAACCCATGGCCGACACAACCGGCGCTCGAGCCATCGCGGGCGCCTACTTCTCGCTCTACTTCAAAGCGATGGGCAGCGGCCGTCCGAGGTCGCTAAAGGAGCTGCGCGGATTCCTGGAGCGCGTTGGATTTGTGCTATTTGAGCACCACCCGACGGCCCTGCCGCTCATGGCCAGCGTCGTGACGGTTCAGAAGCCGAGTCCGCCGCCCCAACTAGACGGCGAAAGTAACGTAACAAAAAGTTGACAGTGTAATTAGTCAGCGTAAACTGACACTTCTCATGAGTTCCTTACTACATACTTCCGCCGAAAAGTCTCTGCCGGATTCGGCCGTGACTTCCCTGGCGGTTGTCATGAACGCCCCGGGAAGCCTTGATTTACAAAGGATTGCGCTGCGTCAGCCTGAGTCTGACGAGGTCCTCGTGGCGGTCGAATACAGCGGTATCAGCACCGGCACCGAGCGCCTGCTGTGGGACGGCACCATGCCGAATTTCCCGGGCATGGGTTATCCGCTGGTTCCGGGTTATGAGTCGGTCGGTCGCATCGTCGACGCCGGCGACGCCTGCCGTGAACGCATCGGTCAACGGGTTTTCGTTTCCGGTGCGTCATGTTTCGGCGAGATCCGCGGTCTGTTCGGTGGCGCCGCGTCTCGCCTGTTGGTCGATCAATCCAAGGCGCTTGAAATCCAGCCGGAGCTGGACGAAACGGGCACGCTGATGGCGCTTGCCGCCACCGCCGTTCACGCGATCTACTGCGCGCCCGACGGCAAACCCGTCTGGCCCGAGCTGATCATCGGCCACGGCGTACTCGGGCGACTGCTCGCCCGCGCGACCATTGCCTGCGGTGGCCCGGCGCCGACCGTGTGGGAGCTCAACGCTGACCGTATGACCGGCGACGAAAGCTATCTCGTCATTCAGCCGGACAGCGATGCTCGCCGCGACTACCAGCGCGTCTTTGACGTCAGCGGTGACAGCGCCATTCTGGATAAGGTCATGTTCAATCTGGCCCCGCTGGGTGAGGTGGTGCTGGCCGGTTTTTATTCCGCGCCCGTGACCTTCAACTTTGCCCCCGCGTTCATGCGAGAAGCGCGTATTCGGATTGCCGCGCAGTGGCAGCCCCAAGATCTCCAGCGCGTGCGTCAGCTTGTGGAAGACGGCGCGCTGAAGCTGGACCAGCTGATCACCCACCACGCAACCCCTGATGACGCAGCCACGGCCTATCAAACGGCTTTTGCTGAGCCGACCTGCCTGAAAATGATTCTGGACTGGAGAAATCTTCAATGAGTGCCAGCAACAAACCGGTAACCCCATCTGTTGATCTAACCCAGCCCGTGCACGCACGACTGCGCGACGAAGCGGCCATTGAGCCCGACCCGGTGCCGACGGGAGAGCCCGCCAAAGAAACGCAGATTATTGCGATCTATGGGAAAGGTGGGATCGGCAAGAGCTTCACGCTCTCGAACCTCTCTTACATGATGGCCCAGCAGGGGAAGAAGGTCCTGCTGATCGGCTGTGATCCGAAAAGCGACACCACATCCCTGCTGTTTGGCGGGCGAAGCTGCCCGACCATTATCGAAACTTCCTCGGCCAAAAAAGCCGCCGGCGAGCCGGTCGAAATCGGCGACGTTTGTTTTACCCGCGACGGCGTTTACGCCATGGAGCTGGGCGGGCCTGAGGTCGGCCGCGGCTGCGGCGGCCGAGGCATCATCCACGGCTTCGAGCTGATGGAGAAGCTCGGTTTCCACGAGTGGGATTTCGACTACGTGCTGCTCGATTTTCTCGGCGACGTGGTGTGCGGGGGGTTTGGCCTGCCGATCGCCCGCGACATGTGCCAGAAAGTCATTGTCGTCGGCTCCAACGACCTTCAGTCGCTCTACGTGGCCAACAACGTCTGCTCGGCGGTGGAGTACTTCCGCAAGCTCGGCGGCAACGTCGGCGTTGCCGGCATGGCCATCAATAAAGACGACGGCACCGGCGAAGCCCAGGCCTTTGCCGAAGCGGTTGGAATCCCGGTGCTCGCTGCCATTCCCGCTGATGAAGACATCCGCCGCAAAAGCGCGAACTACGAAATTATTGGTAAACCCGGGGGGCCCTGGGCACCGTTATTCGAAGAGCTTGCGGTCAACGTGGCTGAGGCGCCGCCCCGTCAGCCTCAGCCGTTGGATCAGGACGGTCTGCTGGGGCTGTTCAGCAGTGAAGAAACGGGCCGCGACGTGGTCCTACAGCCCGCTACGGCGGCGGACATGATGGGCGGAGAGATCAAACCGAAGCCGTCCCTGGAAGTGGTTTACGACAACGTTTGATCATGACCGAAAAAACCACCCTCACCGTATCCGTTCCCCCGGCCAAGGCCGGATCATCTGACGCCGGCTGCCACGCGGGTGGCGAGCTCAAAAAGGCGGCCGAGGCCGCCGGCAAAACTGAAATTCTCGAGCAGTACGCCGAAGACTATCCCGTTGGGCCGCACGATCAGCCACAGAGTATGTGCCCAGCCTTTGGATCGCTGCGGGTGGGCCTGCGGATGCGGCGGACGGCCACGATCCTGTCCGGCTCGGCCTGCTGTGTTTACGGTCTGACGTTCACCTCACACTTTTACGGGGCCCGCCGCAGCGTTGGGTATGTCCCGTTCAACTCCGAAACGCTGGTCACCGGAAAGCTGTTTGAGGATATCCGTGACGCGGTCTACCAGATGGCGGATCCGGAGCATTATGACGCCGTGGTAATCACCAATCTCTGCGTCCCCACCGCCTCCGGTGTGCCGCTGCAGATGCTGCCTGAGCAGATCAACGGGGTCCGCATCATCGGCATCGACGTACCGGGTTTTGGAGTTCCGACCCATGCCGAGGCCAAAGACATCCTCGCCGGCGCGATGCTGAAGTACGCCCGCGCCGAAGTCGAGGCAGGCCCAGTGCAGGCGCCGGCCCAGAAATCTGACGGCCGGCCGACGGTCACGCTGCTGGGTGAGATGTTCCCGGCTGACCCGATGTCGATCGGCGGCCTGCTGGAACCGCTCGGCCTGGCGGCAGGTCCGGTGGTGCCAACGCGCGAATGGCGGGAGCTCTATGGCGCGCTGGACGGCGCAGCGGTAGCGGCGATTCATCCTTTCTACACCGCCAGCATTCGCGAGTTCGAAGCGGCGGGTCGGCCCATTGTGGGCTCAGCGCCGGTGGGCCACGATGCCACCGAGCAGTGGCTGGAAAAGATCGGCGCGGCCTGCAACGTGAGTGCTGAGCTGATCGGTAAAGCCAAAGCACAGTTCCTGCCGGCCCTGAAGGGCGCTATCGCCGGTGCACCGATTAAGGGTCGCATCACGCTTTCCGGTTACGAGGGTTCGGAGCTGCTGGTCGGCCGTCTGCTGATGGAGTGCGGCGCGGATTTAAGGTACGTCGGCACGGCGTGTCCCAAAACCGCCTGGTCGAATGACGATCGTGAGTGGCTCGAAGCGCGGGGCGTTCACGTCCAATACCGGGCATCGCTCGAGCAGGACGTTGCGGCCATGAAGGAGTTCCAGCCGGATCTGGCGATCGGCACCACGCCGGTGGTGCAGAATGCTAAAGAGCTGGCGGTACCGGGCCTCTACTTCACCAACCTGATTTCTGCCAGGCCGCTCATGGGCATGCCCGGCCCGGCATCCCTGGCGCAGGTGATCAACGGCGCCATGGGCCAGGCGGAGCGGATGGGCCAGATGAAAGCCTTTTTCGAAGGCGTCGGCCAGGGCGATAAGGCGGGTATCTATTCCGATACGCCGAAGGCGCCGCCGAAGAAACGATCCCGCGGTGCCATCCACGGACCCAAATCCCGGGACAAGTCCAAGAATCCCGTCGCCAGTTCGGTGGTGGCCTGATGTTGGTCCAAGATCACGACCGCGCCGGCGGCTACTGGGGCAGCGTCTACGTCTTCTCCGCGATCAAGGGATTGCAGGTGATCATCGACGGACCGGTGGGCTGTGAAAACCTGCCGGTGACGTCGGTGCTGCACTACACCGACGCGCTGCCGCCGCACGAGCTGCCGATCACCGTCACGGGGCTGGCCGAAGAGGAGCTGGGTCAGCACGGCACCGAGGGCGCGATGCGCCGGGCCCACGGGACGCTGGACCCTGATCAGCCGGCGGTGGTTGTCACCGGATCCATCGCCGAGATGATCGGCGGCGGCGTGACGCCGGAAGGCACCAACATCAAACGTTTTCTGCCCCGCACGATCGATGAGGATCAGTGGCAGAGCGCCGACCGAGCGATGTCTTGGCTATGGTCGGAGTACGGACCCAAAAAGGGTCGCATCAAGGCGGCGCGCAAACCCAAAGAGGGTGAGAAGCCGAAGGTCAACATCATTGGTCCGAGCTACGGTTACTTCAACATGCCGTCCGACCTCGCCGAAATCCGACGCCTGGTAGAGGGTATCGGTGCTGAGGTAAACCTGGAATTCCCGCTCGGCAGCCACCTGAGCGACGTGCCAAAGCTGATGGACGCGCAGGTGAACATCTGCATGTACCGGGAATACGGACGCATCCTCTGTGAGCAGCTCGACCGGCCTTACCTGCAGGCACCGATCGGCCTCAACAGCACCACCGCCTTCCTGCGGGAGCTGGGCAAGCTGCTGGAGCTCGACCCCGAGCCGTTTATCGAGCGCGAGAAGCACACCACCATCAAGCCGCTGTGGGACCTCTGGCGTTCTGTGACCCAGGATTTTTTCGCTACCGCCAGCTTTGCGATTGTGGCCAACGAAACGCATGTCCGCGGCATCGAAAATTTCCTCTGCAACGATTTGGGTTTGCCGTGCACCCTGGCTGCTTCCCGGAAGCCCGGCGTAAAGCCGGAAAACCAGAGTGTCCGCCAGGCGCTGACGAGCAACCCACCGCTCGTGCTGTTCGGCAGCTACAACGAGCGGATGTATCTGGCCGAGGTTGGCGCCGGCACGCAGTTTATTCCGGCATCGTTTCCCGGCGCGATCATCCGGCGACACACCGGAACCCCGTTTATGGGTTACAGCGGCGCAACCTACCTGGTTCAGGAGGTGTGCAATGCCCTGTTCGACGCCCTGTTCCACATCCTCCCGCTTGGAACGGACCTCGATCAGGTTGACAAGACTCCCGCCACGCTGGAGGAAGCGCTGCCCTGGGATGAAGAGGCTCGCCGCCGGC
>JBCDKA010000082.1:0-17447 GCA_038747195.1 Pseudomonadota bacterium
CGGCCCGCCCAGTTCATCCAGGTATGGGCCCATGGGCGTGCCGGGGCGGCCGTAGGATATCGCCATATAGGGAGGCAGGAGGCCGACGCCGAAAAGCGATTGTGTGTTCAACGCTGGCGCGTTGTCGTTGGCGTAACCCTCCCGGTTCTCGCCGTGGCACAGCGCGCAGTAGCGCTGGTAGTCTTGGGCCGGCGTCGAGTGAATTTCGGACGCAGCGTCCGACGCCACGGCCGCGCTGTTGTCCGTGGTAGAGGCATCGCGCTCGCAGCCCACCAGGAGCGGAAGGGCCAGCCATAGCGACGCGACAAAACACGCCCGAGCGGTTCGGTACATGGATAAAACCCTCGACCATTGGTGCAGGTTTTCAGGCTAATAGGGCGCCTGACGGGTTGCAAGCGGCGCTACAAGCCGAGACCGGCCGGGGTCATGCGAGGGCTTGCTGCTCGTCGGGTGTTGAGGTGACCGGGCCGGTCAATCGGAGGCGGCTGCCACCGCCATCGACTCAATTCGAAAGCTGACCTCATCTCCAATCGGCCCCAGCGCGATCTTGATACCAAAATCGCTGCGATTGAAGGCGCCCGAAGCCGAGATGCCGATCGCGGGCCGTCGGGTGACCGGATCGGTCCCAACCTTATTTAGCGTGACTGCCAGCGTCAGAGGGCGGGTAACTCCGGCTAGCGTGATCGCGCCGGTGACGGAAAATTTCTTGGGGTTCGTTGTGTCCGCGGATACCTGCTTTGAACTGAAACTTATGAGTGGATATTGATCGGCCTTGAGCCAGTGCTTCCCGCGGACGATTTCCTCGCGTTCCAGCAGGTCTGAACGCAGGCTGGCCAGCACAATTTCTGCGTCGACCGTACTTGCGCGAATGTCGTCCGGACCAAACCAGATGTTTCCCTTAACCTGCGTGAATGAACCCATGGTGCGGGCGAATCCGAAACGGTCTACCTCCCAGCGCACGTGGGTATGGTCCGAATCGATTGAGTAGCGTGCCGGCTCGGCGCACGAGAGGGCGGGAATCGCTCCCAGCAGGGCGAGGAGGAGATAGGTGTATCGAGAACATCGTCGTGTATTCACGGGTCATCCATTATTTATTCTATTTTGTAGTTTTAACACTTTATTCCTACAATGTAAAAAATAAAAACTCAGGCCAATGAAGTCGAAATTTCTAGGTGAATTCGAGATGGTGGTGCTCGGCGCCGTCCTGAAGCTGGGTGACGGTGCCTACGGTGCGGCGATCCGTCAGGAAATTGAGCAAGGCTCGGAGCGCAGCGTAAGCATCGGTGCGCTCTACACCACTCTGACCCGTCTCGAAACTAAAGGCTACGTGGGTTCCAGGCTCGGTGAGTCGACGCCGCAGCGGGGTGGTCGGGCCAAACGTTATTTCCGGGTTACCGACGCCGGTGAGGCGCAGCTCAGGCGTTCGTTTGCGGCGCTGAATCGGATGCTTGAGGGCGTGCTGTGAGACCGCGCCACCAACCTCCGAGGCTGGCCGTGATGCTGTTGCGGTGGCTGGCTCCGCCGGATGTGCGGGGAGCCATGCTCGGTGATCTTGCCGAGGAATATCAGCTTCACGCCCGGCGGTCACGGGCGGCGGCGGACCGATGGTTCTGGCGGCAGGTGGCGGGTTCGGCAGCACCCCTGACAACCGTTTGGCTCAGCGATTCGGTCACAGGACGCTGGTTGGTCGCGGGGCTGCTCGCTGCGCTGCTCTACGTCTGGCTGGTCGCGTGGGATATCTGGGTGGCCCGCACCGGTGCCGGGTGGGCCGCGCAAGGAACCGGTCCTGAGAACCTGCTGATGGTCCGGCTGGTTTACTTCCAGCTCTATCTGTGTGGCGCTGCCATCGGAGGCGCGATGGTGTGCCTTGCGGCGCGGCCGATCCGCCAGCCGTTTCGCGCGAGCAGCGTTCGGCTCCTGGTGCCTTTGTGTGCGATCCTCCTGTGGGTTCTGGCGAACCGGCTCCAGACGCCGGCAGGCCAGACTGCCTGGGCATACCTCGCCAGCCGAACGCTGCTCACGGTGCCAGCCGTGATGCTGGGTATGGTTTTGGTGCGACCCAGACGGCAAAACGGAGCAAACGATCATGGATAAGCCGGTGGCGGTGGAGCCCCGCGAAAAGACTCTGACGGTGCAGAACGATCCGATGGTGATGCAGTTCTTTCACCCGCCGCAAGATGAGTGGGATCGGGCGGTCATCATCGTACCGGCGATGGGGGTAAGCCAGCGCTACTACGCTCCGCTGGCCACCTGGCTGGCGGAAAACGGGATGCTGGCAGTAACCTTTGACTATCGGGGCATGGGAAAGTCTCGCACCCGACCGCTCCCGCAACTCGACGTCGACGTCGTGAGTTGGGCGCAGCACGATGTCGAAGCCGCGCTCGGCCGAGTGCGTAATGTAGCCGGCGAAGTTCCCATCAGCTGGATTGGCCATTCGCTCGGAGGGCAGATTCTGCCGATGGTGCCCAGTCACCGTGAGGTGTCTCGGGTTGTGACGGTGGCCGCCGGCAGCGGCTACTGGCGCGAAAACGTGCCGCGGCTGAAGCGATTTTCTTGGCTGCTGTGGTTTGTCATTGTGCCGCTGGCGATCCCGCTGCTCGGCTACTTTCCAGGCCGCCGGCTAAGGATGATCGGGGATCTGCCCGCCGGTGTCATGCGCCAGTGGCGCCGCTGGGTGCTCAACGCGGAGTACGCCGTTGGCGTTGAGGGCCCGGAAATGCGTGCCAAATATGCCTCGGTCGACGTGCCGATCACCGGTTTCTCGTTCACCGACGATGAATATCTGTCCGAGCGGAATATCGAATCCCTGCATTGTTTTTATACGGGCGCCAAGGTCTCGCTCCACCGCATCGTTCCGCGAGAGGTCGGGCTTTCCCGAATCGGGCACCACGGGTTTTTTCGGGCCGGTAATCGTGCAGCGTTGTGGGAGCCGCTGCTGCTGGCTGCACTGACCGGTGCCGAGAGCCCGGCAGCCGCAATTCAGCCTCCGAGCTGACGGGCGCGTCGCATAAGGTCCGTACGGCTCGGGTACAGGCGCTCGATCTGAATGAGCACTTGAGCCGCAGTTCGGCTGGCGTCGTTTGGCTTTTGCTCACCGCTTAGCAGCTGGGCCGCAACCAGTTGTGCCCGCAAGGTATCGGGATGCTCAGGATAGGCTGCCAGCGACTTGTCCACCCGATTCAGCGCGTGACGAGCGCACGCTGCGTCTGCAAGCTGCGCGCAAATTTCCGCCAGGTCCACCAGCTGGGACAAGAACAGTGGGCTGTCGAGCACGTAGCGCTTTTCCGTTAGCGCCACATATTTCTGGAGCCGCGACCGGGCTGCGACCAGATCGCCGGCTGCCCAGTCAAACAGGTAGCCGCGCAGTGCCCAGGTGCGGTATTCCTCGTCCTCGTCGCCGCGGAGCGACCTAAGGCCCGCCAGTGAACCAGCGAAATATGACCGCGCCTCATCAATCTTTCCTGCACTCAGAAGTAAGTAGCTCAGCTCGCGCTGTGAATCAAAATCGCCGTAGCTGCCTTCTCCCTGGAGCGCCCGTCGCAGCGCCAGCGATTCTCGGCTGGCCGCAACTGCCTCCTCGTGCTTCCCGGCCAGCGCTAGAAAACGGCTGCGGTTTGCCAGCAGCACCTCGAGGTTTCGCCGTCCTTCCGGCCCCGTTCGATTGGTCAGTTCTGACAGCAAGTGATCGCTTTCCGCGAGCGCTTGGGCGATGAACCCGGCGGAGCCGCGATACAGCACCAGCGTATTGCGGGTGACGAGGGCGTCCCAGGAGTCGCCTCCGTAGAGCGCCTGCTCGATTCGAAGCGCCTCTTGCTCGTGTTCGATCGCCTCGCCCATTTCACCCTGCCGAAAGAGCAGGCTGCTGAGGCTGCTGTGAACGCGACCCACAGCTCGGTGAGTATCGCCATAGTTCGCCTGGGCGATCTCCAGGGCCCGCTGGTTCGTCTCTCTGGCTGCCGGATACTCATCGAGCAACCCGAGGGCCAGGGCCAGCGTACGAAGCGGATTGATCAGGCGATGGCTCATCGGTGACTCTGCCTGCTCGAGCAGCGCCACGGATTTTTTGGCGTAGTCTCGGGTTTTGTCGTACTGCTCCCGCCCGATATGTACCCAGGCCAGGTCGGTCAGCAGATCCGCCCGTTCCCGATCATACTCAGGCCCAAGCGCGTCGAGCGGGTCCAGCGCCTGCAGGTAAGCGGCGTCAGCGAGGTCAAACTCATCTTTCGCATGATGAAGGTAACCTCGTGTTCGGTGGTAGCGGGCCTGCGTCAGTGGCTTCAGCGTGTTGACGGAGACTTTTTGCTCAAGCTGCCGCAGCGCTTCCTCGGATGGAGCAATCTGCCGTTCCTCGAGTGCCAGGCGGATCGAATCGAGCTGAATCTCGGCGAACAGCGACGGATCATCCTGTGCCGAGGACAACAAGCCTGCTTCTTCAAAACTTGCAGACGCCTCCTCCAGCCGCCCAAGCCGCCATTCTGCGTTGGCGCGCACACGGATCAGGTCAGCCTTTGCGGCATCGTCAGCGCCCAGCTCCAGGGAGGCCAGCCGGATCGCGTCCTCAAACACCGATTTGACGATCGTGGAGGCGCCGACCTCGTGCTCGGCGACCTGGTCCTGAAGATCGGACATCGACTCAGTCAGGAGGCGCGACAATGCTTTGCTCGTTCGCGTTGCGCTCTGTGCTCGCGATTCGGCTAGCTCTCGGGACTCGGCCAGCGAGCGCGTATAGCTGTAGGTTGCGCCGGCCAGCAGGACTGTGGCGACGGTGACGACGCCCACCATCGCGCGATTGCGCCGCAGAAACCGGTTTGCGCGATACCGCCAGCTGCGATTCGCAACTTCTACCGGGTAGCCGCCCTGAAACGCCTCCAGGTCTTTTCGCAGTGCGTCAGCAGACGGATAGCGCGTCTGCGGCTCGCAGCGCAGGCAGCGCTGGATGATCAGCTGCAAGTCTCGCGGAATCCGGCGGCGGTCCTCCTGAGGGAGGATCAGATCCTCGCCTTGGGACGCTCGCGCGATCGCCTGATCAACGGCGCCTTCCTGCATGAGCGGGCGGCCGGAAACCAGCCGGTAGAGCAGGGCGCCGAGCTGATAGATGTCAGACGCGATGGTTACCGGCCTGCCCAGCAGCTGTTCCGGACTGGCGAACAGCGGCGTCATGGGCGGCGCCAGGGTCCCGTCGACGCCGTCGCCTTCCAGCAGCTTCGCGATTCCAAAATCGAGCAGCTTGGGCTGATTGAAGCGATCGACCATCACGTTGCCGGGTTTGATGTCGCGATGGACAATCAGGTGCGCGTGGGCGTAAGCGACGGCGGCGGCAATGTCCCGGACGAGCGTGACCGCTAGGTCAACCGTATTGCCGCGAGCGTCGCAGTAGTCGTCGACCGTCTCACCCTCGATCAGCTCCATGACCATGTAGGGCCGACCGTCTGCGCTGAACTGCGCGTCGTACAGGCGAGAAATGTGGGGATGGTCCAGCGATGCCAGCAACGTTTGCTCCTGGCTGAAGCGGCGCCGCAGCTCGGTGCTGATCGAGCCACCGATAGAAAGCTTGATCGCGACCTGTCGCTCGAAGGAACCGTCGGCCCGCTCAGCGCGGTAAATCCGGCTCATGCCGCCGTCACCGATGACCTCAACCAGGCGGTAGTCGCCAAGCTGGCTGCCGAGCAGGCTATCGTCTTCCGTCGCCAGCAGCGCGGCACCCATCTCAAGGCCGCCACCGGTTGCAAGCGCACGATCGTCGGGGGCTGTCACGCTCCCTCCGGTTTTGGGCGCGAAACTCCGAACCACATCAGTCGTTGCTCACCCAGACTGGATTGCCCATGTAAATACCAAGACGGGCCGCGTGCCGTCACTGTCTCAGCATAGCGGGGTTTTCTTAGCCTTGCGGCCTAGAAGTTGCGGCCTGGGCGCCTACGCAATACACACCCTACTTCCAGGTCCAGCCCGACTCCCGTGCGATGCGTTCAGCGGTAGCGTAGTGCTCCGCCAGCTCGGCGAGCGGCAGGTTGTCCTCACGAAAATCACCGAAAAGCTGCGTTGAGGCGCCGGCTCTTACGCTGTCGACGATGGGCAGCTCCCGGCCCGGTTGGGTGAGGAGCCGCTGGGCCAGCGGCGTGAGCGCATATTCCATCAGCCTGAGCGCCGCCGCGGGGTGCGTGGCACGTTTGGCCATCGCAACCGCGCTGACGTTCATGTGCACGCCGCGACCGTCCTGATTCACGGCCAAAGGCTTGACCTCAGCCAATAGCTCGCCCGCGGCTTTACCCGCGGCCGGCACCAGCGGATCGTAGCGCTGGGCCAGCAGGCGTTCGTAGTAGTAGCTGTTGGCCAGGGTGATGTCACAGGCGCCCTCGAAGACGCCCTGCAGCTGAGCCATGTCCAGATCACTGGGTGGTCGGGCGAGGTTGGCGACCAGTCCTTCCGCGAAGCGCCTGGCATCAGCTTCGCCTTCAGCGGCAATCATCGAGGCCAGCAGCGATTGGACGTAGATCTTGTTCGAGGTGCGTACGCAGATCCTGCCCCGCCAGCGCGGGGCGGTCAGCGATTGGTAGCTCGTGATGTGTGAGGGATCCACCCGGGCTTTGGCGTAGTAAACCGAGCGGCTCCACTTGGCAATCGCAAACCAGAGGTTGTCGGGATGGCGAAAATGAACCGGAACCGCTTTCGTCAGGGAATCGGACGCGACCGGCGCCAAAACGTCCGCGCTAACGAGGTCGGCCAAACGCTTAGCCTCCAGCGTAAAGATGACGTCAGCTGAGGTGCTGCCGTCGATCAGAGTCTGCTTGAGGTCGTTAGCCGACAGATATTCAACTCGGACGTCAATTCCGGTCTCGGAGGCGAACACCTCGAGCAGTGGGTCGAGAGTTCCAGGATTCTGGTAGGCGAGAACGTAGAGCTCCTCAGCCAACGTTGCCTGGCTGAGACCAAAGCTCAGGAGAACGCAGAGCAACCGGTGGCGCCAGCGCTGGCAGGCTAACATTCTTGCCCAACGGCTGCGGTCAAGCGCCACGGCGTTTCTCCCAGCGGGCCCTGGCTCGCTCAGCCTCGACCTCGCGGTTCCTGGGCTCGGCGCGGGTTGTCAGACCAGCGAGCAGCTGTTTTGACGTTCGGGCGACGTCGCGCACCGCCGCGTCGAAGGCTTCCTGGTTGGCGACAGAGGGTCGAGTGCTGCCGGAGATTTTGCGAACGTACTGCAGGGCGGCTGCGTGAACCTCATCGTCGGTCGCCGGAGGTTCGAAGTTGAACAGGGTCCTGATGTTTCGGCACATGTTGGGGGGACTCCCTCACGTGGCTGTGATGGTCGTTATTATGCCCGCTGGGGAGAAACGCGGCAGAATGGCAGGGATTGGTTGGGCGCTGAAAGGGGAATTCTGGTCGGCTAAGGCCTGGTTCACACCCGAGGCTTGCCAAAGAAAGCCCATGACAAAAGTGTGAGGGGACAGGGATGAGAATCGGAATCGCAGCCGCGCGTGCTGCAGCGATGACGCCTGCCATGCGGGTGTTGCGACAATCGTTTCCGGAGCCAGGCCGTTGATGGGCGTGGTCACAAAAGCGGCGTTGCTCGTCGCAGCGATAGTAGGCTGCCTGCTGCTAAGCGCAAACGTCGACGCCCTGCTAGCGCTGGTGGGTGGAGCCGACAATCCGGCGCTGAGAAAAGGGTCCGGGCAGCTGTTTCTCGTCGGCGCCTGGCTCGCGGGAGCCCTGCTGGTCAACCTCGTGATCCGGGTAACCCTGTGGGAAGGGGTGGTGGGTCGCGCGCTGGGGCACGCAGTACCGGTACTGCTCACTCAGCTCTCTGCCGCCGTGGTGCTGTTTGTCGCAACGCTGTTGATTGTTCACCAAGTCTTTGAAGCGAGCATTCTGGGGTTTCTGACCGCCCTGGGTGCGGTGAGTGTTGTCATCGCCTTTGGGCTGCGAGGGCTGGTGTCAGATCTGTTCACGGGCCTGGCCATCAATGTTGAGCAGCCCTTCCAGATCGGCGACTGGATCGCCTTTTACGACACCCAGGGCGGGCAGCATGAGGGGCAGGTGGTGCAGATCAACTGGCGTACTACGCACCTGGTCGCGGAGAACCATAACTATCTGGTGATCCCCAATCGGGAAATCGGCGACTCGACCGTCATCAACTACTGGAAACCCAAACGGGCCAATCGGTTTGAGCTGCGGCTGACGCTGGACTATGCGGTTGCCGTCGATGAGGCGCGCCGCATCCTGCTGGCGGCGGTCTCGGCGGTCCTGGATTCGCCGGGCTTTGACAGCGGACCCAAGCCGCAGGTGCTCGTCGACAAGCTCGACGAAGACGGCGTGAAGTACCTGGTGCGCTACTGGATCACACCCTGGGACGGTACGTCACCCTCACTGTCACGCGACGTGGTGCAGACCAGCATCATGAAACATTTGCGGCTGGCCGGCGTGACGCCCGCTTATGCCAAGCTGGAGCACTTTCAGCAGCCCAAGCCGGAGGTGCTGACCGCCGGTACGTCGGCCCATCTGCCGATCCGCCAGATGCTGGGACTGATGGATTTCTTTTCACCGCTGAATGATCAGGAGCTGGATCAGGTGGTGAACAAGGGAGAGACGGCTTCCTGGCCGGCGGGCGACACGCTGCTCACCGAAGGGGACGAAGGCGCGTCGATGTTTGTGGTGCTTCAGGGGCTGCTGGATGTATGGCTTCATCCCGACGGGCAGCAGGCGATCCGCGTTGGACAAATTGAAGCGGGCGAGTTCTTCGGCGAGATGTCGCTGCTGACGGGTGAACCGCGCGGTGCAACCATACGGGCCGCGACGCCGGTGCTGACGCTGGAGATCACCAAGCCGGTAATGCAGCAGCTGCTGACCGACCGGCCAGTTCTGATGGAACGGATTTCTGAGCTTGTCGCCCGCCGGCAGCAGGCCACACGACAGGCAAAAGATCAGCAGATCAATGAGCTGGCGACGACGGACGATGGCAACGGCGCGGCGCAGCTCATCCAGAAAATCCGCGCGTTTTTTGGGCAGAGCTGAGCGCCAGGCCGGAATCGTCAGGGTGGCGGCAGGCTCCGCAGCAGCAACCGGACATTCGGATCGTCGGGAAACCGATCGGCCAGGCTCTGCGCGTAGTGACGTGCCGCCGCCAGCTCGCCGGTGTCTCTGAGTATGGTCGTCAGCGCCCAGCCGATGTCTCGCTCGCCGGGAAACCGCTCGAAAGCATCACGCAGCAGCTTGAGCGCTTCCTGGGGCTGGCCCAGCGAATTGAGCGCGACACCCAGCACGTAAATCATTCTGGCGTTGTCGGGGGCCAGAACGACAGCTTTTTCGAGCGACGCCAGCGCCTCCTGCTGTCTGCCCTGCCGGACCAGAAACAGGCCGAAGGCATGATGAATCAGCGCCAGTTTCGGCGACAGCTTCAGCGCATGAAGATAAGCCTTCTCGGCTGCGTTGCTATCCCCCAGCGCACTTTCGAACTCAGCCAGCCTGATGGCGGTGAGCGGCTGCCAGAGGCCTGCACGGAGACTCGCTCGGGTTTCTGCCACCGCGTCGTCAAAGGCCGGTCGGGCGCTTTGGGGCAGTAGCGATCGAAAGCTGGCGAAGGCCCTGGCCGCGGCGATACGGACCGCCAGGGACTTGTCCTTCAGCGTCGCCATGCCGCTGAGGCCGCGCTGCTGCGGGGGCAGCTGCGCGAGGACGTCCAGCGCCGCAATTCTTGTCAGCGGGCTGCTGCTCGCCAGGCCCTTCCATACCAAGTCGAGATGCTCGGCCGACAGGGGTGTGGAGAGGAGCGACAGAGCCGTAGCTCGGGCGATCGACGGGTAGGTCTCTTCACGGGCGGCAGCCGCAAGTAGGTCGTTTGCGTGGCCTGCCCGCCCGGCCGCAATCGCCTGCCCGTAGTGTCCTGGCTGATCGCCCGCGCCCGGGATGCGGAAGCTGTGGTCGCGCCGGGAATCGATGCCCATGTAGGTTCGTGCGGGCATGTGGCAGTCGACGCAGCGATCGGGCGAAACGCCGGCGTTCGCCGCGTGCTCCGCGCTGGCAAATACCGCCGGCGCGTGACACTGGCTGCAGACGCCGCTCGGGCTGCCGGCGGTTTTGAGTTTACCGGTATGGGGATTGTGGCAGTTGGTGCACGTTACGCCTGCCGCGTACATCGCACTCTGTTTGAAAGAGCCGTAGACATAAACCTCGTCCAGGATGCGGCCGTCCGCGTGATACAGCCCGTCTTCCAGCAGCGCGGGCCTATGGGTAGCGGTGAGCGGCTGACTGAAGCGGTAGGTCTCGGTAAGAACGCTGCGCCGGGCGTGACACCTGCCGCACGACTCGGTCTGCTGGCGTCTTTGGGCAGGCACGCTCCGCCGGGCGATCCCGTCTTCAGTGTTGAGGAGCCAGCGGGCGTCACCCTGATCATCGAGGTCGACCGCCAAGCCTCGATCCTTGTCAAAACGATTCTGCCGGGCTTGGGCGATATGCTCCGAGCCGGGGCCGTGGCAAGCCTCACAGCCAACCGAAACCTCGGAAAAGCGGGTGTCGAAGCGGTCGGTTTCCGGACGATAGCCCGCGGTCAGGTTGGTGGAATGACATTCGGCGCACATGCCGTTCCAGTTGGCGTTGGGTCCCAGCCAATGCAGCTCGTCACCGGGCGGCGTCGCCTCGTCGGGATACAGGTGATACCAGCGCTGACCGCCGTCGACCACCGACCGACTGTCCCACGCGACGGTCAGGGCCTGCTTTCTGCCCCGGGGCGCCTTCAGCAGATACTGTTGCAGCGGATAAATGCCGAAGGTATGAGTGACCTCATGGCGCTGCTCCGGTGAGTTGTCGGTGGCGCTATACACCCAAAATTTCCCGTCGCTTTGCTCAAAGCGAAAGCGCTCATCGAAGTGTCTAAAGCGTTGGCCGGAGAAGTCTCCCAGCACGGTATCGGGTGTTGCCGGCTGCATGGCGGCGTGGTGGTGCGATTCCTTCCAGGCGTCGAATGCGGTCTGGTGACACGACTCGCAGCGCTGGCTGCCGACAAAGTCGGCCCCAAGCGAACCGCCGGCTAGGGTCAGCCCCAGAGCAAAAGCGAAAAACAAGGCTGCTAGGGCTAGGCGATCCCGACGAC
This sequence comes from Pseudomonadota bacterium, assembly GCA_038747195.1. GTDB lineage: Bacteria > Pseudomonadota > Gammaproteobacteria > Xanthomonadales > SZUA-38 > JANQOZ01. The sequence goes on from JBCDKA010000082.1 coordinate 11,081, forward strand.
CCGGTCTGTTAGCTGGACGGAACAGACTGCGGTGACTGTTCAGGCCGAAGCTGATCGATCATCTCCAGCAATGCCTCAACCGGCTGGGCCCCGCTCATGCCGGTCTTTTGATCAAAGATAAACGTCGGGACTCCGGAGATACCGATCTGCCGTGCCTGCTGGTCGAGCGCCCTGACGCGATCGATCAGCGCGTCGTCGTCCAGGATGCTTTTTGCGGTCGTCTCGTCCATGTCGACCGCCGCCGCCAGTTCCAGCAGCGTCTGCTCATCGCCAATGTCGCGGGCGTCGATAAAAAACGCCTTCAGCAGCGCTTCCTTGAGTGCGTTTTGCTGCTCCCACTGACCATCCAGCGCATGCAGCAACGCGTGGCCGCGTAAGGTGTTTGGCTGGCGCTTGATCTCGCCGAAGGCAAACGGAATGTCCAGCTTCTCGCCCACCTGCTTCAACCGACCGACCATTTCGCGAATCCGGTCGGAATCGCCAAATTTCTTTTTCCAGTGGGTCTCCCGGTCAACCCCTTCCATGGGCATATTCGGGTTCAGCTGAAACGGCTGCCAGTGACAGTCGAAGGACACGTCAGGGCGCTGCTGCATGGCAGCTTCCAGATGCCGTTTCCCGACGTAACACCAGGGGCAAACGGTATCTGAGACGATATCAACGCGTAATGGGGCACTCATAAAGCTGGTGGCGAAATGATTGTCGGCTAGAGAACAGCCAGTCTCGCGGCAATCGGTCACAAAAGCAAAGCCGACGTCCAGCAATCACTGGCAATAGACGATTGCCGATCAGAAGGTCAGGGTGAACACGGCGCCGCCCTCGGGCGCCGGCGAATGCTGAATGAACCCCCCATGGGCGGTCATCACCTGTCGGGCCAGGGCGAGGCCCACCCCGGAACCGTCGCTCCGGGTCGTGAAAAACGGGACAAACACCTTCTGCGCGAGCTCTTCGGGGACGCCGGGTCCGTTGTCGGACACCTCGATCGCCACATTGCCTCGACGGTTGAGGGATCCGCTGAGCCTGATGGCCGGCTGGTCCACGCCGGCGGTCGCCTGCCGAGCGTTGCGCAGCATATTGAGCAGCACCGGTTCCAGCAGCACACGATCGGCCTGCACCTCCAGCCCCGGCGGCTCGACCGATACCGTGATATCCGGGCCGTCTTCGCCGCCCTCGGCCAGGGCCAGCGGCCGCACCGAATCGAACAGGTCGGCCACCGAGACCCGCTCTCTCTCCGCCGGAGCCAGGCGCGATACCTCGCGATAGTTTTCCACGAACTGCACCAGGCTGTCGGAGCGTCGCGCCACGGTTGCTACCGCATCGCGCAGATCCACGAGATCCTCATGCAGCTCAGTTTGGGAGTCCGCCCTGGCCAGCACGTCGGACACCAGATCGTTTGCCGTGGACGCCAAAGAGGTAATGGGCGTAATTGAATTCATGATTTCGTGGGTCAAAACGTTGACCAGGTCCTGCCAGGCTTCCGCCTGGTTCGTGTTCAGCTCGCTTTGGATATCCTGTAGAGAGATCAGTCGCTGGCGCTCTCCGGCGACTACAATTTCGGTTGTGGCGAGGGCCAGCCGGTAGTCGACACCCTCCACGGCAAAAGACACCAGTTCGCGCTTGCCGGGAACGGCCTCCTCAACGGCCTTGCGAAAGCCTGCCCCGAACTGGCTCAGGTCGGTAATTCGTGTGACTTGAGCCGCACCAAATAGACGTCTCGCGGCATTGTTCTGCAGCGTGATGCTGCGTTCCGACCTGACGGTGAGCAGCGGAACGGGGATGTGGTCGATCAGGGCCCGGAGACGGCGTAGCTCGGTCTCCCGGTCTTCTCGCTGGGCGAAGATGCGGTCGAGGATATCGGTGAAAGTCTGGGACAGTTCGCCGAAGCCGGTGCCAATGTCGTTGAGCTGAAAGCGCTGGGAATAGTCGGCGTAGCGAGCCGCATCGAGAAACCGTGCCACTTCCCGATTGGTGCGGCCCACAAACCACCAAAGCTCCGCTGACGCGAGCCCCGTCACCCCCAGTGCGATGGCGGTAGCGCTGTGCAGTCCGGGCTGCATCAACAGCCAGAGGCTGGTGCCGATGGCAACCGCCACCACAATCAGCCGCAGCGCAAGAAACAGCGAGTAGCGTCTATAGACCATGCTTTTCCATGCGTCGGTAAAGAGACGCGCGAGTCAGACCCAGCTCCCGGGCTGCGCGGGAGATGTTGAAGCTGTGTTTTCTCAGGGCCCGCTGGACCGTTTCCTTTTCCAGTTCGTCCAGATTGAGCTCGTCATCTTCTTTCGGTTCCGGAGCGGGTTCCTGCCGCACAGGCAGATCGTCCGGCTGGATCACGCGATCGCCGGCGAGGATAACCGCTCGCTCCACGGCGTGACGAAGCGCACGCACGTTGCCGGGCCAGGGGTCCTCCTGAAGGATGGTCTGCGCCTGTGTCGAAAAGGTCGTGATGTCTCGGTTATAGCGACGTGCGTAGTGCGACAGATAATGCTCGGCGATCGGTAAAATGTCAGATGGCCGTTCCCGGAGCGGCGGCACGGTCACCTCGACGGTATTCAGCCGAAACAGCAGGTCCTGGCGGAACTGGCTCTCGTCGTGCAGCTCAGCTGACGATAGATTGGTGGCGGCAATGACCCGGACGTCGACGGGCTGGGAGTGGTCGCTCCCGACCGGCGTCACTTTCCTCTGCTCCAGCGCGCTCAGCAGCTTCGCTTGAAGCGTCAGCGGCAGATTTCCCACCTCGTCGAGAAACAGGGTGCCGCCGCTGGCGGCCTGGAAGCGCCCAAGCCGGTCGCTTGCGGCGCCAGTGAAAGCCCCCTTCTTGTGACCGAACAGCTCCGACTCAAAAAGCGATTCGCTGATCGATCCCAGATCGACGGCCATAAACACCTGCTGGGCACGGGCAGACAGCCGGTGAAGCTCACGCGCGATGAGCTCTTTGCCCGTGCCGTTTTCGCCCAAAATCAAAACATTGGCGTCGGTGGGCGCGGCCCGTTCGACCACCCAGAGTACGGATCGAAGCGCCGGCGAGTCGCCAATAATGGTCTGGGGTTTGACCGTGGCGTCGGTCAGGGCGCGATTCGCCTGGCGCAGTGACTCCGTTTCCGCCTGGCTTCGGTGGAGTTTCACGGCGGCTGAAAGCGTCGCGACCACCTTTTCGTTCTGCCACGGTTTGGCCACAAAATCGGTGGCGCCCAGCTTCATCGCCTCGACCGCGTTATCCACGTTTCCGTGAGCGGTGATCATCACCACCACCAGCTTGGGATCCAGCTCCTGAATGCGCGACAGCCAGGTCAAACCCTGCTGTCCACTCGATTCACCCGGACCAAAATTCATGTCCAGCAACACAGCGTTGAAACCGTGATTCTTTAACAACTCGGGAATCTGGGACGGTTCGCTACAGGTCACCACCTCGGCGAAATGGCGCCGAAGCAGCAACCGACCCGCCGTGAGGATGTCCTCGTCGTCGTCCACGATCAGAATTGAGCCGATTTTATCCATCACGGTCCTGCTTAAAACTGTCCGAAATCGTACACAAGAGTGGCCGCAGGCGTACAGTTTTGTTCGTCGGTACCCAGGGTGAGGTAGATAAATCAATGAGTTAGGTCCTGGCACGGGCTTTGCTTTCAGGTAACAAGAACTAACCGACGGGAAACCACGTTGACCACAATCAGCCGCATTGCCGATTCACCGGGCCCGGCGTCCGTGAGCATCTCAGGTCAGGGTATGGACCGGGTGGTCGCCCCCAGGACTTCCAAGCTGAAGCTGCTGGGCTACGGCGCTGCCGTGGCCGGTGTCCTGGTCTTTGCCTGGTGGCTGGTGGGGGTGGTGACAGGGGGGCGGAGCCTCAGCGTCGATACCGGAAGGGTGATGATCTCGCCGGTGACCGTCGGGACGTTCGAGGATTTCATCCCGCTCCGTGGGCGACTGGTGCCTCGCAAGACCATTTATCTCGACGCGATTGAGGGTGGCCGGGTCGAGCGTGTGCTGGTCGAAGATGGGGCGCTGGTAAGAGCAGGTCAGCCCATCGCTGAGCTGTCCAACACCAATCTCCAGCTGGAAGTGCTCAGCCGCGACGCGGCCGTCACAGAGCAACTCAACAACATGCGCACCATCGAGCTGCAGCTGGAGCAAAACCGGCTCAACCACAAGCGCAACCTGGTGGAAATCGACTACCAGATTGTCCGGCTGGGTCGAAGCATCGAGCGGCAGGAGGATCTGGTGACCAAAAGTCTGGTTTCCCAATCCACGCTCGATGACCTTCAGGACGAGCTGACCTATTTTGAGAATCGCCGGGCCGTGACGCTGGAGAGCCAGGCGACCGACGCTCGCCTTCAGGAGCAGCAGCTGGCTCAGCTCAGGGAGTCGGGCCAGTCCCTGAAGGCCAGCCTCGATTTTGCTCGCAAGAATCTCGACGACCTTCGCGTTCGGGCGCCGGTCGAGGGCAAGCTCTCGGGCTTCAACATCGAAATCGGTCAGTCAATCGCGCGGGGCGGTCGGCTGGGACAGATCGACGATCCTGACTCCTTCAAGGTCAACGCCCGCATTGATGAGTTCTATCTTTCGCGTGTGGACCTGGAGCAGGTGGCGATTGTGGACCACAACAATCGCGACTATGGCCTGCAGATTGCGAAGATCTATCCACAGGTGAACAACGGCCAGTTTGAGGTTGATATGACCTTCAACGAAGAGCCCACCGGGCTGCGGCGCGGACAGACGCTGCAGCTGCGTCTCACGCTGGGTGACAACTCCGAGGCGCTGCTGATCCCCAACGGGTCTTTCTACCAGGAGACCGGCGGAAGCTGGGTCTTTGTCGTGTCGCCGGACAAAAGTGAGGCGGTGCGCCGCAGCGTCAGGCTCGGCCGTCGCAACACCGATTTTATTGAGGTCCTTGACGGGCTGGAGGCCGGTGAGCGTGTCGTCACCTCGCCTTACACCAGCTATGTCGACATGGATCGCCTGACTCTCAACTAAGGGAAACGCTAATGCTTAAGCTCCACGACCTCTACAAGATTTACCGCACGGATGAGGTGGAAACCGTCGCCCTGAACGGCGTCAACATCGAGATTGATCAGGGCGATTTTGTGGCCATCATGGGTCCGTCGGGCTGCGGCAAGTCGACGCTCCTGAATATCATCGGGCTGCTGGACAACCCCTCGAGCGGTGACTACTTCTTTTTTGACGAAAACGTCGCCGGCTACAACGAGTCGAAGCGCAGCGATATCCGCAAGCGCAACATCGGTTTCATCTTCCAGAGCTTCAACCTGATCGACGAGCTCAACGTGGCGGAAAACATTGAGCTTGCCTTGCTGTATCAGAAGATTCCCGCCGCCGAGCGCCGCCGTCGGGTGAATGAGGCGATGGACCGCATGGGCATCGGCCACCGGGCGAAGCACATGCCGGGCCAGCTTTCCGGCGGCCAGCAGCAGCGGGTGGCGGTGGCCCGCGCGGTGGTGGTCAACCAGTCGTTGATTCTGGCCGACGAACCCACCGGTAACCTCGACTCCGCCCACGGACAGGAGGTGATGGAGCTGCTGCGTTCCCTCAACAGCGAGGGCACGACCATTGTGATGGTGACGCACTCAGCAACCCACGCCGACTACGCCAAGCGAACGGTGAACCTGTTTGACGGCCACGTCGTGACCGACGCCATGCGCGCCGCCTAACCGCGCTGTAAGGCCAGCAGCAATCGTCAAAGAGTTAAAGGATTCCGCCTGATGGTACTGAACAACTTCAAAATCGCTTTCAGAAACCTGCGCAAGCACAAGCTGTTTGCGGCGATTAACATCATTGGCCTTGCGCTGGGCATGGCTGTCTACCTGCTCGCCGGCCTGATCGCGCGCTATGAGAGCAACCACGACGCGTTTTTTGCCAACGCCGAGCGGATTTACACGCTTGGCATCAACGCTGCACCGGGGCTGAACGTTGGCATCAGCAAGCTCAACGTCGTCAATTCGGCCGTTGGGCCGATTCTGGAGGCAGAGCACGGTGAGGACGTCGATGCGGTCGCCCGAACGCTGGGTTATGAATTCCTGGTGTCAGAAGGGGCAGACGGGTTTTACGAGCGTGTCACCTTCACAGATCCGTCGCTGCTTGAGATTTTTGACTTTACCTACCTTGGCGGTGACGCCAATGCGCTGAAGAGCGCCACGGGTTTGGTTCTCAATCGCAGCACCGCCATGCGGTATTTCGGCACGGTTGATGCGGTCGGGAAGGTGCTGACGTTCGATAATCAGTACGACTTCTCCGTGCAGGCCGTCATCGAAGACGTTCCGCGCAACTCCCACTTCAACTCCTCCCTGATCATGGAGGGGGAGCTCAATGTGATTGCGCCGATCGCGGCACTCTCACCTTTGCGGGACTTCGACGTTGC
>JBCDKA010000083.1:0-17428 GCA_038747195.1 Pseudomonadota bacterium
CTGTTTGGTGCGTTTGTCATCCTGACACCGCTAGGTAGCCGAGTCTTCGACGCGCTGGCGTCCTTTTTTATCACCGTAATCGAGTTTTCGAGAGCCGGTGCCATGTTTATCTTTGGGGGGCTCTCGGAGCAGGAGAGCAGCTTTGGATTTATCTTTGCCTTTCAGGTGCTGCCGACCATCATCTTTTTTGCGTCGCTGATGGCCGTGCTCTACCACTTAGGCGTCATGCAGAAGGTCGTCGGGAGCATGGCCTGGGTGATGCGTAAGTTTATGCGCGTCAGCGGTGCAGAATCCCTCGCCGTCGCGGCCAATGTCTTTGTCGGGCAAACCGAAGCACCGCTGGTGGTTCGGCCCTACATCGCCCGCATGACCCAGTCCGAGCTGCTGACGATGATGGTAGCGGGTATGGCGACCATCGCCGGTGCGGTGCTGGCCGCCTACATTGCGCTTCTGGGTGGCGACAGCGATCAGGAGAAGCTGTTTTTCGCGAAACATCTGCTGTCAGCCAGCATCATGGCCGCGCCGGCGACCATCGTGATTGCCAAGCTGCTGATTCCCGAGACCGGAGAGTCGCTCACCATGGGCTCGGTGAAGTTTGAGGTCGAAAAAACTGCCCACAACGCCATCGAGGCGGCCGCCAACGGCGCCGGTGACGGCTGGCGTCTGGCGATGAATGTCGGCGCCATGCTGCTGGCGTTCATCGCGCTGATCGCGCTGATCAACTGGCCGCTTGAGTGGCTGGGTCAGGTGACCGGGCTCAACGAGATTCTGGGCAAGCCGCTGAATCTCGCCGTGATCCTGGGCTACCTGCTGGCGCCGTTGGCCTGGCTGATCGGTGTGCCCACCGCCGACATCACGACCGTCGGCAGCCTGATTGGACAGAAGCTGGTGGCCAATGAGTTCATCGCCTACGCGGCGTTCAGCGAGATCCAAAATGAGATGTCGGACAAGGCCCGGCTGATCACCACCTACGCGCTCTGCGGTTTCGCCAATTTTTCCTCGATTGCCATTCAGATTGGGGGCATCGGGCCGCTGGCGCCCGACCGGCGCAGCGAGATCGCTGCCTTTGGCCTGCGCGCCGTCCTCGGCGGTACGCTGGTGTCGATGATGACGGCCACCATTGCCGGTGTGCTGCATTCTTTCTGATCGGCAGTTGCCACGGACGGTAGCACCTGACGCTACCCCTGGGGCCGCGCGAAGCGCCTTTTTCGGTCGCGCTGCCGAATTTGCCGGCCGGCGGCTATAGTCTAGCGATGGACAAGGCCCCACCCACCCACGAGAGATCGCTGATCAGCCAGCGCCGCTTCGGGCCGTTTTTCGGAACGCAGGCGCTGGGTGCATTCAACGACAACGTTTTTAAACAGGCGCTGATCATTCTGATCACCTACCAGGGACTCAGCCTCTGGGGGCTCGACTCGGGCAAGCTCGTCAATCTGGCGGCGGTGGTTTTTATCCTGCCGTTTTTTCTGCTGTCCGCCACCGCTGGCCAGCTGGCTGACCGCTTCCAAAAGGCGATGCTGATCCGCTACATCAAGGCGTTCGAAATCGGCGTGATGTGTCTGGCCGGGCTGGCCCTATGGATGAATTCGGTGCCGTTCCTGCTGCTGGTGCTGTTCCTGGCCGGCGCGCAGTCCTCCTTTTTTGGCCCCGTGAAGTACGCGATCCTCCCCCAGGTGCTCAGCACCGAGGAACTGGTCAAAGGCAACGGTCAGGTCAGCATGGGAACCTTCGTGGCCATCCTGCTTGGAAGCCTGACCGGGGGTGCGCTGATCGCCATCGACGGGGTCGGCTGGCAGCTTGTGGTGGTGGTGCTGCTGATCGTAGCGACGCTGGGTTACGGCTTTTCCCGAAAGATCCCCGACGTGCCGGTGGCGGACCCCAACCTCAAGATCGATCCCAATCTGTTTCGCCAGACCGCGAGGATGCTGGGTCACGCTCGCGAAAACCTGGTCGTGTTCCGATCGATCCTCGGCGTTTCCTGGTTCTGGTTTTTTGGGTCGGTGATGCTGGCGCAGCTGCCGCCGCTGGTACGCGACGTGCTGGGCGGCAACGAGTCGGTTGCCATTTTGGTGTTTACGCTGTTTTCGCTGGGGATCGGGACCGGCTCCATCCTGTGTGACAAGCTGTCGGCAAGGCGGGTGGAAATCGGGTTGGTGCCGCTGGGCGCCTTCGGACTCTCGGCGTTCGGGCTGGATCTCTATTTTGCCGCCGGTACGCTCGCAGCGAGCGCGGACGTGACCGCCCTCGCCGGCGTCGGAGAGTTCCTGGCTCGGCCCGGGGCGAAACGGTTTGTCGCGGACGTGCTGCTCATCGGCACGGCCGGCGGTTTCTACATCGTGCCCCTGCTGGCGCTGATTCAGCATCGCAGCGAACCGGACAAACGCTCCCGCGTCATCGCCGGCGGCAACGTGCTCAACGCGCTGCTGATGGTGCTGGCCGGCATCTACTCGATCGCTGCCCTGAGCCTGGGCCTGGACGTGACCCAGCTGATTGCCCTGACCGCGGTGCTGAACGCCGTGGTGGCCCTCTACATCTTTACGCTGGTGCCGGAGTTTCTTTTGCGTTGCGCCGCCTGGGTGCTGGTACGGACGCTCTATCGCGTGCGGCTTAACGATATGGATCGGATTCCGGCTGACGGGCCGGTGCTGTTGGTCTGCAACCATGTGAGCTACGTGGACGCGCTGGTGATCGGCGGCAGCGTGCCGCGGCCGGTGCGTTTTGTCATGTACTACAAGATTTTCCGCTGGCCGATGCTGGGCTGGCTGTTTCGCGCCGCCAAAACGATTCCCATCGCGGGCGCCAAAGAAAACCCCGAGGTGCTCGACGCGGCTTTCGACCGCATCGACACGGAGCTGGCGGACGGGCAGGTGGTCTGTATCTTCCCGGAGGGCGCTCTGACCGATGACGGCGAGGTGGCAACCTTTCGGAAAGGTGTGGAGCGGATTCTTAAGCGTCGACCCGTCCCCGTGGTGCCGATGGCGCTGGACGGGCTTTGGGGCAGCTATTTCAGCCATTCTGACGGCGGCGCGTTTCGCGGCCCGTGGCGTAAGCTTTTCAGCCGTGTTCGCCTGCGCACCGGAGAGCTGGTGGCGGCCAGTGAAGCCACCGCAGACGGGCTCCGCGAGCGGGTCCTCAAGCTGATTCGAACCAGCGCCGACTGACGGGCCCGCCGATCCGGCATCCGCCCTTGCGGCGGGCTTGTGGCTGAGGGACAATTCGCGGCTCCGGCGAGGGCTCGATTTGGGAGAATTCGGCGCCCGCCTCTGCTAACTGATCCGTGAGTCAGACATAATGCCCGATCGAAAGAAGCTTGCTGACGCCGTCCGTGCGCTCAGCATGGATGCGGTGCAGGCCGCTAACAGTGGCCACCCCGGAATGCCCATGGGCATGGCGGACATCGCTGAGGTGCTCTGGAACGATTTTCTCAGCCACAACCCCGCGGATCCGAATTGGTTCGACCGCGATCGGGTCGTGCTGTCCAACGGCCACGGCTCGATGCTGATCTACTCGGTGCTGCACCTCGCCGGCTACGACCTGGATATCGACGAACTGCGCAATTTCCGTCAGCTGCATTCCACGACGGCGGGCCATCCCGAATTTGCGGAAACGCCGGGGGTTGAGACCACCACCGGGCCGCTGGGGCAGGGCCTGGCCAACGCGGTTGGCATGGCGCTCGCCGAGTCGATCCTGGCGGCTCGCTTCAATCGAGACGGCCATTCGATCGTCGATCACTTTACCTACGTGCTGGCCGGTGACGGTTGCCTGATGGAGGGCATTTCACACGAGGTGTGCTCGCTGGCGGGCACGCTGAAGCTGGGCAAGCTGATCTGTCTTTACGATGACAACGGCATTTCGATTGACGGTGAGGTGGACGGCTGGTTCACCGACGATACGCCGGCCCGGTTCCGGTCCTACGGCTGGCAGGTCATCGACGCGGTCGACGGACACGACCCGGCGGCGCTCGTCAGCGCCCTGAAGTCCGCCCGCGAGAACCGTGACCAACCCACGTTGATCTGCTGCAAAACCATGATCGGCTTTGGCTCACCGAACAAACAGGGTACGGCGTCGACTCACGGCGCGCCGCTGGGTGACGACGAAGTGGCGGCAACCCGGGTGCAGCTTCAATGGGAGCACCCGCCGTTCGAAATACCGGAAGATATTTACGCCGGCTGGAACGCCCGCGCGCGCGGCGCCGAGGACCAGCAGGCCTGGGACCAGCAGCTTGCCGCATACGAGGCCGCTGAACCGGAGCTCGCAGCCGAGCTCAAGCGGCTGATCAGCGGCGCGTTGCCGGAAGGGTGGTCCGAGCTGATCGACGAGTACATTCGCGACTGCCAGGCGGGTGCCGCCAGCGTGGCGACTCGGAAGGCGTCCGGCATGGCCCTGGAGGCGATCGGCGCCGCGGTGCCGGAAATGGTGGGGGGCTCCGCCGACCTGACCGGTTCCAACAACACCCGGCACAGCGCCAGTACCGACATCACCGCCAGCCATCGAGACGGCAACTACGTCAACTACGGCGTGCGTGAGTTCGGCATGACCGCCATGGCCAACGGGATGGCGCTGCACGGAGGGATCATCCCCTACACCGGTACCTTTCTCGTGTTCTCGGACTACGCCCGAAACGCTGTGCGCATGTCGGCGCTGATTCCGGCAGCTTCGATTCATGTATACACCCACGACTCGATCGGCCTGGGTGAAGATGGTCCGACTCACCAGCCCGTTGAACACGTGGCCAGCCTGCGGCTGATTCCGAACCTCGAGGTTTGGCGCCCCTGCGATACGGTGGAGACGGCCTGGGCCTGGAAGGCGGCCGTCGAGCGGCGTGACGGCCCAACAACGTTGGTGCTGACCCGCCAGGGACTGCCGCATCAGCAGCGCGACGCGGACACCCTGGCCTCGGTAGAACGAGGCGGCTACGTGCTCAAGGACAGCTCGAGTGAGACCCCGGCACTCATTTTGATCGCCACCGGTTCGGAGGTGACGCTGGCCATGGCCGCGGCGGAAACGCTCGAAGCTGAAGGCATCGGCACCCGGGTGGTTTCCATGCCCTGCACCTCTGCGTTTGATCGACAGCCGGAGGCCTACCGCGAGGCGGTGCTGCCGAGCAGCGTCAGGGCGCGCCTGGCGATAGAGGCCGCAAGCGCCGACTACTGGTATCGCTACACCGGGCTGGACGGCGACGTCGTGGGCATGCACAGCTACGGCGCTTCAGCACCGGCCCCAGAACTTTTCAGGCACTTTGGCTTTACCCCGGACAACGTGGTTGCTCGGGGCAAGAAGCTGGTGCAGAACCGCCCCTAACACTCAACGGAGACAACTTCATGGCCGTCAAAATTGCCATCAACGGATACGGACGTATCGGTCGCAACGTGCTTCGAGCGATTCACGAATCAGGTCGCGCCGGTGAGTTCGATGTCGTCGCCATCAACGACCTCGGTGACCCCCAAACCAACGCCCACCTGACTCAGTTTGATACGGCTCACGGCCGGTTCCCGGGGACCGTCGAGGTGCAGGGCGAGGACCTGGTGATCAACGGCGATCGGGTGAAAGTCTTCGCCGAGCGTGATCCGGCCAAGCTGCCCTGGGGTGAGATGGGCGTCGACGCCGTCATGGAGTGCACCGGGATCTTCACGAGCCGGGAACGGGCGGGTCTGCATCTGTCCGCCGGCGCCCGTAAGGTGGTCATTTCTGCGCCCGCCGGAGACGCTGACGCCATGGTCGTGTACGGGGTCAACCACGACGTCATCAAACCCGAACATCAGGTGGTGTCGAACGCTTCCTGTACCACCAACTGCCTGGCGCCGGTGGTCAAGCCGCTGCACGAGGCAATTGGCGTCGAGTCGGGGTTGATGACCACTATTCACGCCTATACGAACGATCAGGTCCTGACGGACGTTTTCCACAAGGACCTGCGGCGTGCACGGTCGGCCACCATGTCTCAGATTCCCACCAAAACCGGCGCGGCCAGCGCGGTGGGTAAGGTGCTTCCTGAGCTCAACGGCAAACTCGACGGGTTTGCCATGCGGGTTCCGACCATCAATGTGTCGGTCGTCGACCTGAGCTTCATCGCCAGCCGCGACACCACGGTTGAGGAGGTCAATGCGACGGTCAAGGCCGCAGCGGAAGGGCCGCTCAAGGGCATTCTGGGCTACAACGACGCGCCGCTCGTGTCGATCGATTTCAACCACACCCCGGAGTCTTCCAACTTTGATGCCGGCCTCACCAAGGTGATCGGCGGCAAGCTGGTGAAGATCCTGTCCTGGTACGACAACGAGTGGGGCTTTTCCAACCGGATGCTCGACACAACGCTGGCTGTGGTCAACGCGTGACGGCAGGCGTGGGTTTTCTGCGCTTAAAGGACATCGAGCTCAGCGGCAAGCGCCTGCTGATCCGGGAAGACTTAAACGTGCCGCTCGCTGACGGCAAGGTCAGCAGCGATACCCGGATCCAGGCGGCCTTGCCGGCCATCCGCATGGCGATGGATGCCGGCGCCCGGGTCATGATTCTGTCCCACCTGGGGCGTCCTACGGAAGGCGAGTTCGACCCGACGTTTTCCATGGCCCCGGTCGCCGAACATCTGTCGGCGCTGCTCGGCGCTCAGGTGCCGCTGATCAGCAACTGGCTGGACGGTATCGACTGCGAGCCGGGCCGGGCGGTGCTTTGCGAGAACGTTCGTTTTAATCCGGGCGAGAAGGCCAACGACCCGGCGCTGAGCCAGCGGATGGCGTCCCTCTGCGATGTCTTCGCCATGGATGCCTTTGGCACCGCCCACCGCGCTCAGGCTTCGACGCACGGCGTTGCCGAGTATGCACCGGTGGCCTGCGCCGGACCCCTGCTGGCCGGGGAACTTGAGGCGCTGGCCAAGGCCACCGATGAGCCCAGCCGGCCCATGATGGCGATTGTCGGTGGGGCCAAGGTTTCCACCAAGCTGACCGTGCTTGAGGCGCTGTCAAAAAACGTTGACCAGCTCATCGTCGGTGGCGGGATCGCCAACACCTTTATCGCGGCTGCGGGACACGCGGTCGGTCAATCACTGTACGAACCGGATCTGGTGGATCAGGCGGCGACCCTGATGGAAGCTGCCCGGGCGGCCAACGCTGAGATTCCGGTACCGGAGGACGTCGTGGTGGGCGACAGCTTCAGCGCTGACGCGCAGGCGCGCACCTGCGTTGTCGCTGACGTTCAGCCGGATGAAATGATCCTGGACATCGGGCCCCGTACCGCCGCGCGCTATGCCGGCATGATCGGTGCCGCGGGCACCGTGGTCTGGAACGGGCCGGTTGGCGTCTTTGAGTTTCCCGCCTTCAGCGAGGGAACGGCGGCCGTCTCTCGAGCCGTGGCTGAGTCCAGCGCCTTTTCCATCGCCGGCGGCGGTGACACCCTCGCAGCGATCGAGCGGTTCGGCGTTGCCGACCAGATCTCCTATATCTCCACCGGCGGCGGTGCGTTCCTGGAATTTCTTGAGGGTCGTGAACTGCCTGCGGTGGCCATGCTAAAAGCTCGGGCAGGAGCTTCGGCTACCTGAGCCGGCCAGCTGCCCGACACAAAGGAAACCCATGAACGTAGAACAGCTCACCCGCACCGCCCAGGCGATGGTGGCGGCCGGTAAAGGGATTCTCGCCATCGATGAATCCACCGGCACCATCACAAAACGCTTCGACCAGATTGGCCTTGAGAGTACGGAAGACCACCGCCGTGCCTATCGCGAAATGCTGCTGTCCACCCCCGATCTCGGTCAGCATATATCCGGCGCCATTCTGTATGACGAAACGCTCCGCCAGACGGCCAGCACCGGCCAATCGTTTGTCGACCTGATGAAGAAGGCCGGAATCATTCCGGGCATCAAGGTCGACAAAGGCGCCCATCTGCTGGCCGGCCATCCCGGAGAGATGATTACCGAGGGCCTCGACGGTCTGCGCGACCGCCTGGCGGAATACGCCAAGCTGGGTGCGGGTTTTGCCAAGTGGCGGGCCGTGATCAAGATCGACGACAACGCACCCACCAGCGCCTGTGTGGACGCCAATGCCCACGCCCTGGCGCGGTATGCGGCTCTTTGCCAGGAGGCTGACATTGTGCCGATCGTCGAGCCAGAGGTGCTGATGAACGGGAGCCACGACCTGGACACGAGCTACGAAGTGACCGAGGCGACGCTGAAGAGTCTCTTCAGCGCGCTCTTTGAGCAGGGGGTTCTCCTCGAAGGCACCATTCTGAAAGCCTCCATGGTCATTGCCGGCGACGAGTGCGCCGAGCAGGCGAGCGTGCCGGAGGTGGCCGAAGCCACGCTGCAGTGTCTTTACAACGCCGTGCCGGCTTCTACGGCGGGGATCGTGTTTCTGTCGGGCGGCCAGTCGGAGATTGTCGCCACCCAGCATCTCGATGCCATGAACAGTGTCGGACCTCACCCCTGGCCGCTGAGCTTTTCCTATGGCCGCGCGCTGCAGCATGGCGCGTTGCTGAAGTGGGGCGAAGATATTACGCAAAATGTGGCCGCAGCCCAGGCGATCCTCGCACACCGGGCGCGCTGCAACGGGCTGGCTGCCACCGGTCAATACGACGAATCGGTTGAGGCCGCCTGACACCGCTTTGAGCCGCCCCGGCGGTCCCGTCTTCGGGTCTCGCCAGCGGTTTTCCAGCAACGCGTCGCGCATGCGGCGCCTCTGCCTGTGGAGCCTGCGCCATGAGCAATGACCTGAAAGAACGAGCGCTCGAATACCACCGTCTGCCCACCCCCGGCAAAATCGAGGTGGCGGCAACCAAAACCCTTACCACCCAGGACGAGCTGGCGCTGGCCTACTCGCCGGGCGTTGCGGCCGCGTGCGAGCTGATCGAAAAGGATCCGGCCAGCGCGTCGGAGGTCACGGCGCGCAGCAATCTGGTGGCGGTGGTCACCAACGGCACGGCGGTCCTCGGGCTCGGCGCGATCGGCCCGCTAGCGGCGAAGCCGGTGATGGAGGGGAAAGCGGTGCTGTTCAAGAAGTTTGCCGGCGTGGACGTCTTCGACATCGAGATCAACGAGGACGATCCGGACAAGCTGGTGGACATTATTGCGGCGCTGGAGCCGACCTTTGGCGGCATCAATCTCGAGGACATCAAAGCGCCCGAGTGTTTCTTGGTGGAGCGCAAGCTGCGGGAGCGGATCAACATTCCCGTGTTTCACGACGACCAGCACGGCACGGCGATTATCACGGCTGCGGCGCTGCTCAATGCGCTGGAGATGGTGGGAAAGTCGATCGAGGAGGTGCGCCTGGCCGCTTCCGGCGCCGGCGCCGCCGGGATCGCCTGCCTGGACCTGCTGGTCAGCCTCGGTCTCAAGCCGGAGAACGTGCTGGTCACCGACCGGGCCGGGGTGGTGCACAAGGGTAGAGACAATCTGTCTGCTGACGACCCCAAGGCCCGCTACGCCACCGCGGAGTCCGCCAGGACGCTGGCCGAAGCGATGGACGGCGCGGATGTGTTCCTCGGCGTGTCAGCGCCCGGCGTTGTCGATCAGGCGATGGTCCGCTCCATGGCGCCTAACCCGATCATCCTCGCGCTGGCCAACCCGGTGCCCGAGATTATGCCCGAGGAGGCGCACAGCGCCCGGGATGACGTGATCATGGCAACCGGTCGCTCGGATTACCCAAACCAGGTCAACAACGTGCTGTGTTTCCCCTATATTTTCCGCGGCGCGCTGGACGTGGGTGCCACGGGGATCACCGAGGAAATGAAGATGGCGGCGGTACGGGCCATCGCCGGGCTGGCGCGGATCGAAGCGAGCGACATTAGCGCGCAGGCTTACGGCGGCGAGCTGCCCCAGTTCGGGCGTGAATACCTGATCCCGCAACCGTTTGATCCGCGACTGATTGTCCACGTGGCGCCGGCGGTGGCGGAGGCCGCGATGGCGTCGGGCGTGGCCACCCGACCGATCAGCGACATGAACGAGTATCTGGAGCAGCTCAACCAGATGGTGTTCCGGTCAACGATGCTGATGAAGCCGATCGTTGAGCGTGCGAAAGCGGATCCTCGCAAGGTGGTGTTCGCTGAGGGCGAAGAAGAGGTGGTGCTGCGGGCGGTTCAGAACGTGCTTGATGACGGTCTGGCGATCCCTATTTTGGTCGCGCGCCCGAGCGTGCTGGCCATGCGTATCAAGAAACTTGGCCTGCGCATCGATCCCGAGCGCGACCTTGAGGTGGTCAATCCGGAAGATGATCCTCGCTACCGGGACTACTGGACGCTTTACTACGAAAAGATGCAGCGGCGTGGCATCACGCCGGCGACCGCAAAGTATGTCGTGCGCACGCGCAATACGGTGATCGCCGCGCTGATGGTGGAACGAGGCGAAGCCGGCGCGATGATCGCCGGGGTGGTGGGGCGATACAACAAGAAGCTCGCGCATGTGCTCGGCGTCCTCGGCTTACGCGACGGCGTGAGCCAGGCATCGTCGCTATCGGTGATGGGCACCGCAGAGCACAAGGTGTTTGTCTGCGATACGCACGTCAACGCCAACCCAAGCGCCAAAGAAATTGCCGACGCCACGCTGCTCGCGGCTGAGCGGGTGCGCGAGTTTGGGCTGGAGCCGAAGGTGGCCATGGTCAGCCATTCCGACTTTGGCAGCCACAGCGATCCCTCCAGCGAGAAGATGCGGCAGGCCCTCGACCTGGTGGGCGAACTCGATCCGGCGCTGGAGGTTGATGGCGAGATGAAGGTGGATACCGCCCTGGTGCCTGAGCTTCGTCAGAAGATTGCGCCTCACTCTCCGCTGACGGGCAGCGCTAACCTGCTGATCATGCCGGATCAGGCGTCAGCCCATATCTCGTTTTTTATGACCAAGGTGCTCGCCGACGCGGTGGCGGTGGGTCCGCTGCTGCTCGGGGCAGCCAAGCCGGCCCACGTGCTCACACCCACCGCCACCGTACGCCGGGTTGTGAACGTGACGGCGCTGGCGGTGGTGGACGCCCAAAAGATGGATCACCCGAACGGCGAGTGACTTACTCAGAAGGCGGCCGGTGATCGTTTGTCCACCGGCCGCGAGCGCGTGAACGTCGTTTTTCTAGCCGGCGCTCCCGCATCCATAAATGTCATATTGATATAACGATATGACAATGCTACTGTCGAGACCGTCTCGTCAGCGGAGCTGACCCTGTCGACGAGACGGCGATCATAGGTCCGGCGACGCCGCTGTCGACTGTGTGCATCAGATCCCGACGGCGAAGCTGGCTGGCAACAGCGTCAGTATTTGCAGCAGAGGGGTTCTACCATGCACCGAAAGTTACTGTTATCCACGTTGATTGCCGGCTGCCTGGCGGTGCCAGCCCAGTCCGCACTGGCCCAGTCGGGCGACGACGAAAGCGGCCTGGAGGAAATCGTGGTTACGGCGCGAAAGCGCGAGGAGAGTCTCCAGGAGATTCCCATCGCCATCACCTCCGTGTCCTCACTCGACATTCTGGAAGGTGGCCTCACCGGTCTTGAAGACCTGTCGCAGCTTGCCTCGGGCTTTTACTTCTTCAACCAAGGCCAGAACCAGCCCGGCCGCTACAACACGCAGCTGCGCTTCCGGGGCCTGAACCAAGCCCAGTTTTCCCCCAGCTTTGAAACCGGCGCGCTGTTTATCGACGGCGTCTACGTGCTCAACGGCGGTACGTCACTCTCACTCATGGATATTGAGCGAGTCGAGGTGATCAAAGGACCCCAGTCCGCCTATTTCGGCCGTAACACCTTTGGCGGCGCAGTGAACTTCATCACGCGCGACCCCAGCATGGAAGAATTCGGCGGTGAGGTGAACGTCAGCGGGACCCATCGCAGCCGCTTCGACGTCACCGCGTTTGTGGAAGGGCCGCTCATCCCGGACGTCCTGTCCGGTAGCCTGAGCGCCCGTGTCTACGACAAGCAGGGGCACTTCACGGCGTCTGATGGCGGTCGCTTAGGTGACGAAAACACCGAGACCATCTCCGCCAAGTTGCTCTGGCAGCCCAGCGATAACTTGAGCGTTCGCTTCCGCGCCTCTTACTCGGAAGACGACGACGGCGCGCCGGCGCAGGCCTATGTCGCAGGTCGCGTCAACGATTCCTGTAGCGGCCGCACGATCACTACGCCTGCCGGCGAAACGGTCAACCCGGTTAACTTTATCTGCGGCCAGGTGCCGGACGTTGACAGCACCATTCCGGTGACGGGTAGCCGCGTGATCGACGGCAACACAACGCTTCCTCCGGGCCTCAACGGTGCTGGTCTTTCGCTTGCCGAGGTATTTGGCAGCGCGCCCCTGCCTCCAGGCGTTCCGGGGATCAACGATATCGGCCTGATTCGCGAGACCCTGCGCCTGAGCGCACACGCCACCTACAGCTTCGACAACGGGATGGATCTGGATGTCGTCCTTGGTGTCAACGACCAGCAGGCCAACTTTATCCGGGACTTTGACCTGTCTGCCTTTCCCGGTGGTTTCTCCAATGACCCCCAGAATCTCGAAGACCAGAGCTTCGAAATTCGCCTGACCGGCCCTCAGGACGGTCGACTGCGCTGGTCAGCTGGCGTGAACTACTACGAGCAGGAGTTCACCTCTTCGCTTACCGGCGGCACCTTCATGTTCGGCTGTATCGGCCTCGAGCCTGGCAACGATCAGTCTGACTGCGTGCCGGGGGCGGGCGGCAATCCGTTCCTGCTAGGGCCTTTCCCCAACGGCTTTGGTCAGTCTGACGAGGCCGAGGTTCTCGGGATCTTTGCCTCGCTGGATTTTGACCTGACCGATACGATCACTCTGACCGCTGAGGGACGCTATCAGCAGGACACGCTAACCAAGGGCGGCGTCACCGGCCCCGACGGGCTGAACAACGCGCCGGAATTTGAGTTCAACGAATTTCTGCCCCGCGTGATCGCCCGCTGGCAGCCGGGTCAGGACACCACGCTCTACGCCAGCTATGCGCTGGGTGTTGTGCCGGGTGACGCCAACGACTTCTTCCTCAACGCTGATGAGCAAGAGCGCGCGCAGTACCTGGCGCAATTTCCGGGACTGAACGAATCTCTGCCCCAGGAGGAACTGGACGCCTTTGAGCTCGGCTGGAAGCAGGTGCTATTTGACGGTGCCGGTTACCTGAACGTTGCCGTGTGGTGGAATGAGTGGGTCGGCATCAAGGGTCGCTCCAGCGGGTTGATCAACGAAACCTGCACCGCTAATGACGTGGCTATCGGCGCCCCGGGTTGTACCTATGACGGTGTTATCGGGGACGTCACAACCCGTCAGCTCCCAAATCCGGAGACGGGTGTGCTGGAGCCGTTCTTCAATGCTCGGAACATTCTGCTGGACGGTGACGCCGACCTGAAAGGCTTCGAAGTGGACGTGGGCGGTACGATTGTGGACGGCTGGACCGTTGACGCCAGCGTGGCTTACGTTGATACCGAGTACACCCGCTACATCTTCAACTTCGGTGAAGCGATTTTTGGTTTCTCTGACGTCAGAGGCCTGTCGGTACCGCGGGTGCCCAAGTGGAGCGGCAACCTGACCTCAACCTACCGTTTCGATCTGCCTGGTGCCTGGGAGGGTTTTGCCCGTACCGACATCAACTATTTCGGCGAAACGTTTACCGACGAGCGTAATCTGGCGTTTACCGAAGACTATTTCATCACCGACGTTCGGTTCGGCGCGGAGACCGACAAGTATCGGGTTGAGCTGTTCGTCAACAACCTGTTCGACGTTGACGCCTGGGCCAGCGGTGCCCGGTTCTCGGACACGGCGTTCCCGGTGGACTTCGGCAACTTCTTTGTGCAGCAGGGGGTCAACGTGGCACCCAACGATCGACAGGAGTTCGGCCTGCGCGCCAGCATCATGTTCTGATTTAATGGAAGGCCCCGCCGGCACCGCCGGCGGGGCACACTTACGAAAACGAGGGGTGCGCTGACGCGCAAATAAAGGGGCCATGCCACAACTGACGGTGGACGAATCGCTGAACGCTATCCGGCCGGATTGGGATCTGGTCAGCAGCGGTTCGATGTCCCGAGCCCCGCTCTATTATCAGCTTTACACCGTCCTGCGCGGTGCCATCTATGACGGCAAGCTGGCCTACAAAAGCCAGATCCCGAGCGAGCAGCGCCTCGCAGACGCTTTTGCAATCTCCCGGATCACCGCCAAGCGGGCCATGGATGAGCTTGCGGCTGAGGGCCTGATCGCCCGCTTCCGTGGCAAAGGTTCCCACGTGACCTATCAGTACTCACCGCAGCCCGTTCGGGCGCCGCTGGTGGGGATGCTGGAAAACCTCGCTGAGATGGGCAAACACAGCAGCGTCAGGGTGCTGTCGATTGAACGGCTCGTACCACCGGAATCGATTCGGGACCTTCTCGATCTTACGCCCAGCGACAAGGTGCACAAGCTCGTGCGGGTCCGCAGCAACGAAGACGGTGAGCCGTTTGCTTACTACGTGAGCTGGACTGCCGGTATCCGTCGGGGCTATACCCGCAGCAAGCTCGAGTCGACACCCCGGCTGGAGATCTTCCACGACAACGGGCTGAGGCTGAGCAACGTCAGCCAGGTGCTCAGCGCCGAGCCGGCGACACCGTCGGTGGCGGCTGAGCTGGACGTCGAGCCCGGCACGGCGCTGCTGTCCATCCGGCGTCTGTCGTCGGTCGAAGGTCCACGCATCGTCGATGTGCTCGACTGTCTCTACAACCCCAAACGCTATAAGTACGCCATGGAGCTGAGTCTTGATTGATCCGGCGCCGAAGGCTTGAATCAAAATTCACAGGAGCGGAGGAACCTATGACCTTTATCTATACCAAGATCGACCGGGAGTTGCCGGACGAAGTGCGCGAGTGGCTGGAGCAGGAGGGCAAGGAACAAGAAGAGCGCTACCAGAAAATTGTCGCGGAGATGAAGGCGCTCAACCCCTCTCGCGATCAGTGGTACGAAGAGTTCTTCGAGCGGTTGAAGAAGTATGGCTTCAACGCTGACGGTGATCAGCGGGTCAAAATCAAAGAAGAAGAGCTGCCGGTGAAGCCCGACGGCGAACACGTTGTTGTCTACTGAAGGGGATTAGAAACATGTCCAGACCACATATCGAACCGTTTTGCGATCGCGACGTACCCTTCAAGAACATGACCCTGCCGGGCTTCGGCGTCGGTTTCAGCTACAAGATGCTCAGCTTCGATACCGAAATCGGGTCCTGCACCATGACCGTGCAGCTCGCCGGCGGGTACCGTCAGGCGCCCGGGTTCAGCTACTCGGAGCTCGAGTTCATCGTTGTTGAAGGCAACATTCAGGTCGGCGACAAGAGCTGTCGCAAGGGCCACTATTTTTATGTCCCGGCGGGTTACGCGCTGCCGGAGATCACCAGCGATCAGGGTGCGCTCCTGCTGATGATGTACAACACGGCAGAACCGAGTCGCGTGGATAGCGATCAGCATCACCCGCAA
This sequence comes from Pseudomonadota bacterium, assembly GCA_038747195.1. Classification (GTDB taxonomy): domain Bacteria; phylum Pseudomonadota; class Gammaproteobacteria; order Xanthomonadales; family SZUA-38; genus JANQOZ01. Next base: position 15,376 of record JBCDKA010000083.1, read on the forward strand.
TCTCGCGCCGAGCTCTATCATGATGTCGACTCTTTTGGTGACATCGTCTGGCAGCCGGGCAATCTGGTCAGTCCGTCGGTGGCGTCGGGGTGCATGATCAAGCTGCTGAACTTCAATCCGCAGACCTACGCCATGACGTTTCTGTACTGCATGACCCCGGATTTCCATCAGGACAATATCTCCTACCACGACTGTGCGGAGGAGGGATATCACCTCTGGGGCACGTCCTGGATGATGCAGTTTGGTGATTTGCCCACGGGTGGCTACTTCTGGCGTCCGCCGTATATCAACCACGGTGCTTTCGCCAGTGAGTTTGGCTGTATCGCCATCGGTCGCACCGACTCGAAGCTATTCAACCACTTCCACTACAACCCGTGGAGCACACCCGATCAGAACGAGCTGCGGTCAGCAGCCCGGCTCGCCAAACGCGATCCGATTCTCTACAAGTGGTGCGTCAACAATGCGCACAATCATCCGCACGGTCCGGAAGATTTTGAGGACACGATGCCGCGTCGCGGCGGTGGTCACACCCACGCTGACGGCACTCACCATCACCACGACCACAATGGTGACCACGTCCACGACTGACGACGGGTAGCGGGAAAGGTCATCCATCAAGGGGCCCGCGCAGTTGCTGCGCGGGCCCGTTTTAGGTTGAGCATGGCTGGTCAGCCGACGTTCGACGGCGGCGGCAGTACCGCCCAGGAATGCTGCTGACGATAGGCTTCGGCAAAGCGGTTGATGTCGTCCCGGAACTGCAGGCTGAAGTCGATGAAATCCAGCCCGTTGAGCAGCATGTGGCGGTCGGCCTCATCGATTGAGAACGCGAAGCTGTGCTGATCACCGGCATCGACCCGGTTGTTCGTAAGGTCGATTGTCAGCCGATGTGCCTGAGGGTCAGCCTCACAGAACCGCTGCAGCGCGGTGATCTGGTCAGCCGGCAGGTCGATTGCGAGCAGTCCGTTGCGGCCGCAGTTCATTCGAAAGATGGCGCCAAAGCCCTCGGCGATGATGGCTCGGATACCAAAATCGGTGAGCGCCCAGACGGCATGCTCGCGCGATGAGCCACAGCCGAAGTTGCGGCCGCTCAGCAAAATGCTGGCGTCGCGGTAAGCCGGCTGGTTCAGCACGAAGTCTTCGGCCGGCCCGATTTTCTGACTGCCGTCGTAGCGGTAGCGCCAGCCGGCAAACAGGCCGGCGCCAAGCCCGCTCTTGCTCACCCGCTTCATCTCTCGGGACGGGATCAGCTGATCGGTATCGATGTTGTCCTGCATGATCGGGGCGGCGACGCCCTGGTGCACCGTAAACGGCTTCATGCCGCTGCCTCCTGATATTGGCGCACGTCCGCGATGCATCCGGCGACAGCGGCGGCGGCCACCGACGCCGGGCTGGCGAGATGTGTGCGGGTGCGGGGGCCCTGCCGGCCGCGGAAGTTTCGGTTGGTGCTCGACACCACCCGTTGCTCCGGTCCAAACCCCTCGCCGCCGGCGTTGAAACACAGGGAGCAGCCGGGTTCCCGCCACTCAAAGCCGCTGCCAGTGAAAACCTGATCCAGCCCCTCCCGCTCAGCCGCTTGCTTCACCTGCGCGGAGGCCGGGGTGCAAATGGCTCTGACCCCCTCGGCGACCCTGCGCCCTTTGAGGACCGCAGCGGCGGATCGAAGGTCACTCAGCCGGGCATTGGTGCATGAGCCAATAAACGCGCCGTCGATCGGCAGCCCGATCAGCGGCTGGCCGGGCTTAAGACCCATGTAGTCCATCGCTTGCGTGAACTCGGCACGCTGCTCGCTGCTGTCCGCGGTGTCCAGTTCCGGCGCCCCGTCCGTGACCGCCACCGCATGCTGGGGACTGATGCCCCACGTGACGGTCGGCGGAACCTCGCTCACGTCGATGGAAAGCACTTTGTCGAATGTCGCTTCATCGTCGCTGCGAAGCGCTCGCCAGTGTTCCACCGCTTCGTCCCAGCGGTTACCTACGGGCGCATAGGGCCGGCCTGCCAGGTAGCTGATGGTCTTTTCGTCCGGCGCGATCAGGCCGGTGAACGCGGAGAACTC
>JBCDKA010000084.1:0-17325 GCA_038747195.1 Pseudomonadota bacterium
GACCAGCTGTACGATGGGCTGGTCGCTGACCTGGGCTCATCCCATTGGATGACTCGCTAGCGCTCCGACGAATTACGGCTCAACGTAGGTGACCCTGGCTGACCGGATCTGTAGATTAAAGTCGCTGGCAGTGAACACAGAGCCAGCAAGATACAGCGTCCCTACTTGATTGTTTACAACAATGTTCTGATCCAGAAACGCCAGCGTCCTCACGTTTGCGGATGCACTGGATGTTTGTCCGCTCAGAATCGGAGTCGAGCTATTGGTTGCATGTTCGTTTCGACGTAGCTGCAAGGTCAGTTGGCCGACCGAGTCATCGACGTAAAAGAACTCCAGTGCCGTGATAACCGAGCCGTTGGGCAGGTCCAGGGGTGCAAAAAGATCGGCGAAAAAACCGCTGGCCTTTTCCAGGTAAACGCCCTGGAAGTTTTGAACGCGCTCTGCACTGGCGGTTGGGTCTGCGAGATCGAAAGCCGTGTGTGAAATAGCTTTGACTCGGCTACTCTGCACTTGAGGCCCCAGAACCAGGTCCCCGTCGACGTTGGCCAGCACCGCCCGATTGACAGTGCCAAAGTGGCTGAGGCCTTCGATGCGCGTATCGCCCTGAACGTGCAGCGTCTGTTCGGGAACGGCGCCGCCCACACCCAGCCGAGCCTCCCGATCCAGGATCAGCGTATAGGCGCCGTTCCAGACCCGAAATTGATCGGTCTGCTCATCGAATTCCGTAAACGCCCGCGGCTGTCCCGCTACGGCGTAGCCGTAGAAAGGCTTTTCCTCCACGAGCTTGTCCACATCCACGTACATGCCGCCGAAAGAATCCAGGCTGGTGGCATCATAGTCCTGCACTACAAACGTCCCCGCACCCACCGGGCCGGTAGCGCCGCCCACGCCAGCGCCGCCATCGGTAGTGACGAAGTTTTGGCTGACTGACCAGTCGCTGTCGCCGGTCGGCTGACAGGTCACCTGGCCGCTTTCGCTGATGGCGGTCACCGCCGTACCCGCGCTACAGGTGCCCTGAATCCGCTGCTGCACCTGAGATTCGTCGATCTGCGCACTCCCCACCGCGCCGCTGGCAATTTCGCCCGAGCCCACCGACCCCATAGCGACAAACTCGGCGTGCAGTGCATAAGGTACAGCGCTGACGGGTTGGCGCGGCAGCAAAGGTTCCAGCGGTTGGGTAGCCACATCCGGACCCACCTCAATCTCCAGCCATAGCTGGTCGCCGGCAAACGGTGAGATGCCGAAGTCGAGCTGCACGGTGAAGATGCCGTTGACCACGGCAACGTCCTGCAGCTCAATCGCTGAGCCCAGAGGCGAGCCGCCGGTATCTGCGTCGAACAAAGCAAACGAGAAGTCGAACTGGCCGCTCGCCGGTTGCCCTCCCTGCTGCAGCTCACCCTGGTAGCTAAAGGCGCTTTCCAGCGGTGCCGCGCCCGCAATCCCCTGGAAAATCAGCAAAAAAATCAGCAACGTTCCGTGTTTCATGGTGTGTCCCCTTACTTGGTTCATACAGGGGATACGCAGTGGCTCAGCGGAACCCGACACCGCGCTCTGGCCGCGAGGCGGGTATACTGCGCGCCCCTTATGCCCGGTCTGACGCCGGAACTGCTCATGAACGATTCCCCCAATGCGCCGCTAACCTTCGCTGAGCTCGAGCTGCCAGGCAGTCTCCTCAAGGCGCTAGACGCCGTCGGCTACGAAAACCCCACTCCGATTCAGGCGCAATCGATTCCGGTGCTGCTGGAAGGACGCGACCTGCTGGGTCACGCGCCGACCGGCACCGGCAAAACCGCGGCCTTTACGCTGCCGCTGCTGGCGCGGCTGGATCTGAAGTCCAAAGCCGTGCAGCTGCTGGTGCTTGCGCCCACGCGCGAGCTGGCGATTCAGGTCGCGGAGGCCTGCCAGCGCTACGCCAGCAAAATGCCGGGCTTTCACGTGCTGCCGATCTACGGTGGGCAGGAATATGGCCAGCAGCTTCGCCAGCTCCGCCGAGGCGTGCAGGTGGTGGTCGGTACGCCGGGGCGGGTCATGGACCATATGCGGCGCGGCTCACTCAAGCTGGAAAACCTCAAGGCGCTGGTGTTGGACGAGGCGGACGAGATGCTCCGCATGGGGTTTATCGACGACGTGGAGTGGATCCTGGAACAGGCGCCGGGGGAGCGGCAGATGGCCCTGTTCTCCGCGACCATGCCAAAAGAAGTTGAACGGATCGCCCGGCGACATCTGAAAGATCCGGCGACGATCGAAATCGCAGCCAAGACCGCCACCGCCGATACCATCAATCAGCGTTACTGGGTGGTAAGCGGCCTCCACAAGCTGGACGCCCTGACCCGGGTGCTGGAGGTTGAGCCGTTCGACGCAACGCTCATTTTTGTCCGCACCAAGATTGCGACTACCGAACTGGCGGAGCGGCTGGAGGCTCGCGGTCACGCGGCGGCGGCGATCAACGGCGACATGGTTCAGAAAAACCGCGAACAGGTGATCGATCGGCTGAAGCGTGGGTCGCTGGACATTCTGGTAGCCACGGACGTGGCGGCCCGGGGGCTCGATGTCGACCGGATCACGCACGTTGTTAACTACGACATCCCCTATGACGCTGAGGCCTACATCCACCGCATCGGCCGGACGGGCCGCGCCGGCCGCCAGGGGGAGGCGATCCTGTTTGTCGCCCCTCGCGAGCGGCGCATGCTCAAAACGATCGAGCGCGCCACGCGCCAGCCCATCGCCCGGCTTGAGCTGCCAACCACCGAGATGGTGAACAACAAGCGGATGGCCGACTACAAGCAGAGCATTACGGATACTCTGGCGGCCGGCGAGCTGGAGTTTCTTCGGTCGCTGCTCGAGCAGTACCAGCAGGAGCACAACGTGCCCGCCCTCGATATCGCCGCTGCGGTGGCCAAGCTGGCGCTTGGGGATCAGCCGCTGCTGCTGAAGGACGAACCGAATCCGCCTGCTTTCAAAGAGCGGGATCAACGCAGCCGGCATAAGGGAGACAAACCGCGGGGGCAAAAAGGGAACGACAAAGGGCGAGGGCCTCGCGACGATTCGCGTCGTTCCGGCGGCAAAGGCCGGCGAGATGGCGACAAGCCGGAGAAGGGCATGGACCGCTACCGGATTGACGTCGGGCACCAGCACGGCGTTAAACCGGGCAATATCGTCGGTGCCATCGCCAGCGAGGCGGGGCTGGATTCACGTTACATCGGACGCATCAATATCGAGCAGGATCACTCGACCGTCGACCTGCCCTCCGGCATGCCCGGTGAGGTTTTTCGGTCGCTCAAGAAAACCTGGGTGTGCGGCCAGCGGCTGAATCTGAGCCGGCTGAATCCGCCGCCGGCCCGGGACCGTCATCGAAAGAAAAAGTGAGGCGCCGCCAGCCGGGAGGGCTAAGACCGGCGACACCCCACTGGTGCTACTGGTTGCAGGCGGTCCCCGTCCCGAATCCGTCGACCAGCGATCTGAAATTGATGTCGTAGTTGTCCAAGCAAATGAGCGACCCGCCGGACCCGGTCAGCTTGCTGCTGTTGTCAATAAAGCGCAGCTGGGAGTTGGCAATACCAATCGATCCGCCGGAAGACTCGAAGAGAAAAGCGTTTGAAGCAGTGCTGACGGCAATTTGCGAACGCTGAAAGCGGGGATTGCCGTTGATCGAGAGCTGCACTCCGCGATGATCACCGCAGATGATGCTGTCGTAAACCTCAGGCGAGGACTCGGACAAAAACATACCGATACCGGTACCAGAGTTGTCGCTACAGGAGAGTTCTGAAACTTCGGCACCAAGAAAGACTGAGTTTCTGATCAACGCCCGGGGAAATCCGGCAGTGCTGTTGATGCTGGCGAGCCCCGCATTCACGGTTGTAGCGCCGCTGGCCTGGGCGCGGACGTTGCGGATCGTGGGCGAAGCGTCCAGCAGGTAAATCGCCGTATGGCCAAGGCCGCCGCTGTCGTCGAGGATGACGTTCACGTCTTCCAGGATGGTGCTGAGCGTTGCGTCGTTGGACATGAATACACCGAGAGAGATTGCCGAGGCGCCGCGGTTTCTCACCGTCAGATTGCTGGCTTGGGCGGCGTCGAGCAGCTGCAGCGTCGCGGCATCCGGGTTGTTCTGACTGGCAGTTCGCTCGCTGACAATGGTGGTCGCCTGGATACCGCTGCCTCGCAGGTGCACGTTGCCCGGCACCTCTACCAGGTCGGTCTCCGTAAACTCACCAGGACCGACCTGCACCAGGTAGGGATTTTCCGGGCTGGCGTCGGAAATGCTGTTCAGCGCCGCGGCAACGGATGAGAAATCCCCGCCGACCGTTGCCACCGTAATGAGATTGCCGATAGCCAGCGTTTCGGCCACGCCGGCGCTCAGTGCGTAGAGGCTGGCGGGAGAGGGTGCGAGTTTGGTCCTCGGTGTGAGTGGCGTAAAAAGCGCGATCTGCCTGCCGTCGCGAACGCCGACTTCCAGCCAAAGCTGTTCATCGCTGATCCCCGTGAGCCCAAAATCCAGCTCGATCGAAAAAATGCCGTCGACAACCTGCACATCCTCGACCACCAGGGCGGGCGCCAGGGCTGAACTGTTTTCGGCAACGTCAAACAGGGACACCTCAAAATCGAAGGTGCCGTTGGCCGGGCGACCCAGCTGATTGAGCTGGCCTTGATAGGTAAAAGCGGTTTCCAGGGGTGCCGCGGAAGCCAAACTCAGCACGCACAGCCCGGCAATAAGACAAACGTAGATCCGTTTCATAACAAACCCTCCTTACTCAAATCCGTTCGCAAAAATCAGCTCCGGGCGCACAACGTTTTCCTGCGCCCAGAATCCGGCGCGCACCGTAAAGTCGCCGCCCGCGGACTCCTGCGTTGCTGGCTGCCCGGCCGTGCCGGTCAGCACAAAATCTCCCCCCGCACCCTGCCCGCCACCGCCTGCAATCACGCTGCGACGAATTTCAAAACCTCCGCCTGTTTGGGCGAGAGCGCCTGCGGCAAGCACCGTACCGCCCGCCAGGAGCAGGGCAGACAGATGACGGAGCGCACTCCGCTTGTTCATAGCTTTCTCCCTGTCGATGCGTCAGCTTCGATCATGGCGCCTGGCCGCCAGAAAGCTTGAACATTTCCTAACGAAGTCATGACGGGACTGCGAATTCGCGATAAATCAGTGCCTTGGCACGATTCCGGCTATACTCGGCGGGTCGAATCTCAGGATGTGAAAGGGGCTGTTTCGTGCAGATTGGGAATAGAAAAAAGCTGCCATGGAAGACTGTGTTGCTGGCTCTGGCCGTGTCTATCGGTGAAGCTCAGGCGGGAGCATCGGCGGGGTTTTGCGATGGGGTGACGCCGCCGGCGCCGGATGAGTTCGAGCCGAATAACACCTTCGAGACGGCGTATCCGATTGCGCCCTATACGCCGCTGCCACAGGTGCAAAACTTCAGCGACGATACCGACGTGGACTGGTTTTTCTTTCGAGCATTCGACTTTGCCAGCACTGGCAACGTTTATCCGTTTCGTTTTAGTGATCCGTCATTCGGGGCGGGAATTTCGATGACGACCAGTGAGCCATTTGAGGGCGCTGGTGTTTTCATACGGATTTTTCAGGTCGATGGCAGTACCCTGACAGAAATCGTCCCTCCAGTCGGAGACCCTGGGACATTGGAGTTGATTGATCAGGGCTGCATCTTTGAGCCTTTCGATATCGAGTTTCGTTTTGAAGCCACTCGCGATTTCGCCATCTCATTGAGTCAGTGTCGAAACGAAGGCCTGGATGTTAACGGCAACATGATTGCGGATAATGAGGAATACTGTATTCCGGAAGACCCCAGCTTTGGCCTCCATATACTCGAGCCCATCGGGTTTGAGGCAGGAGAGCTCACGGGAACCGTCACCGACGCGATCACCATGCAGCCAGTACCCTTGGCGGCAATCATCGGAAACAACGTTGGCCTGACGGCTTACAGTAATCCAGCTAATGGCATTTATTCTGGTCTGGCTTCGCAGACAAGCGGGGCCAACGCTACCGTGTTTCGCGAGGGTTATCAGTCCCGCAACATTCAGTTTGATTTGGTGCAGCTTGAGGTAACTCCGTGTGACATCCCGTTGATGCCTGAGGGGGTCAGTATGGATTCTGACCTGACCATTAGTAGCCTCAACACAAGCACCAACGAACTTTTCTTTGGCGACTCCTTGAACGTTACCACTCAGATCAGCAACAGCGGTGCCGGCGCCTCACCAGCAACCGCGCTGCGCTTCTACCTCTCAAACGACGCCACGATCGACACCGGCGACACCGAGATTGGCAGCAGCATGATCGCCGGCATCATGGCGGGGCAGACCTTGCCCAATACATCTTCCGTCCAGGCCCCGGAGAGCGACGGCAGCTTCTTCTTCGGCGCGTGCGTGGACACGGTCGACGGCGAAAGCAACGCCGCCAACAACTGCTCGGCGTCGGTGCCGCTCACGATCAACTATCGGTTCCGCGACGGCTTCGAAGCCCAGCCCGCTCAGCCCGGCGCCCTTGTGAAAGGTGGTCCACCGGCCTGCACGCTGCTCTAGCTAGCCGGGTGAAAATCGCCCTCCGGCTATGTGCTGCGCTCCTGCTTGCTGGGTGCGCCCGCCTCCAGCCGGTTTCGCTGGCGCCGGAGTTTACGCCCCCGCCGGCGGAGGCTCCGGTCTGGAGCGAGGTGGCGTCGGCAAGAGACGGAAGCTGGTATCAGCTGCTCAACACCGGCCCGGCGGCCCTCGACTGGCGGCTGCACGCCATCGACTCGGCCACCGAGAGTCTCAGCTTCCAAACCTTTCTCTGGCATTTCGACACCGCGGGTTCGCTCATGCTGGATCGGCTGCTGGCTGCCGCAGACCGGGGCGTGCGGGTTCGGGTGCTGGTCGACGACACGTTCCTGGTACATCAGGATCGGCTGCTGCTGGCGCTGGCCGAACACCCGAACCTGGAATATCGGGTATACAACCCGTTCAAGCGGCGAGGTGGGGGGCTGGCGACACGCCAGCTGCTGAATCTGGCTGAGTTTCATCGCCTCGACCATCGGATGCACAACAAGGCGATGGTGGTGGACAACCGAATCGCAATTGTCGGCGGCCGTAATATTGCTGACGAGTACTTTGGTCTGGACGACGAGGCAAACTTTCGCGATCTCGAGCTCATTGCTGGCGGTGATGTGGTCCAGGAGATCAGCGAGGCGTTCGACGACTACTGGAACGATCGCTGGTCGTTTCCCATCGATCGGCTGTCGCACCGCCAGGCGTCGATGGAGGCCTTAAACGAAGCCAGATCGGAAGGAAGAAACTCCAGCGATCTCCACCAAGAGGACACTCCGGCGGAACGCCTGGAGCGCTGGCTCTCGCTCGCGCAGTCCGCACACGATGGCATGGCCGAGCTCATCGTCGATGAACCCGCTCGCGACAATCCCGCCAGTCCTGCTGACGCGCCGGTGGCGGTGGCTGATCGCTTAATCGAGCTGTTCGACAACGCCGAGCAGGAAATCGTCATGGTTTCCGCCTATCTGATCCCGACGCCCGAGCTGGAGGGTGCCATTGAGCGGGCGAGGGCGCGCGGCGTTGCGGTACGAATGCTGACCAACTCGATCCGGTCGAATAACCACCTCGCTGCCCACAGCGCTTACCGCAATCATCTCGAAGAGCTGCTGGGCGTTGGTGCTGCGCTTCACGAGGTGCGGGTCGATGCGAATGATCGACCCAAATATATGCTTCAGCCCGTCGGCTCAAAAGAGCTCGCTCTCCACGCAAAGGCTCTGTTATTCGATTCAGACAAGGTGTTTATCGGGAGCGCCAATCTCGATCCTCGCTCGCTGCGGATCAACACCGAAATGGGTCTGTTGGTCACCAGCGAGTCGCTCAACCAGCAGCTTCGCCGGGATCTGGAGGGCGACTTTTCCCTGGCCAACGCCTGGCGCCTGACCCTGGAGGACAATGGTCGAGTCCGCTGGACCTCAAGCGAGAAAACGCTTGACTCCCAGCCGGCGGGTTCCTTTATGCAGCGGCTGGAAGACTGGATGCTCTCGCACCTGCCGTTAGAAAACGAAATGTAGTTCGACGCGGCGAGCTAGCGTCCATTCGTCACTGCTGCTCAAAGCTGTCGGAAAACAGCAGGCCCGGCAGCAGAAACTGCCCGAAAACCTCCACCTCACGAAACGCCAGATCCTCTCGGTTGTCGTTGCCGTCCCAAACGGTCAGGAACTGGCGGGTCTGGGAGTTGTACGCCATGTCTCCGCGGCCAGCGCCATACTGAGAATTGCCGTCCGGCCCCATTTGGCTAAGCCTTTCCCGCTCCAGGATGGGGAAGCCGTTGGTATTCAGCCGCTGGCCGTAGACTTCAAACTCGTTGTTGACCAGCAGGCCTTCGTTGCTCTCTCCACGAAACACCAGCAGGTAAGCCCCGTCGACCGGATCGACCCGAAGAATTGGGTTTAGAGCCCAGTAGGTGTCACTGCCATCCGGGCCCATAGCCGTCACTCGGCGAGAAACATCCAGGAGTGATCCGTCCGGGCCGATTCGTTTGACCCAAATTTCCATATCGTTCCGCACCGAACCACCGAAGTCGTCGCTGCCATTCCATGCCACCAGATACTCATTGGTGACCGGATTGTAGGCCGGGGATGCGTTGGTGCTGTCGTAGCGTGTGTCGCCTACCGGCCCAAGCGCGCTGATGCGGATATCGTTCGGCCCCACCTCGTCGCCGGTCGCCATGTCGATGAGCTGACCGTACACCTCCACATCGCCGTTGACGCCTGTCGCGGAGTCATCGTCGCCCTCCCAGGTCACAAAGTAGTTTCCGTTCACTTCATCGACCGCAATGGCGCAATCGGCGGCGGTAAAGCTGGGGTTGCCGTCGACAGCGCCCATGTCGCTGATGCGGATAACCCGCTCCAGCAGCAGGTTGCTGTCGCCGGCGATCCGCTGACCCCAGATCTCGGTTTCCTGATCCATCGTGACGTCGACGATGTTGTCCCCACTCCAGGCCACAAAAAACTCGTTCTGGCTGGCGCTGTAGGCCACCGCCGGCGTCTTGCCCTCGGCCTCCGTGTCGCCCTCCAGGCCCATAAAGCTAATCCGGAACTGTTCGTCCAGGGGGCTGGCGTCCGCGGCCAGCCGGCGCCCGAACACCTCCCGCTTGTCGTCTACCAAGGTGCCCGTGTTGTCGTCACCCCACCAGACGACCAGATACGTGTTGTTCTGGGAGTTCCAGGCCACCTCCGGATTGAGCGCCTCAAAAAACCCGAGTCCTTTTGCCTGGTCGTCGCGAGCCCTCTTGCCGGCCGAGAAATTGAGCACGTCCGGACCCATGCGGCTGACCCGAACCGGTGAGCCGATGTTCCTACCGGTGGTGCCGTCGATTCGCTGGGCGTAAATCTCATCTTCAAGGACGGGGGCATCTACCGGCGAATCGCCCGACCAGACCAGCAGAAATTCGTTGGCGGTGGCGTTGTAGGTGATCCCGGGGTTGACCGCCACGTACGCCTCATCCAGCGCCGGGCCGGCTTCCGTGATGCGAAAATCGTCTGGGCGCAGCTCGAGCGCCAGCCCTTCGGTGCACAGAGCCAACCCCAGCCAAAAAGCCCCGACTCTTACGACAGACATACCGTTTCTCCAAAACACGCGGTCTCATTCGAGCTTACGTAACGGAGCCCGGCAGACGACAGGTCGGATCAGGTTTTTTCCGGATATTTCCGATTTTTTGAATCCAAATGGCACGCCGCTGCGAATAACCATCTGTGCACACCCAAACTTTCCCTACAAACGCTGTCAGGAGACACAGGAAAATGACGTTAATGAGATTTGCACTTGCCCCGCTGCTGCTGGGCCTGAGCTTGGGCGGCCCGGCCGCGATTGCGGGCCATAAGACCACCGGAAACATTGTTGAAGTGGCGCAGGGCGCCGGTCAGTTCAATACGCTGATCGCCGCCGCTAAGGCTGCCGGACTTGCCGGTGCGCTCACCGGCGAAGGCCCGCTGACCGTCTTTGCACCCACCGATGAGGCGTTTGCCGCGCTGCCCGAGGGCACCGTGGAGAGCCTGCTGGAGCCGGAGAACAAGGAACAGCTGGTGGCGATCTTGACGTACCACGTTGCCCCGGCACGCCTGAAGGCCAGCGACGTTGTAGCCAGCGATACGATCGAAACGCTGAACGGCAAGCAGCCGGCAATTTCGGTCAACGGCAGTCAGGTCAAAATCGACGGCGCCAACATCGTGAAGGTGGACATTCCCGCCAGCAACGGCGTGATCCACGTGATCGATAAGGTGTTGCTGCCGCCGGCCGACCAGCCGCTCAGCGGGCAGTCACGCGAGCTGTTTCAGATGGCGATCAGCCGCGGCGTTCCCCTGTTCAACCACGGCAATGCCCAGGCATGCTCTGATGTCTACGAGATGACGGTCGCCAGCGTCCTGGCGCTCGATAGTTCACTGAGCGACGAAAACCGTCGGATCCTCAGCCGCGCAATGGCACGTTCTGAGCGGACCCACAACGCCCGCAGCCGGGCGTGGATCATGCGCGACGCAATCGACGCTGTGTATGATGACAACATGCCGATGCAGCTGTCCGCCAACTGATTTTGCGCATGACGCTTCAAGCACTGTGGCCCGCAGACTCTGCGGGCCACAACCCCTCACCATCTCACCACCACGGGCCTGCCCAACTGGGTTCTGTGGTGTTGACTTTTCGCCCGACGGCGGACGCTCGGGAGGCGCAAGATGGCTAGCAGCATTCTGCAGCGGATCGGCGCCGGCGACACCAGCGCGGTCCGCGAATGTGTGGTGGTTTACGGCGCCCGCGTCTGGTCGATCGCGCGACGCTTCAGCGCCACCCCCGCTGATGCCGAAGACGCGGTGCAGGAAATCTTTTTTGCGCTGTGGAAATCAGCGCACCGTTTCGATCCCGAAAAGGCGGAAGAGGGTACTTTTGTGACCATGATCGCCCGCCGCCGGATGATCGACGGCTTGCGACGGGCCCCGGCCCCGGTCGATTCGCTTGAGGACATGCCGAACCTCGAGCAGGTCTCGGCAGGTGGCGGCTTCGCCAGCGCCGAGGATTCGGCTGAAGCCGCCAGCATCAGCGAGGTGCTGAAGACCTTCGATAGCCCTCAGCGCGAGGTAATCGTGATGGCGGTCTACGGCGGCTTTTCACATTCGGCAATCGCCGAGCGGCTCAAACTGCCGCTGGGCACGGCAAAAACCCTGCTGCGGCGGGGCATGGATGAAGTCAGGCGGGTCTTGAACCTGGCCAGGGAGGAGGCGCTATGAGCCAACCCAAGGACACACTGGACAACGATACGCAGAAGATGAATGAAGTTGATGAATACACCGCGGCAGCGCTCGACCGCTTAATGGAAGACGCCACGCCGCTGCCGCCGCTGCCCCCCGAACTGGCGGCCAGGGTGATTAATGAAGGCGAGGCAATGGTCAGTGGCTTTGTGTCGCCGCCCACGCACCAGCCCGAACGCAAGCGCTCGCTGCGCTGGTGGCAGAACCCGCTGCCGGCCTGGGGCGCGGCGTTTGCCTGTCTGGTTCTGGCGTTGGGCATTACCCTCGGTCCTGCGGATGACGGCGTTTCGTCACCGCTCGAGCTGGATGCGGCGCTGGCAGGAAATGCCGACGCGGTAGAGTTGAGCTGGCAGGGTATGGGCGATCCGGCCTTCGACGGCGTTGTAGGTTACGTTCGCTGGGACAACGCAACGCAGCAGGGCGTGATGCGCCTGACCGGACTGCCGGTCAATGATCCGACCGAGCTGCAGTACCAGCTGTGGATTGTTGATCCGCTGCGTGACAGCAATCCAATCGATGGCGGCGTTTTCAATATCACCGAAGGTGAGAACCTGGTAGCGATCGACGCCAAGCTGGAGGTAATCCGGCCGAAAGCGTTTGCCCTGACCCTCGAGCAGCCGGGCGGGGTGGTCGTCTCAGCCGGGCCGCTGCTGGTGATTGCCAGCAGCTAACGTCTAGCAAGCAGCCACGCTTTTTCGTCAGCCGCGCATTCGCCCTTGAGGCCACCGGGCACCTGCCGACTTTCTAGCAGCTCTACCGTGTAGCCGGCCTCGTAGTGAGCGCTTACCTCGTCGTCGCTGAGGGAAAACGGTGGTCCGTCCATCACACGTTGGTCGCAGACCAGAACAATAAGCAGCTGCGGCGCGTTGTGGGTGATCCGCTGTACATGTTCGGCGTAACGCGCTCTCATCTCTTGCGGCAGTGCGATCAACGCCGCCCGATCGTAGATGCCAGCAACGTCGCCCAGCTGCGCCGCTGACAGATCAAACAGATCACCGACAAAAATGTCCACGCCTTCCGCACTGTAGCGCTTCAGGCGGTCGACGGTCGTGACCTCGGGCTGAACGCTCAGCGCCTCAAACAGCTCGCGGACCGCAAGTTCGCTGAGCTCCACCCCGACCACCTGGCAGCCCTGGCTCAACAGCCAGGGAAGGTCGCGGGTTTTGCCGCAGAGCGGCAGAAACACCCGGCATGGCGCTCCTCCGACCATCAGGCGCAAGAGCTGTGGAAAGTGTGTCGTCAGCAGACCATTGGGTTCGGGCTCGTGAAAACCGATCGCCCCGCGCCGCCAACGATCGTGCCAAAACGCTGAGTCCATGTTTGTCGATCTCATCTTGGCAATGGTGCTATTCAATATGCCTATTGGGTCGCGCGATGGATAGTGGTTATTCTCCCGGCTGGCTGTGGAGAGCGTGATGACCGACTACCTGTCGTGCAAAGTACTGATCTGTGGTGGCGGCCCCAGTGGGCTGGCTGCGGCGCTGATGTTTCAGGCGCGAGGCTGGCGCGACATTGTGGTGGTGGAGCGCCGGCCGACGCCGGATCAGTTCGAGCGCAGCAAGGCGTTTAACTATCAGCTCGACGGTCGGGGTCAGCGGCTGCTCAGCGAGCTGGGTATCGGGCCTGAAACGCTGGAGCAATTCGGCCTGCCGAATGATCACTTCACGCTGACCAATTTTCTGGCGGATGGAAAGGTCAAGGTGGTGCAGCCGCCGATCCTCGTGCCGGACCGGCAGACGCCCTACTGGATGACGCGCAACCGGCTGCTCGCCATGCTCCACCAGCATATTGAAAAAACGAATACGGATGGGGCAATCCGGCTGCTGTACGGCCACAGCTTCGAGGGGCTTGAGCAGATCGAAGATGGGCGCCTGGTGGCTCAGGTCCGCGACGGCGATGATGCCATGCTTCGCTATGAGCCTGAATTGCTCCTGGGCTGTGATGGCTTGCGCTCACGAGTCCGCGAGGCGCTGGCCAAGCTGGCGGATGACGCTAACGCTTTCGACATGCTGCAATTCCCCTCACCCAGCACGGGCCTGACCTACAAAGTCCTCAACCTGCCGCCGCAGTTTCCCGTGCGGACCGATCCAAAAGGCGTCCACGATCACGCCATGGCCTACGCCTTTATTTCGAACTACAGCGCACCTGATGAGAAGCTCGCGCTGTTTGCCCTGCCGGTGGCCAGCGCCGAGGACCCGCGCACCATCAACATTATTCTGAAGCCGGAGCACAAATTCTGGCAGCTGAAGAGCGCGGAAGCGGTTACGGCGTATCTCAAGGAAGGCTTTCCGCAGCTGGCGATCGATGAGCTGGTGCCGGCTGGAGAAATGGAAGAATTTGCTGCCCTCAAGCCCGGTCAATTTCCGGCGCCCCAGTACACCCGGCGAATTCACAGCGAGTTCGACAGGGGCAGGCAGCAGGCGCTGCTGATCGGCGACGCGGCGCACGCGTTTCCGCCTGACCTCGGGCTGGGCGTCAACTCGGCGCTGGAGGACCTGTTCGAACTCAACCAGTCGCTGAACGCCGCCAGCGACGAAACGGCGAAAGCCAGCGCGAACTACGCGGAGGCGCGCGTACCGGAAAGCGAGGCGCTGGTGCAGCTCGTCCGACGGGTTCATCCTTATCAATACAACCAGGACCCGCTACGTCTGAAGCTGTGGATGATGCGGTTTGTTTTTCAGCTTGGGCTGCACAAGCTCTCCCGCGGGCTGGTGGAAATGCCCGGCTTCATGCTTTCACAAAAGCACCTGATGCCGTTCACTGAGATGCGGCGCCGCTTCCAGCGCGGCAACAATACGGTTATGGGGCTCGGGCTTGCTGTCGGTTTGGTTCTGGGTCGGTTGCTTCTGGGGTAACTCGAGCTGTGGGTCGCTAACGAGCCTGTCGCGACAAGTGGAGCTTCCGTGGTGCTAGCTCTGGCCTTCTAAGAGCATACCTAAACAGCAAAAATCTCCTTGAACTCGTTATGAACTGAGTCAGTTCAAGCGGCGTTCAAGGGAATTGTGTCGGCGCCGGCGATACTGCCGCCTTTTGTACCGCCGAGGTGATTTCATGAGTCAGTTTTCCCCGCGTCCGCTGGGTGTTGCTATGGCCCTAGCGCTGTTCGTTTTGCTGTCCGGATGTAAATCTGTGCCCCTGGACTCCAGTCTCAACGGCTATGACCTGGTCGCCTCACCTGGGGTGATGGCGTACTTCAGTGATCCCTCGGTGACCGCTCTGGAAGTCGGCAAGAACGTGGTCTGCCGCCGCCATCGTCGGGTTGGAACCCATCTGATGACCAAGGTCTGCATGACGCAGGAGGAGTATCAGGATCGCACGCGCCATACGCAGGAAACCCACCACGACCGGATGAGCCCAGGCTGTACGCCGGTGGCGAGCAATTCCAGCTACATGAATTCTGAGCTCGGTGGCGCGCTGCTGGTGTCTTCCTGTGGCGACAGCATCAACCGGGGGCCCTAGCGCCGCCGGTCAAAC
Organism: Pseudomonadota bacterium; assembly: GCA_038747195.1. Classification (GTDB taxonomy): domain Bacteria; phylum Pseudomonadota; class Gammaproteobacteria; order Xanthomonadales; family SZUA-38; genus JANQOZ01. Next base: position 14,745 of record JBCDKA010000084.1, read on the forward strand.
CGTCGGGCAGCAAAGTCTGGCCCTACCGGGGCGCCGCGATGCGGCCGGGGACAGCCCAGCTTGCCGCCATCAGATCCAGCTCCAGCTGGGGTAAACGCGGCAGCACGAGCCAGCCAGCATTCGAGCTGATGGAGAGGTGGGACGGGTAAAACGTCAGCTCGGGATGGATCAGCACCTCCCGGCTATCCAGGTTGAACTCGCAGAGCAGCGCGGCCTGGGACGGTTTGTCCGGGCATGCTGCGAGCAGTCGATTTCCGACCACCTGCCAGCCGCTGAGCGATCCTACGGTGAATAGCCATTCAGGCTCCTGCGAGGCGCCGGCCACCCGGCCAAAGCGAAACCGCCGGTCCACCAGGTACAGGGTTTTCCCGTCAGCGCCGAACTGGCCCCAGTCTGCCGGGTAGCTGGCGCCGGCCACCCAATCGCCGCTCGCCGCGTCCAGTTCAAAGGCACTAACGGTGCCGTTGGATCGACTCAATACTCGGACACCACCGCGTTCATCGATCGCGCTGGCGCCCGGCATAAAAGGCAGCTCATAGCGGGCGATCTCGTCGCCATCAGCGGCATCCAGCAGGAGCAGCGCGCGGGGCTGGCTGCTGGCAATCGTGATGCGCTGTCCGTCAGGGGACCAGCTTGGAAAGGACAGGCGCTGGCCGCTGACGCCTGCTCGTAGTTGTCGAGTCTGGCCGAGGCGAAGATCCAGCAGGTGCAGCTCAACGCCGCTCCCGGCCCGCTTCAGCATGAGTAGCCTGTTGCCGGCGGGGTCAACCAGCGCCTGCAGCACCGCGCCATCCTCCAGCGGCGGAAGGTCAACCGGCTCCAGCCGCCCCTGAACCAAGCGAAACGCCTGATGCTGGCTTCGGTGACGCGAGGCGTTATGAACAATGCCGTCGCCGGTCGGTTGATAGGCTGCACTCTGCACCGCATGCCGATTGCTGATCAGCGTGACCGTTCCCCGGTCCAGCTGCTCTTCAAAGAGCGAGAACTGATCGACGTCGTCGAACTTGACCAGCAGAAGCCGCTGGTCGTCCGACGGGTCGGCGCTTAGCCAGCGTATGCGGGTCTGCGGGTCACCATAGAGCGTACCGATCGGGGTCCCCGTCCGATTCAGCTCCAGCAGCCGGTCGCTCCCCGCCTGGCGGAGCAGCGCAAACTGGCGCTCGCCGGCGGTCACGGGGAAGCGGAGCAACTCTCCCGGTGGGGCAGTCCACAACGTTTCGGGTTGCGGGTTGCTGAGTCGCCAGCTCAGCAGCCGGGACTGGCTGTCATCTTCAACGGCAAACCAGAGGTGATCGTCCGCAAGCCAGGCTGCCGGGGACGACACCTGGCCCCCGCAGGGTGTGCGGTGGACCGACTGCCCGCTGTTGCGATCGACAAGCAACAGGTGGCAGCCGTTGTCCTCACGAAACACTGCGAGCTGCGAGCCATTCGGGCTGAAGCTGGGAAAGCGATTGAGGCCATCGGCAAGGTGAACGAGATTGTCGGTCTGTGAGTCCAGCACCATCAGGGCGCCGGCCAGGTCAACGCTGTTGCCCTGGATGAACGCGACATCCGGCGCTGCCGGAGACGCGCTGATATCCGCTCGGAACGGCCCGGCGGTCAGCATCGGTTCGGAGCTGCCCAGCATCCGGTTTGACTCATCCGACGCCGGCAGAGGTCCAAGCGTTGAAGCCCGCTGCCCGACTGCCCAGACAACGACGCCCATGAGGACAACGGCAGCGGCGGCGAGGTAAGGCAGTCCGCGGCGTTGGTGGGTTGCCGGTTCCACCAGGCGGTAGCCGCGCCGGGGCACCGTCTGCAGGTAGCTCGGGCTGCGGGCATCATCACCGAGCGCCTGCCGAATCATCGAGATGTGGCGGGCGATCAGCTCGTCGCTGGCGCCTTCCTGGCCCCAAACCTCCGCGGCAAGCTGGTCCTTGCTGACCACACTGCCCAGATGACGGTGCAGCTCAACCAACAGCTCCATGCTGCGCGCCTGCAGGCTGCTGTTTTTGGGGTCTGTGCCGGTCCTGGTGAGGGTCAGTTCTCGAGGATCAATCCGCCAGGGGCCGAGCCTAAACGCTGGCTGGGTGCTGTTCACCCGCCAACGATACTACGGAACCATGGCGTCGCGTCAGGCCGGCACCCGATGCGTGGCCGCCACACAGGAGGCCTGGTCGTAAACCCCCGCCATCAGGTTCAGGGTTTTTGCGGCACTTTCCAGACTGGCATTGGCGAAGACGCCGGTTGTGAGCGACGTCAGCAGCTCCTGCCGAAACTCTGCATAGCGGTCGGTGACCTGCTGACCCAGGTCGGACATCTGGTAGGTCACACCCTTCTTGCCGGTTTCGGTCGTTTTCTCGATGAGCCCGGCCTTGAGCAGCTTGCGCACGCTGTACTGCAGGTTGGCCTGATCATCCCGATTAAGCAGTCGGCCAATCTCGGAGATGCTTTTCGGACGCTCGTGCATGCGAATGACGTGCATGACGGCGGTATCTGAGCCCGAGAATACGCTGCCGTGGCAGCAGGCGAGGCAGTCGGACTGCCACCGCTCAAAGGCGGCGGACACACGGATCAGCGAAAACTCGAGCTCCGTGAGCGC
>JBCDKA010000085.1:0-17298 GCA_038747195.1 Pseudomonadota bacterium
AGCGCACCGAAGATCAGGGCACTAAAAAACATGCCGATCAGCAGCATGACAAACAGGAGCGCAACCACCTGGGGTCGCTGAGACTCGTCAGCGAGATCGGTAGCGAGCGCCAGACCGGCGGTCTGCGACATATGCATGCCGGCGCCGAGCAGCAGAAACGCCAGAGCCGCGCCAAGCTGGCCGTAGATGATGGGCCCGTGCGTGTCGCCGGACAGGACCAGCAGCGCAAAAGGCATCATCGCCAAACCACCAAACTGCAGCAGCGTGCCAAACCAGATGAACGGCACCCGACGCCAGCCGAGGGCGGACACATAGCTATCGGACCGATGTCCAATCAAAGCGCGGAGCGGAGCGAACACCAGCGGCAGGGCGACCATCAGCGCAACGAGTGAGGTCGGGACCCCGAGCTCAACGATCATGACGCGGTTCAGCGTGCCGGTCAGCAGCACCATCGCCATGCCGACACTGATTTGGAATAGCGCCAGTCGCAGCAGGCGCGACAACGGCAGCTTCTCGCTCGCGGCATCAGCAAACGGCAGCAGCCGGCTGCCGAGTTCAGCGGCAAACTGGTGCCAGCTGTTGACCCGCGGTTCGCTCATCGGCGGCTCAGCTCCAGGGCCTGAGACGTATAAAAGCCTCCGCTGATACGGCGGGTCTGAGAGATGGCCCAGTCCTCAAGCAGGGGCTCTCGCTCAACGCGACGACATAGATCAGCGTCGGATACAGGGACGATGGCGGGCGCGCGGTGGCTGCGGCTCGGAATCAACCGACCCACCCCATGCATCAGCGTGAGCGCCGGCGTTCGCGGCGCAAACGTCATCAGCATGGCCCGGCTGACGCGCGGCGACCAGGCGCTGAGCATCCGAACCATGTCGGCGGGCTCGTAGTGGATCATGGAGTCCATGGCGACCAGGTAATCAAATCCGCCGAAGTCGCTGTCGAGCATGTCACCCACGTGAAAAGACACGCGACCGTGAAGCTCATCGGGTGTTCGTTCCCGGGCCAGCTCGATGAGTGTCGGCGATACGTCGACGGCCACTACCTGTCCGCCTCGTCGGGCAACTTCCAGCGCCAGCGCTCCGGTGCCGCAGCCGGCGTCGAGCAGACGCTGCCCGCCCATATCCCGGGGCAGCCAGCTCAGCAGCGTATCGCGCATGGCGTCGCGGCCTGCACGGACAGTAGCGCGAATCCGACCCACCGGCGCGTCGCTGGTCAGCCGCTGCCAGGCAGCAGCCGCTGTCCGGTCAAAGTACTCAGTCAGCTGATCGCGGCGGCTGAGGTAAGAGCCGTTCATCAGTCAAAGCCCAGAAAATCGAAAATATCTCGATCTTTCATCGGCTGTGCGGTCAGGGGATCCGTGCCGTCCCACAGCCGCTGTGCCAGCCGCAGATATTCCGACTGGACCGCCTCCAGCTCCGGCGACTCTTCCATCTCGAAGAGGGTGGATTTTTTCAGTCGGCTGCGCCGGATCACGTCTAGATCAGGAAAGTGGGCGATCCGGTTGAGACCAATCGCTTCGTTGAACCCATCGATCTGATCCGTACCCGCACTTCGGTTGGCGATGACGCCACCCATGCGCACCTTGTAGTTTTTCGATTTAGCGCCGATCGCGGCGACGATCCGGTTCATCGCGAAGATGGAGTCGAAATCATTCGCCGTGACCACCAGCGCGCGATCGGCGTGCTGCAGGGGCGCAGCGAAGCCACCACAGACGACATCCCCGAGGACGTCGAAGATCACCACGTCGGTATCTTCGAGCAGGTGATGCTGTTTGAGCAGTTTGACCGTCTGTCCGACAACGTAGCCGCCACAGCCGGTGCCGGCAGGCGGGCCGCCAGCCTCGACGCACATCACGCCGTTGTAACCCTCGTAAACAAAATCGTCGGCCCGCAGCTCCTCGCTGTGGAATTCCACCGACTCGAGGACGTCGATCACCGTCGGCACGAGCTTCTTGGTCAGCGTAAAGGTCGAGTCGTGTTTCGGATCACAGCCGATCTGCAGAACCCGTTTGCCGAGCTTGGAAAACGCCGCGGACAGGTTCGATGACGTGGTGCTTTTTCCGATGCCGCCTTTGCCGTAAACGGCGAATACCTTGGCGCCATCAATCTTGTCGTTGGGGTCCATCTGGACCTGAACGCTGCCCTCACCATCAGGCACTCGGTGCTCTACCTTTACCGGCAGTGGAAATGGGGTCTGGCTCATGCGATGTTCACCTTGGTGCGTCGGTCAAGACGGTCTTGGAATGGGTGGCAGCGGGACTTTGGCTCAGCGGCAGCCGCGCCACGCGCGAGGGTGGGGCTGGCGATGTGCGGTCGCAGCGAAGCGACAGCACTAGCGACTGAAATGCGCTTTGGCATCGTACAAAGTCTCAACGGTAATGGTGGATACGCCCTGATCACGGGCGAAAGATTCGGTATTGCGCCGGGCCTTGCCCCGGACAAAAAACGGGATCTGTCCCAGCGCTTTCTCTGCGTCCGGGGTCCAGCTGGGCGCGCCGGCCGGCAAAGGCTCTGCCGGCACAGCCACCGGTGCGGCGGGCTCCGGCGAGTCGACGGCGGATGGACCGCCATAGCGCCCCAGGTGCGAAGGAGCCGCCGTCTCGTTGAACTCAAAATCTTCCCGGAACATGCCCAGCAGGTGTTCCTCCAGGCCCATCATCAGCGGATGGACCCAGGTATCAAAGAGCACGTTGGCGCCTTCGAACCCCATCTGCGGCGAGTGAGCCGCCGGGAAGTCCTGGACGTGAATCGGTGAGGAGATAACGGCACACGCAATCCCCAGGCGCTTGGCGATATGGCGCTCCATCTGCGTGCCAAGCACCAGCTCAGGCTGCAGCTCGGTCACCCGCTGCTCGACTTCCAGATAGTCGTCGGTGATCAGCGCCTCCAGGCCCATGTCTTTAGCCAGGGCCCGTACCTCGCGGGCGAACTCCCGGCTGTAGGTGCCAAGACCGACGACCTCAAAACCCAGCTCATCGCGAGCCACCTTAGCGGCGGCCAGGACGTGGGTGGCATCACCAAAGACAAAGACTCGCTTGCCGGTCAGATAGGTTGAATCGATGGACCGTGAATACCACGGCAGGCGCGACTCCGCCCGCTCTAGCATCGGCTGGGCGTCCAGCTCAGCAAGGGCGGCCACCTCGCGGATAAAGTCGCACGTGGCGTTGACGCCGATCGGGACCACGCTGGTCATCGGCTGCCCGAAGGTTCGCTTCAGCCAGCGCGCTGCCGTATCAGCGATCTCCGGATAAAGCACCACGTTGAAATCGGCCTCGCCAAGCCGGGCCAGATGTTCTGGAGCTGCGTCGAGCGGGGCCACCACGTTAATCGCCACGCCGAGCTCCTGCAGCATCGCCACCACCTCTCGCACGTCGTCCCGGTGCCGGAAGCCGAGGGCGGTTGGGCCGAGAATATTGCAGCGAGGGGTCGCGTCCGAACTTCTTTCGCGCCGCTGCCCCGGCGGCGGGGCGTGGGGACCCGCGAGCGCCCGCACCAGGTGATAAAACGTTTCGGCGGCGCCCCAGTTCTCCTTGCGCTGATAAGCGGGCAGCTCCAGCGGCACGACGGGGATCGGCAGCTCGAGCGCCTCGGCGAGCCCGCCCGGGTCATCCTGGATGAGCTCTGCCGTGCAGGAGGCGCCGACGATCATCGCCTTGGGCTTGAAGCGTTCATACGCTGCCTGCACCGAGTCCTTGAACAGCGTGGCCGTATCCGAACCGAGGTCCCGCGCCTGGAACGTGGTGTACGTGACCGGCGGGCGCCGAGGAATCCGCTCGATCATCGTAAAGAGCAGGTCAGCGTAGGTATCACCCTGAGGGGCGTGCAGCACGTAGTGAAGATCTCTCATCGCCGTGGCCACGCGCATGGCGCCTACGTGAGGCGGTCCTTCGTATGTCCAGACCGTCAGATGCATCAGACGGTCAGCACCTGACGACGCCGGAGCGGCCGGCAGAACAGCTCGGCGCAGTCGCCGGCCTGTTCATAACCCTGGATCGGCGTGAACAGGAGTTCGATCGACCACTTGGTGGTGATACCGTCCGCTTCCAGCGGATTGGCTAAACCCAGTCCACACACCACGATGTCCGGGGCCAGCTCGCGACATCGGTCGAGCTGGCGCTCCACGTCCTGCCCTTCGCTGAGCTGAACGGCCTCGGGCAGTGCCGGCAGCTCGCAGTCCAGATGCTCTTGATGCAGGTAGGGTGTCCCCACTTCCAGCAGCTCCATTCCCAGCTCCCGATAAAGGAAGCGTGCCAGCGGAATCTCCAGCTGAGAGTCGGGGAAGAAAAACACTCGCTTATGTTCAAGCTGCGCCCGCTGGGCGCCAACCGCGTGCTGTGCCCGGCGGCGACCCGCCGCGGTGGCCTCGGCGAACAGTTCCCCACTGACGTCAAACTCCGTCGCTGCTGCTTTCAACCAGCCCGTGGTACCCTCCTCTCCCAGCGGAAAGGGCGCGGCCAGACGCCGCGCGCCACGCTGATTCAGCGCCAGCGCCGTGTCGGTCAGAAACGGCTGCGCGAGCAGGTAACAGGTCTCCTCGCCGACCGCCGGTAGATCGGCAGCCTGTCGCGGCGGCAGAAACGCGACCGGCCCGATTCCCATGGCGTCGAACAGGCTGCGGAACTGATCCTCCACCACGTCAGCCAGGGCTCCGACGACCAGCAGCTGGCGCTCGGCGGTGTGGGTCATCTCGGGAACCAGCGCCGCCAGACACGCATCTTCGCCTTGAGTGAAGGTGGTTTCGATGCCGCTGCCGGAATAGTTGAGCACCCGCACGCTCGGCATGAAGCGCTGCGACAGCCGTTCAGCCGCGCGATGGAGGTCCAGCTTGATCACCTCCGACGGGCACGAACCGACCAGAAACAGCAGTTTGATGTCCGGCCGCCGATCCAGTAGCCGCGTGACCTCCCGGTCGAGCTCTTCATTGACGTCGGCCAGACCAGCAAGATCTCGCTCGTCGATGATGGCGGTGGCAAACCGCGGCTCCGAGAAAATCATCACGCCGGCTGCTGACTGAATGAGATGAGCGCAGGTGCGTGATCCCACCACCAGAAAAAACGCGTCCTGGATTTTTCGGTGCAGCCACACGATGCCGGTCAGCCCGCAGAATACCTCCCGTTGACCGCGTTCCCGGAGCACCGGCGGTGCGACGCTTATTTGCTGAAGCGCTTCGCTCATCAGGCGGCCTCTGGGGTAGCGAAGGTGGCCGTCAGCCGTGCCCGACGGAACTTCCAAAGGAACTGTCCCGCGTTGACCACATAAGCCGCGTAGGCCGCGATGGCGATATACATCTGCTCGACCACGCTGAGGCTGCCGCTCAACCACGCATATAGATAAAGCGTGTGCAGCGCAATCACGCCCATGCTCACCACGTCTTCCCAGAAAAAGGCTTTGGCAAAGAGGTATTGCCCAAAGACCTCACGCTCCCAGATCGCACCGGTCACCATGATGGTGTAGAGCACCAGTGTTTTGGTGACCACGGAGGCGGTCGCGACACCGGCGCCATCGCCGGTGATGAGGAACCGGACCACGAGGCCCAGGCTGCAGAGAAAAATCACAAACTGGAGTGCTGCCAGCACGCCCTGTACCTGGGTCCAGGGTGACGCGTCGCGGCGCCTCCGTTGCTCCGGCGTATAGATGGGCGTCGGCGAACCAGACACTGGTGGCAGAACTCCTTAAATCCAGGCGGCAGGACCGCGAGATACCGAATCTAATGGGCGCGAGGCAATGTGTCAACTAAAGTGTACGTAAGTGTAACTTGACAAATGATGGCTGTCGCGCTTTATTCACACTTCTATATGTCAGATTGGCTGGCAGGCCGCGCGATGCGGATCAGCCGGGGCGGCCTGTCTGGGAGGACAGTCTCATGCGTAACCGTCAGGGAACTGACCGTATCGACCACACCGAAGGCAGCACTCGCTGGGCCGGCAGCGCCGATTCCGAAGACTCTGGCGATCAGGAAGGTGATCACCGACCGGCGGGGGATGACGCGTGGAATCAGCTTGAGTCAACAATCGAAGGAGAAATTGTTCCGCGCCTGATGATGGCTTTCCAGCAGCCGAGCTCGCTGCCGATCACCACACCCGTTGCCACCGATGCGACCACCCGGCTGGACGACTTTGTGGAGCTGATCCTCGCGGGTGATACGCCCGCAGCGATTGGATTTATTCGGCAGGTGTACGGCGCTGGCTCCTCCCTCAAGCCCAGCTACCTCAATCTGATCACCGACTGCGCGCGTCAGCTCGGGAGCCTTTGGGACGAAGATCGATGCAGCTTCTTTGACGTAACAGCAGGAATCACCCGTCTACGCCAAATCATGCTGGAACTGAGCCCCCAGTTCTGTTCCTCCAACCGTCACGAAGTGCGGGAGGGTCTGCACGCGCTGATTCTTCCCGTGCCGGGTGATCAGCATACGCTGGGCCAGTCGACGGTGGTGGAATCCTTTCGCCGGGCCGGCTGGAACGTGCAGGCCGGTACGTCCGAAACCGTCGGAGCTATCACCCAACTCGTTGAGCGTCAGCACTTCGACGTGATTGGCCTGTCGGTCAGCGCTGACCGATTTGTCGACGATCTCGGCCCGATCATCACCCGGATTCGCGAAGCTTCCTGCAACCCCAAGCTGAAGGTACTGATCGGCGGTCGATCCGTCGCGGCTCGGGACGGCCTCGCGGATGAGCTGGGCGCCGACGCCACGGCCGGCGACGGGCATGCTGCCGTGGCGGCTGCCGAACGCCTCGTCTGCCACTGATGAGCGTCCGCTGTGGCTGACAAAAATCCTTCGACTCTCGGCGAAAACTATTTCGCTGACCTGAGCCCGGCACAGCTGGCGACGATCGTATCCGGCGCGAACGATCTGGCGCTGATCGTCGACAGTCAGGGTGTGGTTCGAGACGTCGCGGTGGAAGATCCCAAAGGCGCGATGGCCGGCGCCCCGGACTGGGTTGGCCAGCCCTGGGTGGACACCGTTACCGTCGAATCGCGACCAAAGATCGAAGCATTGATGGCCGAGCAGAGTGGCGCACAATCACGCTGGCGCCAGGTGAACCACCCGACCAGCACCGGGCTCGACCTGCCGATTATGTATCGCTCCTTTAATTGTCAGGACCACGCGATTGTGCTCGGCAAGGACCTTCGGCCGCTGTCCCAGGTGCAGCAGCAGCTGCTCGACGTGCAGCACTCGATGGAAAATGAATACGCGCGCCTGCATCACGCCGAAACCCGGTACCGCATGCTCTTTCAGCTTGCCGCGGAGGCTATCCTGATCCTTGACGCTGACGGTCGTTCCATCCAGGAAGCGAATCCAGCAGCAGCCCAGCTGCTTGGTGAGTCGGTGGCGAAGCTGGTTCGGCGCTCGCTGGCCGATTACCTGCGGGACATCGACCTGACCGAGCTGCTTGCCGAGTCTCGCTCCGCCGGCCAGGGGCGGGAGCTGAAGGTCAAGCTGCAGGACGGCCGCGAATGCCAGCTCTCCGCGACTCTGCTCCGGCAGGACGACGCCATGCTTTACCTGATTCATCTAACGCCCAGCGATCGTCAGCTGCTGCCGGACCGAAGCGATGAAGCAATGTCGACGCTCGCGGTGGTTCGCGAATCGTCCGACGGTTTTGTGATCACCGACATGGATGGCCAGATTCTGGCTGGCAACGAGGCGTTTGTGCGCATGTGTCAGCTGGGCAGCGAAGCACAGCTGAAGAATCAGCCTCTGGAGCGCTGGCTGGGACGCTCCGGCGTCGATATGCGGGTGATCCGCAAGAATCTCAGCCAGCGTGGTGTGGTGCGCCAGTACAGCACCACGGTCAGTCCGGAGTTCGGCACCCCGCTGGAAGTTGAGCTGTCGGGTGTTTCAGCCAGCGACGCCGAGCCGCCGTGCCTGGGTTTTGTCATTCGCCAGCTGCGCAGCGCCAGCCGCGGCGAAACGGAAGAGAAGTTTGTCAAACAGCCGCTCGGCAAGTCGCTGGAGCAGATGACCGAACTGGTCGGTCGGGTCCCGCTGAAAGATCTTGTACGGGAAACCACAGACCTGATCGAGCGCCTGTGTATCCAGGCAGCGCTCGAGCTGACCACCAACAATCGGGCCTCCGCGGCCGATATGCTGGGGCTGTCCCGGCAAAGCCTCTACGTGAAGCTGCGCCGCTACGGCATCGCTGACGGCAACGGCTCCGACAAGTAACGAGCCGATGTGCTGGCCTAACTGTCAATATTCCGTGACTGTCACGTTTCGTTGACACTTACCCCTAGTCGCGCTACCGTCTCCTTTACTATGCAGGCCACCGCAGTCCAAACCGCCGCCCCCGGGCTTAAGCCCCTGGCCCTGCTTGAACTCCTAAAACCGATCACCTGGTTCCCACCCATGTGGGCCTTCGGCTGCGGCCTGGTGTCGTCAGGCGCGACGTTTGAAGATCGCTGGTGGTTTGTGGTCGGCGGGATTGCACTGGCTGGCCCGCTGCTGTGCGGTACCAGCCAGGTGGTCAACGACTGGTTCGACCGCCACGTTGATGCGGTCAACGAGCCGAACCGACCGATTCCTTCCGGACGGGTGCCCGGGCGAATTGGGCTGTGGTTTGCCATCCTCTGGTCGGCGGTGTCCATCGCCGTTGCCGCCGCCCTGGGCGTATGGGTGCTGGCCGCCAGTTCGCTGGGTCTGCTCCTTGCCTGGGCCTACAGCGCACCGCCGGCTCGCCTCAAGCTTAACGGCTGGTGGGGCAACGGGGCGGCCGGGCTTTGCTATGAAGGTCTACCCTGGTTTACGGCGGCGGCGGCGCTGAGTGGGACGCTGCCGGGCTGGGAGATCATCTCGCTCGCGCTGCTTTACTCGGTTGGCGCGCACGGCATCATGACGCTCAACGACTTCAAGGCCCTGAAAGGGGATCACCTGCTGGGCGTTCGATCGCTGCCGGTGCAGCTGGGCCCGGAGCGCGCGGCAAGGGTCGCATGCTGGGTGATGACGCTACCGCAGCTGGCGGTAATCGGGCTCCTGGTTTACTGGCAGGCGGTTCCTTTTGCGGCGGCGGTTGGTGTCGGCGTGCTGCTGCAGCTCCTGGCCATGAAGAAAATGCTGCGGGACCCGGAAGGGCTCGCTCCCTGGTACAACGGCACGGGAGTGACGCTTTACGTGCTGGGCATGCTCGTCAGCGCTTTTGCGCTTCGTCTGGAGGTGCTGGCGTGAGCGCCGGCGGCCTGGGCTGGCTGGGCATCTTCCGGCTGGGGCTGGTTCAGGCTTCGCTGGGCGCCATTGTTGTGCTGACCACCTCAACCCTGAACCGGGTCATGGTGGTTGAGCTGGCGTTGCCAGCCATACTTCCGGGCCTGCTGGTAGCGATGCACTACGGCATCCAGATTCTGCGGCCGCGCTTCGGCCACGGCTCGGACCGGGGCGGGCGACGCACACCGTGGATCATCGGCGGCATCGCCGTGCTGGGCCTCGGTGGGGTCCTGGCTGCCGCCGCGACCGCATTGATGACCGTTTCAACCGTGGCCGGGCTGGCCCTCTCAGCCGCTGCCTTCCTGCTGATCGGCGGCGGGGTTGGCGCCGCCGGCACATCGCTGCTGGTACTGCTGTCGGCTACCGTCAGCCCGGCGCGGCGAGCCGCGGCGGCCACCATCACCTGGGTCACGATGATTGCGGGCTTCATTATTACCACGGCGATTGTGGGGCAGCTCCTCGACCCGTTCAGCTACGCGCGCCTGGTCGCGCTCACCGGCGCGGTCAGCGCGGTGGCCCTGCTGACAACCGCGCTGGCGGTCTGGGGCATCGAAGCCCGCTATGCCCGCCGGGTCGTTGAACCGGAGGCCTCACCGGACAAAGCTGAGTTCATCACCGCCATGCGGGAGGTGTGGTCCGAGCCACGCACACGACGCTTTTCGGTATTTGTTTTCATGTCCATGCTGGCCTACAGCGCGCAGGATCTGCTGCTGGAGCCCTTCGCCGGCGCGGTGTTCGGGCTTACGCCCGGCCAGTCCACGCAGCTCGGCAGCGTGCAGCATGGCGGCGTCATGCTCGGCATGCTGCTGGTGGCGCTGGTGGGAAGCGGTCTGGCCAAGGGACGCCACGACGTGCTGCGCCGGTGCACCGTCGCCGGCTGCGCCGGCTCTGCGCTGATGCTGGCGCTGGTCTGCGTGGCGGCGCTGAGCGGCCCACCCTGGCCGCTGCACGGGCTCGTTTTTTCCCTCGGGCTGGCCAACGGGGTGTTCGCCGTGGCAGCGATCGGGAGCATGATGACGATGGTCAGCGAAGGCCATCGGCAGCGCGACGGCGTGCGGATGGGCCTGTGGGGCGCCGCCCAGGCCGTCGCCTTTGGGCTCGGCGGCATCATCGGCACCGCCGTGGTGGACCTGTCGCACTGGCAGGGTGTTTCCACCGCCAGCGCCTACGGCCTGGCGTTTGCCGTGCAGTCGGCCTTGTTTGTGATCGCCACAGTGTTGGCGGTCAGCCTCGGACGCCGTTCGGCGGCCGAGCGGTCAAAACCTTCTTTGGAGATCAGCGATGCAGCAGTATGACGTAGTTGTAGTGGGCGGCGGCCCAACCGGCGCCACGGCGGCCAATGACCTCGCCGCCATGGGTCATAAGGTCATGCTGCTGGACAAAGATGGTCGCATCAAACCCTGCGGCGGGGCTGTCCCTCCCAAGCTCGTGGAGGAGTTCGATATCCCCCATAGCCAGCTGGAGGCCAAGGTGACAACCGCGCGCATGATCGCTCCGAGCCATACTGCGGTGGACATGGACATCGGCGGTTGGGTCGGCATGGTCAACCGCGGCACGTTTGATGAATGGCTGCGCAATCGTGCGGAAGAGACCGGCGCCACGCGCTGCACCGGTGACTACAAGGAGCTGCTGCGAGACGATCAGCCCGGCCCCATCGTTCGCTTCGTCGACAAAGGGGGCGAGGAACACCGGGTCCGCGCCAAGCTGGTGATCGGCGCTGATGGCGCCGCATCCCGGGTTGCCAAGGAACATATCCCCAACGCCAAAGAGCTGGCGAAGGTGTTTGCCTACCACGAGATCGTCAAATCGCCGAGTGAACCTCGCGAGGGTTTTGATCCTGAGCGTTGCGACGTTTACTACCAGGGTCGGGTGTCTCCGGACTTTTACGGCTGGGTGTTTCCGCACGGTGAGGAAACCAGCATCGGCATGGGAACGGCGGTCAAAGGCCACTCACTCCGGGGCTCAGTCAAGATTCTGCGCGAGGGCTCGGGCCTCGAGGACGCCCCGACCGTCCGAACCGAAGGCGCGCCGATTCCTCTTAAGGCCCTGAAACGTTGGGACAACGGTCGGGACGTGCTGGTCTCCGGCGACGCCGCCGGCGCCGTCGCGCCGGCATCGGGTGAGGGCATCTATTACGCCATGCTCAGCGGCCGCCTGGCGGCTGACGCCTGTGCTCAGGTTCTGCGCACCGGCAAGGTGGCGGCGCTCAAGACCGCACGCAAACGCTTCATGCGGCTTCACGGTCGGATTTTCTGGGTGCTCGGGATCATGCAGAAGTTTTGGTACAACAGCGAGAAGCGTCGCGAGCGTTTTGTCAGCATCTGTCGCGATCCAGACGTACAGCGTCTGACCTGGGAAGCCTATATGAACAAGCGTTTGGTCCGCGCCAAGCCGGTTGCCCACGTGCGTATCTTCTTCAAAGATCTGGCGCACCTCTTGGGAATCGCGCGCACCGATCCGCGCTGATTCTTCCCGCGGGCAGCATGACCGGATTCGTTCCGATCCTTCGCCGGTGAGCGCGCTTCCGACGCGCCGCTGGCCGGCCATCGTTGTGGCCGTAGCCTGTGCGTTAGGCGTATCCGCCCTCGGCGGCTCGCTGACCGATCTCGGGCCCTGGTACCAGAACCTCACGCAACCCGACATCAAACCCCCGGACTGGGTCTTCGGTCCGGTCTGGACCACCATCTTTACCCTGACAGCCACCGCCGGCGTGCTGGCCTGGTGGGCGAGCGAGCAGCGCCGCAGCGTGCTGGTTGGGGCGCTGGCCTTTAACGCGGGCATGAACGTGCTGTGGTCGCTGCTGTTTTTTCACCTCAAGCGGCCGGACTGGTCCCTGCTGCAGGTTCCCGTGCTGTGGGCGTCGATTTTGGTGCTCGCGGTCGTGTGCGGCCGCCGTCGCCGGGTGGCCGGCTGGCTGCTGCTGCCCTATCTCGCCTGGGTATCGTTAGCGGCGATCGTGAACTACGGCGTCGTCAGGCTGAACGGTCCGTTCAGCTGAGGTTCGCCTCTTCGGCGATCGATCCGCTCTCCTCCAGACCGGCGTAAAACGCCAGGATATGCTCAGCGCAGATCTGTGGATGTTCCATATGAAGATGATGGCCACCCGGCGCCGTGATCACCGTCTCCTGCGGGCAGATGCCCTCCCGCTTTTTCAGGAGCTGGACCATCTGGGGGTAGCGATGCTGCTCCGCCAGCAGGACCAGCACCGGGCACTCGATCGCCGCCAGGATTTCCCGGACCTGGGCCTCCGTGTAGCGCTGCAATGAGGACCATTTAAGGCGCCGGTCCCCCAGCCAGGTGTAGCCTCGGTCGGTCTCGACAATGCCTCGCTCCCCGAGGACGCGGCAAAGCGCGAGGGGAAAGTGTTCATTTTCCCGGGCCGCCAGCGCTTCATCATAGGTGGCAAAATAGCGCTGCTTCAGCCCGCCGCTGCGGTCGAGGACCCCCTTGCGCAGCTGCTGCACCACGTGGTTTTCCGGCCCGCTGATCGGACCGAGCATGTCGATGCTCACAAACGAGGCGAAACGTTCGGGGAAGGTTGCCGCCAGCAGGGCGCCGAGCCCTCCGCCCATGGAGTGCCCGATCAGGTGACAGCGGTCCCAGCCAAGTACCGTCAGCGTCTGGAACACGAGCGGCACGTTATCGATGTAGTGGAACCAGTGGCCCTTTCCACCCATCTCGGTCAGCCCATGGCCGGGGAGATCCAATGCGACGACCCGGCAGCCGGCCAGGTGCGGCGCCAGCGGCGCAAAGCTGTCGGCGTGATCCATCCAGCCGTGGAGCGCAAGCACGGGCGACCCGTCAGCCGGCCCGTACTCTCGAGCCATCAGGTCGAAACCGCCTACCTGAAGGCTCAGGTTGCGGGGCGTTGCCTCACTGGGCTCTGTCATAACCCGTCATCTCCAGATAGCCGTTGGCGCTGAGCTCTTCTGTGCCCCAGCGACCGGTGGCGCGCACTGCACCCTCCCAATACCGGAAGGTCTGATTCAACTCCTGATCGTCGAGCATCGCTTCCACCGTCAGCGCGAGCTGCTGGCCTGGTATCTCCAGCCGCCAGCGGAGCGGATAGCGAGCGTCGCTGTGGGGGCTGCGCCAGTAGCCGCCCGGGCTGAGCACAAAATCTTCAGCGGTCAGCTGCAGACGCTGGTCTCCATCAACCAGCGAGCCGGCCGCATACCCATCCGCCCGGCCCTCGGCGTCGCGCAGCTGAAACAGCATCAGGTAACGTCCGCCTCCCAGCTGGAGACTGAACCAGTCCCAGCCGGTCTGATTCTTGGACAGCACGCTCGTGCTCCACTCCCGGTCGAGCCAGCTGCTGCCGCGCACCGGCAGGCGCTCACCCGCCAGCATCAGCGTGCCGCTGCTCGCCAGCTCAGGAATCGAGTAATAGTAGCTGGCGTTGCCCGGCCCCGCACCCTTGATGCTCAGGCCGTTGTCCCCGTGCGGGATCACCGGACTGACCGGCGTCAGGTTCAGCTCCAGAGCCACCGCGTCTCCGGTCGCCCGAAGCATAATTCCGTCATCGCGCCAGTGCGCGGACCAGTCATCCAGGTCGACGGAGAGCCGGTCCGTTGCCGCCGCGGCCAGCCCCGCGGCACCCCGGCTCAGACGCTGGTCGTGGAAAAAGCGGCCGCCGTCCAGGTCGCTCACCGCGAAGTGGGCCAGGTAGAGCTGTCCCGTCGACCACCCACCGGGGTTTGCCGCCGGGCTGTCGGGCTTGAGCGCCTGCCGGAAAAACGTGAGCTGATAGCCGAAGCGTCTCGACGCCGCGCTGGCGCCTGCGTCCCCGGCAAGCGCCAGATGACCGGTGAAATACCACCACTCGGTTTGGTACTCGGGATGGGCGCCGTGATCTGCGGGAAATTCAAACGCGCGCGGGGTGACCGCCCGACGGAAGCCCGGGTCAGCCTCGCCGCCTAGCGTCTGCTGTAGATCGGTGACCGGTGGTGGTTCAGCACCACAGCCCATCAGCAGCACCACCGCCAGGCCAAGCAAGCCGCGCACCGTCACGATCGCGGCACCGCCGGGCGGTTAAAGCTCAGGGCCGGCGGCAGCGCCGCCAGCACCGCGGCAACCAGCGCGAGCCCACCACCCAGCGCAAACGTGGCCCACTGCCAGTCGACGTAGAGCGTCCAGCCAAAGGCTCGCGTATTGACGACGCCGGTCAGCAGCCAGGCCAGCGCAGCGCCGAGCGGCGCGGCCAGCAGCGCGGCCGTGAGTCCGAGCCCAATCGATTCCAACAGCAGCAGGGTGCCGATCTGCCGCCGCGTAAGTCCCAGGCAATGCAGCAGGCTCGACTCGCGGCGACGCTCCAGCTGCAGCGCGAGGATGGCGCTCAGCACGCCGACAAAGGCCACGATCGCGGCGAGCCATTTCAGCCCTCGCGTCAGCTGAAACGTCTGGTCGAAGACCTCGAGCGAGCGTCGCCGGATTTCCCCCGTTTCCCCCAGCTCAAGATCTGCAAACGCCGGACTGTCTGACTGCGCCAGAGTTTCCCGCAGCCGAACAAATCCGGCCTCAGCCTGACCTGGTTCGAAGTACACCGCCGCCGAGGTCACGTCGAGGTCCGACCAGATCTGCTGGTATTGATCCAGATGAATAATCGCCCGGCCTCCGTCGGCCCGGTAATCTTTGAACACCGCCCCAACCTCCAGCTGCACCGGCCCCGCCGGCCCCGGCACGCTGATCCGATCGGCCGGTTGCAGCGACATCCGTCGGGCGAGCGTCTCGCTGATGAGCGCCACCGGCTCGCGCTGCCACCGACGCCAGTCTTCGCCGGACCAGGGTGTCATGAATTCATACGAATCCCGACCCTCGGCGGTCAGGTCCTGAGCCGACAGCCGGCTGACGCCCGCCTCCTCGGGCCAGCTGCGGCTGACGTAGCGCGCGACCTCCCGCACACCGTCGCTCGAACGCACCCGGCGAAGAACCTCTGGGTTGATCGGCGCGTTGTCACCGCCGTTGCGAAGGTACGCATCCGCGCTCAGGCTCACGTTGAGCCAGCCCACCACGCTGCCGCGAAAACTCGAGATCATGTGGTCAACACCAATCACGGTGGCCACCGCCAGGATCAGCGCCGCCAGTGCGGCACCAGTCCGGCTTAAGGTCTGGGGCAGGCGGGCGCGGGCAAAGCCGGCGAGGGGTCGACGGGCCACCCCAACGGGCAAGGAGCCCAGCAGCCTAACCGCCAGCGGGATGGCGATGGCGATCCAGCCGACGGCGACCAGAAAAACCGCGGCCAGAGCGCTGATCAGACTCGCGTTGAGCTGAAGCAGAAGCGCCAGCGCCAGGGCGAACATACCGAGGGTCACCAGCTGCCAGGCCAGCCTTGAGGACGCGGCGGTCCGCTCGGTGCTCCGCGCCTCGGTCAGCGGGCTTTGCCGGGCCGCGGTCAGTGCAGGCCACAGCGCCGCCGCCAGCGAACCCAGCAGCCCCAGCACGGCAGCCTGCGCCCAGAGCAGCGGCGAGATGCGGGCGCTGCGGCTCACCACCTCGTAATACAGCTGACTGACCGTGCCCGCCATCTGCGCCATGACCACGTCAGCGAGCCACAGTCCCAGCAGCATGCCAAGACCGGTACCGAGCACCCCCAACAGGCAGGCCTCAAGCAGGATCCACCGCGTGATGTCGCGACGGGTCAGCCCGAGCAGCCGGCAAAAGGCGTAGACCTGTTGGCGTTGGAGGACAAAAAACCGCAGCGTATTGAACACGATAAAGGCGCCAACCAGCAGCGCCAGGAGGCTAAGCGCCAGCAGGTTGAGCTCCAGGGCCCGGCTCATACCCGCGTTGCTGGAGTTCCCGACGGCTCGCAGCGTGAGGTTCGCCGGCAGCGCGGCCCTTAGTTCAGCCAGCTGCGCTTCGAGCAAAGTTTCGTCCGCATCATCAAACGCCAGGTCGATGCGACTGAGCGGCAGCGTCGGCAGGTTCTCAGCGGCTGAACCGCGCGTCATCGCCAGCAGCGACGCCGCCTGGCTGAGGTCGACAATCAACAGCTCCTCAGCGCCGCTGACCAGCGATGGGTCCAGCCTCGCCGCCACCGTCAGCGCAGCGGCGTCCGCGGGCGGGGCCAGCAGGACCTCACTCCCAACCGGCTCACCGGCGAGGACCAGCGGCTCTCCGCCCAGCCAGTCGGCCAGCGGAAAACCGGCTTCGCCCGCGTAGCTGCCGGTGAAGTCCCGCAGCCGGGCTTCACGCAGCAGATCCACGCCGAGGACGGTCCGACGGTTGTTGCTGGCATCCTTGACCTCAAAGCTGAGGACGGGAGCCATCACCAGCCCGGCAAAACGACGCTGGAGCGCCACAAAAGCGCCGCCGTCAAAAAAGTCATCGGCACCGGTAATCTGGTGGCTGGCAGACCCCGTCAGCTGGTCAGAAAACCGGCTGAAGCTCTCGCTGATCGTCGCTCGCGCGGCCCCCACCGAAACCACCGCGGCAACCCCGAGCGCGAGCCCCAGGAGGGCCAGCGCCAGCTGCCCGGGATGCCGCGCAAAATAGCGCCAGGACGCCTTCAGCTGCAGGGAATACAGATGCATGACGGGTGTTTAAGGCACTTTTTAGGCGGACAGGGCGCGCGCTGAGTTGTCGGCGGTTTCGCTGGGCAGCAGCCGACCTTCGCTGATCGACAGCGTGCGGTCCATTCGGGCGGACAGCTCGGAGCTGTGGGTGATCAGCAGCAGGCCGGCGCCGCGTTCGCGGCACTGATTCACCAGCAGCTCGATCACCTGATGCGCATTATCCAGATCCAGGTTGCCGGTCGGCTCGTCCGCCAAGACCAGCTGTGGCTGGTGAACCAGCGCGCGAGCCACCGCCACACGCTGCTGCTCACCGCCCGACAAATCTTCGGGCAGCTTGTCACGCAGCGCCGCAATGCCCAGGGCGTCGAGTAATTCGCTGCTGCGCCCGTCGTCGGGCAGGCCACTCAGGGCGAGCGGGAACGAGAGGTTTTCCCGGACGGTCAGGGTGGGCAGCAGGTTGAACGACTGAAACACGATGCCTAGCTGCTGCCGCCGAAATTGCGCCAGGGCGTTTTCGTCCAGGGTGGCTAGCTCGTGGCCGGCAACGCAAACGCGACCGGCATCGGGCTTCAGCAGGCCGGCGATC
>JBCDKA010000086.1:0-16922 GCA_038747195.1 Pseudomonadota bacterium
CTTGCGCCGTCTCCGGCGTCGCCGGATACTGGCGCAATTGTTCAACCGCAAGGATTCCGACTCCCATGCTGCTGAGAATCTGTGTACTGAGCTTGGCCCTGCTGGGCGTGAGTGAGGCCGAAACCTCGACAGAAAAAGGCGCGCTGCTCACCCTGCTGGCAAAGCATCCTGCCGGTCAGCCGGTGTCCGAAGCGGCGGCCGCCCAGATCGATGCTGCCGCCAGCGCCCTCGAGGCCACGGCGCCAACCCCTCAGCTGGCCGATCAAACTGCTGCGGTAAGCGGCCTCTGGACCAACCTTTACAGCAGTCAGGGCATCGTCGGCGAAATTGACCTGAAGTTCATGACGCGAACGTTGCCGGGCGGTGGGCAAAAAGGCGGCAAAGCAAAATCGCTGACGGTGCTCCAGGAGCTCCAGCCCGACCGGCGCTTCTACCGCAACATGATGAACATGATCACCAGCGATGGCGACGTGCCGTTCCTCTATATCGCAACGGCCGATCTGGGTATCTCAACGTCGGTGAGCAATGATCTGGAAGTGGCCTTCCACACCATCACCTTCGCGCCGGCCAGCGCTGACGTGTCGCTAGCAACGCTTCGACAAGCGCTGGGGCTGGCCGAGGACAGCCCGCTGTCGATCAGCGTTCCGCAGGACCCAAACCGGCCGCCTTCTACCTCCAGGGTCACGTATCTGGACGATGACCTGCGGATCAATCGCGGCAAAAACTACGTCGCGATCCTGCGAAAAGTGCGCTAGTGCATTTCCTCGCCGCCGCTGACGTTCATCGCCTCGCCGGTGATGTAAGACGCGTCGTCTGAGCAGAGAAACGCCGTGGCGTTCGCCGTGTCTTCCACCAGCCCCACGCGACCCAGCGGAATTCGCTGACGCAGGCCGGCTCGGTACTCCTCTACCGTGACCCCGCGATAGCGCGCGAAGTATTCGTTCTGCTTGGCGCCAAGGCCCGTGGTGACGTGGTTCGGGCAAACGGCGTTGACCGTGATCTGGTCCTTCGCGAGCTCGACAGCCGTGGCTCGGGTCAGGCCCACCATGCCGTGTTTCGACGCGACGTAAGCCGGGAGATGCGGGAAACCCGATTTAGCCGCCTGGCTGGCGATGTTAACGATCCGACCGCCGTCACCCTGCTTGCGCATCTGGATCGCCGCCGCTTTGGTGCACAGGAACGCCCCGGTCAGGTTGATATCGATGACCAGCCGCCAGTTCTCCGCCGTGACTTCTTCCAGCGGCTGCATCATGTATCCAACGCCCGCGTTGTTCACCATAATGTCCAGCCGACCAAATTCGCTGACGGTGGTTTCGATCAGCCGGTCGATCTGCGCCTCGTCGCGGACGTCGCAGGCGACCGTGATGGCTTTTGCGCCGGCGTCCCGCAACTCCTGCGCAATGGCTTCCATCTCCTCGGACGCGCCGACGTTGTCCGCAGACAGCACGCCCTCGGTCCGACCGATATCGGTCACCACCACCGCCGCGCCGTCAGCCGCGAGCCGCTTGAGAATGCCCTGTCCCAGCCCTTCTTTGCGGCCGGACCCGGTGCAGATCGCAACCTTGCCCTGGAGCGAGCTCATGAATCCAGACTCTCGCACAGCATGAAGGTGGGCCCATCGGCAAAGGCCTGGAACTCCCCCGCCACCTTGCGCATGGTGTCGGTAGCACACTCAGCACCAAACTTTTCCATATCGGCGATGCGAATGATCTCGACATATTCATACGGCGCTGCCTGGCCGTCCTTGCCCAGCAGCCCGGTGGTGCAAAAGGCATCAAATCCGTCAACCCCGTCCAGTCCGCGGACCGTCGGCAGATCGGTGCTCCTAGCCCACGCTTCGTAAGCCTCGCGGCTCGCGTCACCCTTTAGATTGAACAGCACAACAATGGTGGTCATGAATGGCTCCTGATTCGGGGCCGTAAATTTACCATGCATTGACGGCACAACGTGGCAGAATCCCTACCCATGAGCGAAACGATCTATCCAACCCTCTTCAGCCCGCTGGACCTGTCCGGACAGCGACTGCGCAACCGCCTGGCCCACGCCTCGATCCTGACCCGTCTGGTGAGGGACGGGCGCCCGGACGAGGCCTTGCTGAACTACCTCGGCGCGAGAGCCCGTGGCGGCACGGGCATGATTGTGACCGAGCCTCTGGCGATGACCCGTCATAACCCCGACGCCGGCAAATTGCGGGCTTACGACGACGTCGCCATGGATGGCCTCAAGCAGGTTGCCGAGGTCGTTGAGTCTGCCGATACACGGCTGCTGGGCCAGATTCAGGATCCGGGGCGCGGCAGGCACGCCGTTGGCCGCAACGACTCGGCGATCAGCGCAACCGCGCTGCCTGATGATCTGAGCTGGACCGTCCCACGCGCAGTCACAGAGCAGGAGATTCGAGACCTGATCGAGCAGTGGGCCGAAGCGAGCCGCCGGCTGCAGCAGGCGGGATTCTCGGGCGTGGAAATTTCCGCAGGCCACGGGCACATCTTTCACCAGTTCCTTTCACCCTGGAGCAATCGCCGAGACGATCACTATGGTGGCGACAACGAGCGCCGCTGCCGCCTGGTCACAGAGGTCATGCACGCGGTTCGCCAGAGCTGCGGTGAGAACTTTATTATCGGCGTGAAGCTACCGGGTGATGACGGCATCCCCGGCAGCATCGATCTCGAGCAGGCCTCGGCCATAGCCGCTGAGGTCGCCGCCAGCGGAGTCGCCAGCTACTGGACCTTCTGCTGGGGTGCCCACGCCAACTCGCTGTACCGGCACCTGCCGGACGCGCACGGGGAGCGTCACCCCTACCTGGACGCAATCCGCGATTTGCGGCAGGCCCAGCCGGAGATCCCCACCGGCGCCATCGGCTACATGACCGATCCCAACGAGTGCGAAAAGGCGCTGACCGACGGCACCGCAGATATCGCGTTTCTAGGGCGGCCCCTCATCACCGACGCCGCGTTCGGCAACAAGGCGGAACGCGGCCAGGAGGCAACCATTCGCTACTGCGTGTCGTGCAACACGTGCTGGCGCGCCATTATTGAAGGCAACCGGCTGCGCTGCGACAACAATCCCCGTGTCGGGGAACCCGACGAAGAGCTGTGGGAGCCGAAACCGGCAGCAAGCCCCAAGAAAGTGGTTGTGGTGGGCGCAGGCATCGCGGGGCTGGAGGCTGCGCACGTCGCTGCGGCGAAGGGTCATCAGGTCACGGTGTTCGGCACGTCCGATGAGTTTGGGGGAAAAACCCGGGTGCATGCGGAACTGCCGGGCGGCGAGAACCTTAGCAGCATCTACGACTACCAATATCTGCAGGGCCAGCGCTCGGGTGTGACCTTTCACTTCGATGGCAAGGCCTCAGCCGAGCGGGTCAAAGCGCTGGAGCCTGACGTTGTCCTGCTGGCCACCGGCTCTACCACCACCCTCCCACACTGGCTCGACGAAGAGTGGGCGGAGATGATCCCAGACGTCAGGGAGCTGGCGTCACAGATGCTGGCACGGCCGACGCCCACAGACGGCACGCTGGTGCTGGTGGACTGCGATCACACAGAGATGACCTACGCTGCCGCCGAACTGTTTGCCGGCCTGTTTGAGAAGGTGGTGCTGGTGACGCCGCGGGAACGCTTCGCCTCCGATGTTTCGCTGATCAACCGCCAGGGCATCTATCAGCGGCTGCATGACAAGGGCATCGAGCTGCTCACCTGCCTTGAGCCGGTGAATCTCGACGACCTCGGGGAAGCGCAGCTGGCCCTGAGAAACGTCTACAACCAGCACGAACAAATGGTGGATGAAGTCGTGGCCATCACCTACGCCGGTCCACGCCAGCCCAACCTGGAGCTGCTGGCGCCGCTCGAGGAGGCGGGGATTGAGGTGATGCGGGTTGGCGATGCTGCGGCCCCCCGCGGCGTGATGGCCGCCACCGGGGAGGGTCACCGAGTGGGAAGTGCGCTCTAGATCACGACGCCGAGACCCAAAAAAGCCTTCGCGTCTTGTAGAGCAGGTGGCGCAGTTTTGAGCGTTTTGTCGCATGTCGCTGATAACCACAGCAATGGATCAGCGAAATGGTCAACGGACGGACTGCCAAATCCCTTATTCTGATGCTCGCCGCACTGCTTCCAGGCGCGGCAAGCCTAGCTTTTGAGCTAAACGACACCCCGGCTACTGAGGTCCTCAACGGAATCACGGCGCCATCTCGCGACTTTGCCATCGCGGTGGGCAATGCCGGTGAGATTGTGCACTTCCAGGA
Organism: Pseudomonadota bacterium; assembly: GCA_038747195.1. Taxonomy (GTDB): domain Bacteria; phylum Pseudomonadota; class Gammaproteobacteria; order Xanthomonadales; family SZUA-38; genus JANQOZ01. The sequence continues at coordinate 4,235 of JBCDKA010000086.1, forward strand.
CGGCGACAACGGGACGCTGCAGCCTCCGGTGACCACCAACGACCTGTTCGACGTCTACGCTGCATCACCAACGGCCGCCATTGCTGCCGGCCGGGATACCGTTCTTTACTGGGACGGCAGTACTTGGTCACCCATCATTGAAAGCGGCGATGACCTCGCCTATACCGGCCTCTGGATTACCCCCGAGGAAGACGCAGCGCTCTACGGTCAGCTGGCTACCGGAACCGGTTTTGGTTTTAACTTGGTGTGTTCGTATCTTCCAAACAGTGATCCCCCGCTGGGACCCTGCCGGGCGTACCAAGCGCCGATGCTCACCGCGTGCGGCAACAGTGACGACATCAAAGTCATACTCGGTTCTGGCGATATCCTGAATTTGGACAATCGCCTAGCAGGCCTGTTGGCCGGCGACTCGGTCTTTGATGAAGCTGGCAATTTTGGTTTCACCGGTGCCTGGCCCGTACCCGGCAGCTGCCTCCCGGGACCGCTTGCGCCGCGCGAGATCTACGCAACCCGCCTCAACGAGATTTGGCGTTTCGACGGCACCGCGTGGACCAATCAAAATGTGCCGGTTCCTGGCACCGATACCCTCAGCTGGATCGGCGGCACCGGGCCGGGCAACGTGATTGCGGTCGGCTTCAGGCCGGGCGGGAGTCCAGGGGAAAATGTTGGTATCGCCTGGCGGTTTGACGGCGCGAACTGGACCGAGCTGACGCTGCCCGCGGGCACGCCGGGGCTGACCGATATCGCCGCCAACCTGAGCTTTCAGGACACGTTTTTTATGGATGGCTTCGAGGCAGCAGCAGCGGCGGCGAAGGTCATTGAACCGCCACCCCCAGGTGGTCTAGGTGTTGATATCCTCGCCGCGGCCGAAGACGGCAAGTTTCTTCAGAACACGACACTTTTTCCCGACGACGCGGCTGACATTACGGTCACTAAGGAGCTGATCACGCCCGGGCCCTACCGTAGCGGTGACCGAATCGAGTACCGCATCACGGTCTTCAATCTCGGGCCCGGAGATGCCTCCGACATCCGATTTCTCGACGGCTATCGGGCCGTAAATCTGACGCTCGCTGATGACGGCTGTGGCATGAGTGAGTTCAACAATCAGGCTGGCTGGCGCTACCGCGATGTCAACATTCCGAGCCTGGCCCTCGGCGAGACGCTAACCTGCGTCATGAGCTTTGACGTTATGGGAGACCCGGGTGATGAGCTGTTCAACTACGCCGCCGCGGACTCTTTCGACGATACCAACTACAGCAACAACAGAGACGAGGTTTTTAGCGTGCCGATTGACCCATAGGAGCAAGTCGGCCGCTTGAGGCGACTAACAGACCTCCAGCCACAGGCTGCCGCCGCCGAACGGCGGGCTCCCCTCCCGTCCAAGAGCCTTGGCAGCCTCGGCAGGAAAGATGGTGGCCGCATAGTTTGAACCAAAAAAGACCCGATACCGGGTGGAATCCATCAGCAGCGCCTGCAGCACGTATTGTTCGTTCCAGCTGCGATTTTCTTCGAGCACCCAGGTCTTCGGATACTCCAGCGGAAAAAAGATGTCGTGCACGTGGATCCTGACGCCGGCGGCAAGCCGCGGCAGGACCTCAAAAAACAGGTAGTTCACGTCGCTCCCGGTCTTGGCAACGTGGGACGAATCGATAAAGAGGATATCGCCCGCCTGCAGCTCATCGAAGGTCTCCAGCGGCAGCTCCTGCACGCGTTTGACGATGACCTCGCTGATCCCCGGCACGGGCTGCGTTAAGAACGGGCGCGGATAGGGTTCAACGCAGGTGACCCTCATGGCGCCGTCGAGCATCCGCCGACTGACGTCAGCGGCTAACAGCGACGAAAAACCGCTGCCGATCTCCAGATATTGAGCCGGGCGCCAGGCGTTGAGCAGGACAAACAGCAGGCGGCAGTCCAGCCAGCTGAACTGACTGTTTTGAATGAAAAACGTCCAGGGTTCAGCGTTTTCCGGCAGTGTCTCTGGATAGTCGAAACCCGAAATAAACTGCGGAAAAAGCTGATTGAGCACCGCCAGATGTTGCTCCTCTGAAAACGTCAATCCGGGTAACGTCGCTTTGGGCGCCCAGATCCGGTCGGCTTCGGCGGACACCTCAGCGGGATCCACCACCGGAGAGTAGAAGTGACCGTTCGGGTGCGCCGTCAAAACCTCATTGGAACGCTCCACATTTTCGAGCCGCGTCTGGAGCTGGTCTCGCTCAAGCCGCAGCGATTCCTGCGCCGCGACGAGTTCGTGGTTTTCCTGAGCGAGATCGACCCGCAGCCGATTGAGCTCAGTGATCGATTGTTCCCGCTCGGCAATAGCGCGGTGGTAGCGTTTGCGCAGCACCACCAAAACGATCACCGCCACGGCGCCGCCGGCAGCAACACCGGCAACCAGTAACGTCAGCAGTCCATCCTCAACAAGTGCCTGATCCATCGCAGAGCCAGCAAAGGAAATCCGAGCAGTCTAGCAGCCGGCTCAGGCCCACCGGGATTCGTCAGGGTCCATGCTTAGAACCGGCGGTGGCGCAATGGCACCGCGCCGGGCGCTGCGAGATCGGCCTCAGCAACCGACCTGCGCAGCACCACAGCGCGAATTCCTCCTACCTTCGCGGGCACTATGACGATTGCGCCTCGGCGAGCGTCGTTTCGCCTGACCGATCCTCCGAAGGCCTTCTCAGGGAGGGGATCAGCATCGGCACCCGCCGCTTGTACTCGCGATATTCCGGATGGGCGTCAGCCAGATCGCGTTCCTCGAGCTGAATGCCGAGAAGTATGTAGGCCGTGCCAAGGCCCGCAAAGACCAGATGGGCAACGGTCATGATCGGGGTCGCCCAGAAAATGAGGAGCCAGCCAACGTAAAGCGGATGACGCACAACCCGGTAGATCCAGGGCTGCACAAACTTGAGCGGCTCAGGCTCGCGATTGCGAAACGCGGCCCAGCTCTGACGCAGGCCAAACAGGTCGAAGTGGTTAATCGCAAAGGTGGCGTAAAGCAGGACGATCCAACCCAGCGCGTAGAGCCCCCAGGCGGCCCACTGCGCCGCGTCACTCTTTGCGGCCCAAATCACGCCGCCCATCGGCTCCCAGAGCGCAAACAGCAAGATCAGCGCAAGGCTGGAGAACAGCACGTAGGTGCTGCGCTCCGCCGCCCTGGGCAGGAATCGGGTCAGCCAGCGCTTGAAGGCCGGGCGTGCCATCACGCTGTGCTGTATCGCGAACACCGCCAGCAGCAGCGCGTTGATGAATAGCGCCGTGCCCAGCGGCGCTTCGGGCACCGAATCAATCGATTTTGGTACGATGAAATTGCCGATGAAGCCGATGGCGTAAAGAAATGAGGCGAAAAAGACGGCGTAGCTGGTGACGCCGTAGAGCAGAATTACAAAACGTTTCATGTCAGTTTCCTTTAGGTCGGTTTTTTTGCGTTAACTGTTGATTTCTCAGCGCTTTTGAAGCGTGGGGCCAGTCTGTCCGGCGAGGGCTTTTGTGTAATGACCGGAGGCTGACCCTTTGATGACGGTGTGGTGACCTATGACCAATCCGGTAATCGCATGACCAAAGCGGGGCCGATCCGCTACCGATTCGGCGACTGTGAGCTGGACGCGGGCACGCGCCAGCTGTGGCGCGGAGGTGAGCCGGAGCCGCTGCAGCCCCGGGTCTTCGATCTGCTCATTTATCTGATCGAGCAGCGCGATCGCGCCGTGGACAAAGACGAGATCCAGGACGCCGTATGGGCGCCGTCGATCGTGTCAGAGACGGCCATGACGCGGGCCATCATGAAGGCGCGCCGGGCCGTGGGTGATGACGCTGAGCTGCAGTCGGTCATCCGCACGGTGCACGGGCACGGCTATCAGTTTGTCGCCGAACTAGTCGTCGAATCGAACGAACCGATAGCCGCCGCCGGGGAACCCACGGCTGCGGACACGGCCGCGCACGCCCAAGAGCCGGAAGGCAAGGTGGCGCCCCAAGGGCTGGGCGTCCGCCGAGCGGGGCTCGCGCTGGCAACGGTAATCGTCGTCGCGGTGATCGGCGTATCGCTTTGGCCGCGCGGATCATCTACCGCGGACGGTGTTCGGGTTGCCGTGCTGCCCATCGCCAACGACACCGGCAACGTCGAATACGACTGGGCACGCCTTGGGCTCATGGGGCTGGCCAACGAGCTGTTCGATAACCTGGCGGTGGTCGACACGGTGACCACCGCGGACGTCATCAGTTTTGTGGAAAACACGGGCTGGGACGGCGCCATCGATGGGCCAGACGCGTTGGAACGGGCCACTCGCCTCCGCGATGCCTATGGTGCCAGCCACGTGCTGTTTGCGGCGCTCGAGGAACACGTGGGCGGGCTGCGGCTCAGCTATACGCTGGTAGACAGCGACGGCCTGCGAGCGGAGACCACCATGGTGTCACCCAAGGGTACAGCGCTGGTGCGTGGCATGGTGGCCGGCGTCAGCAACCTTCTGAGCGGCAGGCGTTATGCACCCGCCGGAGCCGCGGAGGCAGTCGACGATGACCCCTTTATCAACGAAGCCTACGCACGCGCTCTCGCCACGGCTCTCGAGGGGCGCTGCGCTGAGGCAGCGCCGCTGTTTGACGTGGTCCTCGCCCGCAACCCGGATCTCGTACAGGCAAGAATCCAGGGGGCCAACTGTCGTTTCGAGCTTGGGGAAACGCCGACCGCAGAGCGCTCGCTGTTGGCTCTGCTGGAGCGTGATGACGTCAAGGCAGATGGCCGCCTTGAGGCTCAGGTGCTGCGACTCCTGGGGAAAGTGCGTCATCGCAGCGGCCGTCTTGACCTCGCCGACACGGCCTACCGAGATGCGCTCGCAGTCGCCGAAGCAATCGGTGACCGGGAGGCGACCGGCCGGGCGCTGATCGCCACTGCGATTCTGGCCAAGGATCGCCGTCAGTTTGACGAGGCCCGCGCCTTGCTCGCGCGCGCAACGCTGCAGTTCCGCCAGCTTGAATGGCAGGTGCTGCCGGGGCAGATCGCGTCGACGCTGGCAAACATCGCCATGAACGACGGTGAACTGGATGCCGCCGAGCAGCACCTCGAGGATGCGATCGAAGGCTTTCGCGCGATCGGTGATCGGGCCAACGAAGCCAAAATGCTGAATAACTACGGTTTCCTGCGCCGGCTGCAGGGCCGCTTCAGTGAAGCGGAGCCGCTTCATTTACAGTCCCTCGAGCTTCGTCGCGCCATTGGTGACCGCGTCGGCCAGGGGCGCAATTACAACTTCCTTTCCGTTCTATACCAGCGCGAACGACGCTTTGAGGAGGCTCGCGAGGCGGCCGACGAGGCCGTTGGCATCGCGCGTGAGGCGGACGATCAGCTGTTTCTGGCAACGGGCCTCTCCCAGCGCGGCGCTGCCGAACGCGCCCTGGGTCTGTTTGATGAGTCGATCACAACCTACAGCGAAGCCCGCGAGATTTTTCTGAGCATCGAAGATGTCTCCCGTGCGCTTCAGGTGTCACTGCGCCTCGCGCGGATCTACATGGAGCGAGGGGACAACGCCAGCGCCGAGGAACGCGTTGCCAACGTGCTCAAGGACGCGCTGTCCGCTGAGCTTCCGGAGCCAGCGATTGAGGCGATGCGCTACGCCGGCGACCTGGCGCGCAGGCGAGGCGACGACGCGGCGGCCCGCGACTATTTCGAACAAGGGATTGCCCACGTCGACGAAACGGGCTTCGAGTCGCTGCGCGTATCGTTGGCACAGCGGCTGGTAGCGCTGTACCTCGACGAGGACAAGCTGGCTCAGGCTGAACCGCTCCTCGGGTTCCTGGTGGAGCAGGAACCCGATGGCTTTACGCTGGCGCAACAGGCGCGGTATGCCCATCTAAAAGCCGACCATGAGCAGGCGGTTGCACTGATGACGGAAGCCAGGAGCCTTTCCGGTGACCGCTGGAATGCGGAGGACGAGGCACAGCTTGAGCGCTACCGTCAGGCAGCCAGCAGCGCGACTCGACCGTAGCCCGACCGCTTGGCTGAACTAGGCAGCGGGCTCCGGGCGGCGCGTTAAAACCACCCACATCGCCACCGCGCTGCACAGCAGCATGATGCCGGTTACGCCGGCAACACCCAGGAACAGCGTGGCGCCCACCAGCTGCGCCAACACGCCGCCCGCCATCAGCTGAATGGCGCTAAAGCAGCCCGAGCCCGAGCCGGAGTGCGGCTGCGATGCGGTAAGCAGGCGCACCTGAAGCGCCGGATAGGCGGACGCCTGAGCCACCGTCATCAGCGCGATGGGCGCAAAAACGCCCCAGGGGCCGACGTCGATACCGGTCGATAGGGTAAACGCCAGCGCACAGGCGACAACGCTACCGGCAGCGCCCCAGAAGATCAGGCCGCGCTGGGTAAAGAGCGTGCCGAAGCGGGCGGCGATCAGGCTTCCCACAAAGAATCCCAGCGGAACGCCAAAGAAATAGAAACCGTACGAGGACGCCGGCAGGCCATAATATTGAGTGATTAGATACGGGGCAGCGGCGAGGAAGGCCATAAACGTCCCCTGCAGAGCGGCGCCGTAGATCACCATGCGACGATAGGGCCGCCGGCGAAGAAGCTCAGCGAACCGAGCCCAGGGCACCAGCTGCGGATCACCCTCAACGCCCTCGGGCCGGGTCTCCGGCAGCCGTAGCCACAGCCCGACAAACAGAACCGCCGCTATCGAGCCGACGACAACAAAGTTGTAGTGCCAGCTGAAGTATTCGATTAGATACCCCCCGATGAACGGGCCCATGACAGGCGCCAGCATCATCGCGGCCGAGATATAGCCCAGTAGGCTCGAAGATTTCTCGTCACCGTAGACGTCCCGCACGACGACACGGGAGAGGGAAAAGCCTACCGTTGAGCCCGAGGCCTGAATCGCGCGGCCGATAATGACCAGCCAGATATTGGTTGCCAGCGCGCAAATGACGGAGCCAACAACCGCCAAGGCGACCCCGGTCAAAATGACCGGCCGACGTCCGAGGCGGTCGGCGAGCGCACCGTACACCAAGGAACCCGCGGCCATAAAAAATAAGGAAACCGATAGCGTGAGCTGGCTCAGCGTTCGGCTTACACCGAACTCTTCCTGGATCGCCGGGATAGCGGGAATAAACGATGACATTGCCAGCGGCCCCAGACCGGTGATGCAGACCAGCAGGATCAGCAGCCCCCGGGACCCGTAGACCGCTTCGGCGGTCGAATAGTTAGGGCCATGCGCCGCCGTGTCAGGCACGGCGCCTGTCGCCGCAGTTTGCGGAGCTACCTTGTACATGAACCGTGGCCCCCTTGGGTCGTTCGATCGCGCGCGCCAGCCCTTCCATCAGCTTGGCGTCGCTACAGGCGTCTCGACTTAGGCTTGTGGTCAAACCGAAAGCGGAGAACGCGAGGCAACCACAATAGGTCGCAGCGCGTGAACGTTTTGCATGACTGGACTCAAGGCTTCCTGCACGAAACCCCTCACTGAGACCGGCGCAAGCCTGCGGCAAATCGATTCGCTAATCACCGCCTTTCAAGCCGACCTGGGGTTTTCCTGCCCGTAGATGTGGATGGTCCCGTCGGTCACGCCAGCGAGCCCCTCACAGGTTCGCAGGTAGCGCGATCCAATGCTCTCCGCGGTTGCCATGCTCGCCTTGTTGCCATCAAGAATCACGTGGATCACCCGCTCCCACCCCAGCGTGTTGAACGCATAGTTAACGCTGGCTTGCGCGGCTTCACGGGCAAAGCCTTGCCTCAGGTGATCCGGCGAGGTCAGCCACCCGACCTCAGGCTCTGGCCAGCCCTCGGGATTCCAGGGCCCCGTGCGGCCTACCCAGGCACCGGTTGCCTTTTCGATGACGGAGAAAAAGCCAAAGCCTCGAATCTGCCAATGCCCCATGACCATGGCCATCTGGCGCCACGCCTTAGCCCGATCCAGCGGCTCGGTGCCGAGATAGCGAACGGTATCGGCATCTGCCACCGCCCGTGCCCAGGCATCGAAATCCTGCTCGGGGTCAATCTCTCGAAGAATCAGGCGTTCGGTTTCAATCATCGTTCAGTGATTTTCCAATGCCGATTAAAAAGACATGCCAAAGGCCAGGCCGAGGACCAGCGCGTCCTTGCCGCCGTCGTGGTAGTCGTAGTGAAGCTGGGGCGAGATCGTGTAGGCGCCTCGCTCAAACTCATAGAGCATGCCGACACGGGCGACGAACAGCTCTTTGTCGTCGAGGATCTCAACGCCAGGCCCAACCTGCATGATCAAAGCGCCGTGACCTAAATGAATGTCGGCGACCGCCAGAATAGTGGTTGCGTCGATCTCGCCGAAGGCTTCTTCAACCACCGTGCCAATACCCAGCCTGTCGTTAAGGCGGTACTCATAATCAAGGCCGAGCGTAAACGCGGTATCTTTGCCGCTGATATCGGTAACGCCGGTGAACAGGGAAAGGTGGTGCGGACCGTATTCCACGTAGTGAGGCACGTGGCCGCCCCCCTCCTCGCCGGCGGCGGTGGCCGCGACGACGACACCCAAAACCGCTCCGATTCGTCGGAACATGCGCCCCTCCAAGCCCAGCAGGCTCCCCTTGCCTGACTGAAACCATACAAGGTTTTGTCGACAGCGTCGCCTTTGCGCCGGCCGTCAAACGGCGGGTCAGGGGTTGGTAAGACCGCTCAGCAGGCCCGTGCCCGGGGCACAGTTCACGTATTGAGCAAACTGATTACTCGCCGGCAGCACCGCCACTTCATGCCAGAATCGCGAGCGCATGTTTTCGCCGTATCGCGGTGCAAACTCGAGAAAAGATCCGAAGATGGCGTTGTGCGATGGATGGTGTTCCGCCCACTTTTCGAGCTCCTCCAATGATTGAAAGTAGGCGTATCCGTAGGTGTGGTCCAGCGCCTCCCCCTGTTCGTCGACAAACCGCAGGAAGCGGCAGTCATAGCAGCGGACCTCCTCACCCTCATCCCGCAGGAAGTTCATGCCGCTGACCAGCGTCGGTTCGACATCATCGAGATACTGCTCGCGCTCCTGCCCCGCAGCGTCGGTAATGTCCTGGCCGGAGCGGATGATCGCGAGATTGAGGTTGGGCCGGACCGTGACCGAATGATCATTTTGCTCCAGCACCTCAACCTGGGATTGCGCTTCGAAGCGGTCTCTCACCGCGTCCGGTATCCGGTCTCGCATGCTGCCCCAGTAGGCGTGCTGGGGAATCGGATCGGTAATGCCGTCACGCACGTTGGCGATGCCCACCAGGTGATCGGGCCCGGAGTGCAGCGTTTCAAAACGGCTCATCGGAAAGTTGAACACCTCCCGAAACACGCCATAGCCTCGCTGGGAATCGGAGTGACTCTGCCAAAAACTTTCAAACTCGTCCGAGCCAAAAAGCTGCTGAAGCAGCGCCGGATCGAACCAATACCCGGTCGCCACGAGCTGGCAACGCCCGGCGCTATCAGCGTCACACTCCGATAGATCCACGTAAGCGGCCTCACCGCTCTCGAGCATCATCGTGCGGATACCCCGGACCATCTCCAGGGCCGCGTCCCGTGCGCCGTTGTCAAACTGGCAGCCGATCAGGCACATGACAACAACGTGTTTGCTTTCATGGAACTCGGACATAAACGAAGGATAGGGAGGCTCCCAATCCACCGGCATGTTCAGCGGGTAAGACGCTTCTCGCGACTCGGTCGATTCACTCATGGGACATCACTCTTCAGGGTCGACAGTTCCGCGTTCCGGCGCAACGTCGCTGGGATTGAGGCCAAAGCGGCGCTTGAAGGCACGGGAAAAATGGGCAGCGCTGGAAAGACCCACGTGGTGAGCCAGGCTCTCCATCGACGGCCTACGAATGCGGTCGTCCTCGAGGATCGATCGCGCCGCATCGAGACGCTTGCTCATGATCATTTCATGAACCGTCTGTGGCTCTTCGGCAAACAGCTTGTGCAGATACCGCACCGAGATATGCTGCGATTCAGCAACACGCTTGTTGTTGAGTCCCGGATCAAACAGGTTGTTGTCGATGAACTGACGCACGCGTCTGAGCAACGCCTCGCGCACGCAGTCGGTTTCCACCAGCTTGCTGGTGATGACCGAAGAGCTGAAGGTCAGCGCAATCATATTGACCAAGTTGTCTGAGAGCTGGTCGTTGATCGGCTCGTCCCGGCTACTCAACTCACCGACCAGGGAGTAAAGAAAATTCTTGAGGATAAGCCCCATCCCCTCATCGGCGGAAATCGGAATAGCGGTGTATTTCTCGGGCTCCATCAGGTGCCGCGAGAGAATCTCGCGGGGCATCTGCAGCACAAACTGGTGGAAGGGTTTGGCAAACGCCAGCGAGTATTCCGACGCGCTGTCGTAGAGCGCAAACGTCCCAGGCTTGAGCAGCGCCTCGCGACCTGACTGGCTGACCACACACTCCCGCTCGAGCTGGAAGCTGATCAGAAAGTCGTCTTTGGTCGCCCGGGCGATGCGCTGGCGCGACCGACGCACCAGCTGAGGCATGGCGATCACCTCAGAAAAGTGAACCTGCCCAACGCCGATACCACCTCGCAGCACACCGTCAAAATCACCGCGCTCCTGGCCCGGCACCTCGCTGCAGTCCAGATTCACAAACTCGTGGTTGACGACATCGCACCAGTATTCCCAGCGCGACTTGCCTCGGAGGTCGCCGACGTCCCTCTGATAGCCGTTGCGGATCACAAACTTCATGGCATCGGGAATCCCGGTGTGACGGTTGCCGGACCTATCGTATGTCTGAAAGGCGCTGCTGACCACCACAACGCTCAGGAGGCGGCGGCTTCGACGCCGTCCTCAGCATGGATGTCTTCGGAACCTTCCGGGGGTGGCGTGGCAGCCGTCGGCGTCGACGCCATCGCTCGCGCCGGCGTCTGTGCCTGACGATTCCACAGCAGCGCGGTGGCGTCAGGTCGGGAGTAGTGCCCCACCGGGTCTGCAAAACACTTGGCGATCGTAATTGCACCCAGATCGATATCCGCAACCACCAGCCCTTCGGCCTCCGGGTCCAGCGTCTCTCCGAGCGGCGCCCCGTCAGGGCCGAAAACCCGCGCATAGCCACCACCCTTCTGAATCAGCGCAGCGTGTGTTTCGTTCTCCACCAGCAGGTCGATCATCTCCTGAGAAATAACGCCGCAGGGCGCAACCACGAAACACTGTCCTTCAGCTGCGTACATCTGCGATGCCGCGTTGTTCAGCACCGGCCCCAGCGAGTAGGCGTCGGGATACATGCTGAACGAGGGCCAGGCGGCCACGTGAATCTGTTCGTGCAGACTGAACATCGCGTAGCGGCTCAGCGGCTGGAGGTGCTCCCAGCACGCCAGCTGGCCGACGATGCCGATATCGGTTTCAGCAACCTTCAGATCCGACCCGTCGCCGTCGCCGTAAACGGTTCGCTCAACGTGGGTTGGCTTGAGCTTGCGCCGGGCGCTGAGCGTCTCGCCGTCGCGCCCGAAGAGAAACTGGGCGATATACAGCGACCCGTGGTCGCGTTCACTCGCACCAATCGACACATAGATATTGTGGTCGCGGGCGCAGCGAGCGATGGTCCGATACGCCTCGCTGTCCGGCACCAGCGAGTTCTCATGGTATTGGCCAAAATATTTCATGTTCAGCGCAGGGGCGTTCAGCCAGATAAACCACGGATAGCCCGGAATCCAGGTTTCGGGGAAGGCAACCAGATCGCAGCCCTGCTCCGCCGCGCTCTTAATCAGGCCACAGGTCTTTTCCACGGTGCCCGGTAAGTCCATGAAAACCGGTGCCGCCTGCACCGCCGCTACCTTACAGTTCGAAGATGTGTCACCCATGGTCGCTAGTGTCCTGTTTGAAAGGTTCGTTGCGTTTCAGAGCCCCGTTGGGCGCCAAGAACAAGGCGCATCGCGCCAACCATGGCCGTAGCCCTTGGCAAGCGATGCAACGCGGTTATTGGTGCCCAAGGGGGCTCCCGCAGGGCGCGCACCACAAGGCCTGGAGCGGCGTTGCGAGCCTTGGCCAGGGAACCACCCTGGCCGGCGGTTCGCGCGTAGTGGTCCGTGCGGTGTGGCTGTGGCTTCAGTCCATCGCTGGGCCCGCCTGGCAAGGCGCGAGCCGCAGCCAATGGCCGTAGCCCTTGGCAAGGCTTGAAACGCGGCCAGGCGGGCCCAGCGATGGACCCGCAGGGCGAGCGCGTCAGGCGCCATGCCGGTGTTGATCCGTCGCGGCCATAGCTAGGGCTATGACCGCGACGAACCGCCTTGGCCTGACGCCTGACGCGCTCGCTGAAGCCACAGACACACCGCACGGACCACTGACTCCAGGGCCTTGTGGACACGCGCTGAAATACAACGAACCTTTCAAACATGACACTTGCCTCAGTTGAAGTTGTAGTTCAAACGCACGCCGTACTCACGCGGTCGATTCAGATTGCCTTCATGAAACCCGAGACCAAAATTGGAATCGCCGCTGGTGATGAAGCGCTCGTCGCCCGCGTTCTTCACGAACCCCGTCAAACTCCAGGTTTCGTCGCTGGAGGTGTAGGCGACCGCGAGATTGGTCACGTTGTAGGAGTCCTGAAAGAGAAACGGCGAGTTCTGCGAATCGTTGAAAATGTCGTCGGTGTAGATGTAGTCAGCCCGGAAGGTGAGATCACCGCCGGCAGCGAGAGGCCACGAGTACTCGGCGCCAAGCTGGAGGGAGTTTTCCGGTGTGTTGACCAGTTCGGCGCTTTCGTCGATTGTCAGCGACAGCCC
>JBCDKA010000087.1:0-16730 GCA_038747195.1 Pseudomonadota bacterium
GCGCGTTGCTGTCGGCGTCGAAGCCACATCCCGGTCGCCCCACCCGGTTGGCCGCCAGCAGGTCGACTTTCTTGCGCTCGAGCTTGCTCTGCGCATGTTGTTCGAGGGCTTCGGTCTCGGCGGCGAAGCCGACCGTAAACGGGCCGTCATCCAGCGCCGCCACACTGGCAAGTATGTCTGGATTTTGCGCCAGCGCCAGCGCCATGCCTTCGTCGCCGGATTTCTTCAGCTTGTTGAGTGCATATTCAGACGGCCGAAAGTCAGCGACCGCGGCGGCCCCGACATACAGATCACAGCCCCTCGCCACCGCCTCATGCACCGCATCGTGCATCTGCGATGCACTGCGAACGTCGACGCGATTAACGCCCGCAGGGGTGCTGAGCGTCACCGGCCCGGCCACCAGCGCGACCGAAGCACCGTGGGCAACCGCCGCACCCGCCAGGGCAAAACCCATCTTTCCCGAGCTGCGGTTGCCGAGAAACCGGACGGGGTCGAGATCTTCGAAGGTGGGCCCTGCTGAGATGACCACCCGCAGTCCGCTGAGCCGCGGCTCGCTGCCGTAAAGGAGGTGTTCGACACAGTCGGCCAGCTGCTCCGGCTCCAGCATGCGTCCTGGGCCCTCATCGCCACAGGCCTGCTGGCCAGCAGCCGGACCTAGTACGCGCACGCCCCGACCGACCAGCGCGCTGACGTTCTCCGCCGTGGCCGGATGAGCCCACATCTGTTGATTCATGGCCGGCGCTACCGCCACCGTAGCCGCGCTGGCCAGCACGAGGGTCGTCAGCAGGTCGTCCGCCATGCCGCCACGCAGCCGGGCTATAAGGTTGGCCGTTGCGGGCGCAATGAGGATCAGATCAGCCCAGCGGGCGAGCTCGATGTGGCCCATGGCCGCTTCAGCAGCAGGATCCAGCAGATCGCTGGCCACCGGCAGACCCGACACCGCCTGAAGGCTCAGCGGAGTGACAAACTGCGCTGCTGAGGAACTCAGCACTACCCGCACGGAGGCGCCCCGTTCGGTCAGCCGTCGCACCAGCTGCGGCGCTTTGTAGGCCGCGATGCCCGCGCCGATTCCCAGCACGATGCGGCGCCCTTCCAGGGTAAGTTCCAAGCGTCTAAGGCCTTGATCTGTCTGGCCCTAAGCTTACAGGCAATTGGGTCGGTTGTCCGTTCCCCGACTACGCCCATCCCCCTAGGATCAGCGGATGTTCTTCGCACCCTTATCGCTTTCGAGATCTCGTTCGTGACAGCAGCCGCCGATCGCTCCCTGCGCCGACAGCGTCGGCTGCTGCTGCACCGCGGTGCACATTCAATGTCGACCGCCGAACTCCTGGCGCTGCTCCTGGGGCCAGGTGGCGATCCACTGATCCTGGCGGATGACCTGCTAGACCGTCTCGGCGGCCTCGCTGGCGTCGCCCGATCCAGCGGCTGGGACCTGCGACGCCTGCACGGGATCGGCGAGGCACGCGCGACTCGCGTGCTCTGCGTCACCGAGCTTGCGGCTCGCCTGGCGGCGCCGCTGCGGCCGCCGGACACCGTCGCCAGCCCGGCGGACAGCCGCCGCTACTTTGGCGCCCGGCTGGGTCACCGACGACGCGAGTGTTTCGGCTGTTTGTACCTGGATACCCGACACCGCCCGGTCGATTTCCAGATCCTTTTTGAAGGTACGATCGACAGCGCGGCGGTGTACCCCAGAGAAATCCTTAGGCAATGCGTGGAACGAGACGCCAGCGCGGTGATCGTGGGCCATAACCACCCATCGGGTGATCCGGCTCCAAGCCATGCGGACCTCTCCTTGACCCGCCGCCTCAAGGATGCCCTGGACCTGCTGGACATCCGGCTGCTCGATCACCTGATCGTGGCGGGCCAGCGATGTTTCTCGTTCGCCGAGCACGGCCGGCTCTAGACGCACAGCCAGCTCGAGACATAGCGGTAAAACGTGCCGTCGGGGACCCGTCAATCGTAAATCGACGCCTCACCGGGCGGTCGATTTTTGAAGCGACGGTGAAGCCACATGTATTGCTCCGGGCATTCCCGGATGATCCGCTCCATTTCGGCGTTGATGCGAGTCATATCTGCCAGCGCGTCGTCGCTCGGCACCCCCGCCAGCGCGGGCTCCAGCACCACCTCGTAACCGTTTTTGTGACGACGCTGACGCAGCGTCAAGACGCGGGCACGCCCCATGGTTGCCAGCTGGTGCGCAGACACGGAGGTAGAAGCCTGGAGACCAAAAAACGGAGCAAAAACACTCTGGCCACGCTCGTAATCCTGATCCGGGGCATACCAAAGCAGACCGCCTTTGCGCAGGTGACGCACGGCTCCCCGGGATTGCTGACGATTGAAGCAGGCGCCGGAATATCCCCCGCGGCCGCGTCGCACCAGATATTCCATCGCTGCATTGCGGTGCTCTCGATAGAGTACGCCTTTGCTTTCCCGGTGATGCTGGCAGACGATCCGGCCCACAATCTCCAGCGTGGTGAAATGTGCGGCCAGCAGCAGCACACCCTGCCCAGCTTCCAGGGCCTCATCCAGGTGTTCGGTGCCGCTCAACGTCGACAGCCGCGCGATCCGCGCCGCGGACCCATACCAGGCCAGCCCCGCCTCGGGCACCATACAACCCGCTGATGCAAAGCTGCCCCGCAGCATCGTCTCGCGGGCGGCTGCATCCAGCTCGGGGAAACACAGCTCGAGGTTTCGGCGCGTAATCTTGACCCGGGACTTCAGGACTCGTCTCAGGAGACCGCCCAGCCGGGCACCCAGCCACATCGACCAGCGCCAGGGCAAAAGCTGCCAGAGGTAAAGTAAGCCAAAGCCGAACCAGGTCGGCCAGAATCGAGGGTGCCAGAGCGGCTGCATGGCGCGATGATATACTCAAACGCCGGCTGATATCGGCCCTCGCCCCGAACGACGTGACTCGACTCTACACCCTGGTCATGTACCTGCTGACGCCGGTCATCCTTTACCGACTGGTGATTCGGGGTCTCAGGGCCAGAGCATACTTCTGGCGCTGGCGTGAGCGATTCGGGTTTTTCCCGGCACCACCCTTTAAGAGCAGCGTCTGGGTGCACGCGGTGTCGGTTGGCGAATTTAACGCCGCGCTGCCGCTGATTCGTCAGCTCATGACCCGATATCCTGATCAGGCGCTGGTGGTTACCACCGTCACCCCAACCGGATCCGAACAGGTCTTACGGAACCTGGGAGACGACGTTTTTCATGTCTACCTGCCCTATGACCTGCCGGCGGCCATCAACCGTTTTTTAAAGCGAACCAAGCCGCTGTTTGCGGTTGTCATGGAAACGGAGATCTGGCCCAACCTGTTTTTTGTCTGCAAGGAACGGGGGATTCCGCTGGTCGTGGCGAACGCGCGTTTGTCCGAACGCTCGCTGCAGGGCTATCGACCGGTTCGTCCGCTGGTCGCAAAAGCGTTGAACTGCGCGGCCGCAGTGGCGGCGCAGACCGAAACGGACCGTCAGCGGCTCGCCAAGCTGGGCGGACGCCCTGAACTGCTTCACGTGGTGGGAAGCCTAAAATTCGATTTGCAGCTGCCACCGGGCCTGGAGCAGTTTGGCCAGGAGATCCGCAGCGACTGGGGGCCTGAGCGGCTGGTGGTGGTAGCGGCCAGCACCCACGAAGATGACGAGGAGGCGCTGCTACCGGCCTTCATGGATCTGCTGCGTCGCCATCCCGACGCGCTGCTGATCATCGCCCCAAGACATCCGGAGCGATTCGGCCGGGTGATCACTCGCTGCCGGGCGCTGGGTCTTGCCACCGCCAGCCGCAGCGAGGATCTGGCGGCCAGCACGACAACGGAAGTGTTTGTGCTGGACACGATGGGGGAGCTGCTGAACTACTTTGCCGCCGCTGACCTCGCGTTTGTCGGCGGCAGCATCGCGCAGGTTGGCGGCCATAACGTCCTCGAACCGGCCGCGCTGGGTGTACCGGTGCTGGTGGGGCCCCATACGTTCAACTTTGCGGAGATCACTGAGATGCTGCTGAGCCGCAACGGCGCACTGCGGGTAGAGGATCAGGCGACGCTGGCTCGGCGCCTGCTGGAGCTCGCTGAGAATCCGGAGCTGAGGCAGCAGATGGGACGCTGTGGCTTTGAGCTGGTGCAGGAGAACCGGGGCGCCCTGACGCGAACGCTCGAGCTGGTGGAAACAGCGGTTCAGGATCTCCAACCGCTCCGGTCGAGCACCCGTACCGTCGAACCGCCAGCCTCAGCGCGGACCTAACCGCTGGTCATGGCGGCCGCGCT
Organism: Pseudomonadota bacterium; assembly: GCA_038747195.1. Classification (GTDB taxonomy): domain Bacteria; phylum Pseudomonadota; class Gammaproteobacteria; order Xanthomonadales; family SZUA-38; genus JANQOZ01. Next base: position 4,253 of record JBCDKA010000087.1, read on the forward strand.
CACCGCGGCCGGCGCCACCTCTATTTGAGAAACTGGTTCACCGTTTCGAGGTCGGTAACCTCGATCGTCCCCGCGCCAGCCCGCAGGCGCAGCCGGTTGACGACCAGGTCATGGCGCGACTGGGAAAAGTCGCGCTGCGCCTGGAACAAGGTCCGCTGAGCCAGCAGAACGTCGACGATGGTCCGGGTCCCAACCTCGAAGCCGGCTTCCGTGGCCTCGAGCGCACTCTGCGCGGACACCACAGCCTGGCGAAACGCTTCCACCTGGCTGATGCCCGCAAGCACCGCTCGATAGCTGTTGCGCGTGGTGCGCGTGACCCCGCGCTTCTCCTGCTCGAGCTGGTCGAGCGCGGCGTCGTAGTCCGCGGCGGCCTGGCGACCGCGTGAGGCAACGGCACCGCCGGCATACACGGGAACCGTCAAGGTGACACCCAGCGAGGTGAAATCCTGAGTTTCGGTAGCAAACGCGCCGAGATCACCGCTGTTGGTGCTGTCCTGATAGGTCACGCTCAAATCTACCGTGGGGTAGTGCCCGGCACGCTGCGTGCGGATATTGTGGTACGCCGCGTCTGCCGCGAATTTGCGGCTCAGCACGCTGGGGTTGCCCATCATGGCCGAATCCACCCAGACCGACATCGGGTCGGCCGGCGGCGGCTTGATCGCGTAATCGTCGCGAAGCGGCTGTACGGCCGAGATTTCGACGCCGGTGAGCTCGCGTAAGGCCTCTTTGGAATCGTCCAGACTGTTCTGCGCCACGATGACGTTGGCCCGAGCCCGGTCGTACGACGCCTGGGCTTCGTGGACGTCCGTGATGGCGGTCAGACCCACCTCGTAGCGCTGCTCCGCCTGCTCGAGCTGACGCGCGTTGGCGGTCTCTTCGGCGGTGGCAAAGCGCAGCGCGTCTTCCGCGGTCAGGACGTTAAAATAGCCCTCCGAAACGCGCACCATCAGGTTATCGAGCGCCAGCTCATAGTCCGCTTCCGACTGCGCCAGCTGTGAACGGGAGGCATCGAGCCTCGTGTAGTTCTCGCGCTGGTAAATGGGCTGACTCAGCTGCAGACGAAGTTGCTCCTGCGACTGGTCGATATCGTTCCCACGGCCGTCCACGAGTGTGAAGCTACCCTGCGTATCGTTGTAGGTCGCGCTGGCGGTGAGATTCGGCAGGAAGCTTGCCCACGCCTGACGCTTCACCTCGCCGGTGCTGCGCAGCCGCGCCCCAGCGGCAGCCAGCTGCGGATCGCTTTCCACCGCCAGCCGGTAGACATCCATCAGGTCCTCGGCCTGCACCGCCGCGGCGCTAAGCCCCAGGTACGCTGCCATCATCCGTATGGTTTTTTTCATCCCGCTCAACCTTATCTATTTTTTCTGATTCGTCCGGTTTCGGCTGTCTCGACCGGCCAGGCCGATCTACCACTCAAACTTGGGCTGGTCCTCAGCGCCGATCAGGCGGCCGAGGTCGGTCTCGAAAAGACTCTCCACCGCCAAATCGCCTGTTCCCACGCGCCGAAACAGGCAGGCTTCCATCGCCGGCTCGTCTCCAACCACCATAAATAGCCGACCCTCTGCATGCAGCAGGTGATGGAATTGTTCCGGCAGCGTCCGCGCCGATCCCGTCACCGCAATCGCGTCAAACGTCTGGCCCGCCAGCTGCTGCGCGATCGCCTCCTGGTTAAACGCATCCAGGTGGTGGACCGTTACGTTGTCAGCCTCAACACTCTCGAGACGTCGGCGCGCGGAATTGACAAATGCCTCCACGCAGTCGATGGAGGTGACCTGTCCCGCAAGCTGGGACAGACACGCTGCCAGGTAGCCGCTTCCGGTACCGATCTCCAGCACCGTCTCCGACGGCTGGGGATTCAGCGCCTGCATCAACCGCGCTTCAACCACTGGCTTCATCATCCGCTGATCGTGGTCCAGCGGCAGCGCGGTGTCCGCGTACGCCATTTTGCGATACCGTGGATTGACAAAATCTTCTCGGGGAACCGCCCCCAGCACGTCAAGCACCCTCGGCTCGAGCACTTCCCAGGTCCGCACCTGCTGCTCTACCATGTTGCGCCGCGCTACCTCGTAATTCATTCCCATAAACGCCACCGTCAGGGGCCAAGTCTAGTTAAGGAGGCAAGAGGGTAAGCACAATGCAGGGGTGAAACAAGCCGTAAGTATGGTCTGCCAGGCGCATTTTGGCAGCGAGTGCCATAGGTCATCCACCCGCCGCGCTGCAGGGGCCCGACTTGACGCAGGTCCCCCCGCTGGACTTAAATCTCGGCACTGCCACCCTACGACTCTATGGCCTCGACCCCGTCCAAATTTGAAGCGCTCGTTCGCGAGTACGCCGATGACCTTAAACGTTACTCCATTTGGCTCTGTAAAGACCCGACGCTGGCCAACGACCTGGTCCAGGAGACCTACCTGCGCGCGTGGCGGTCTTTCGACAAGCTCCGCGACCAAAAGGCCGCAAAGAGCTGGCTGATTACCATCCTTCGGCGAGAGTTTGCCCGCACCTTTGAGAGAAAGGTGCCGGATCTGACCGACATCGATGGTCTGGAAATCCCCGATACCGGCACGGGAACACCCGAAGACGACTCAGAAATGCGACTCCTGCGCACCGCGATGCTGGAACTGGACGCCAAATACCGAGAGCCGATCGTCCTGCAGGTTGTCGTTGGCATGAGCTGTGAAGAGATAGCAACCGAGCTGGGACTGACCCGCAGTGCGGTCATGACCCAGCTTTTCCGGGCCCGCGAAAAACTTAAGGGCGCGCTGGTAGAGGCCTCCAAGGCCTGACTCACACCAAGGACCGCACCTGCCTGATGGCCCATAGCTTCACCTCACGGAGCTGGTAAAATAGCAGCTCGCAATCGGCGGGCGCTCGGTCTTCACCCGCGTGCCTACCGCCGTCGCCAACCCCCACAGAAGCCAGGACTCAACGCATGAGCATCAGCCAGCGCATTCGCGAATTTTTTCTGCTTGCGGATCTGAAGAAGTCATTTCTGGTGATCCTGCCGGCGGTGCTGGCTGTGGTGATGGTTGTGCTGATGTTCTATTACGACAGCACCCCCGATCTGTTCGACGTCGAGCGCAGCGCCGCCGCTCAGGCCGCCGAACGAGGACACACGCCGGTCACGGGCTATGTCACGGTCGCTACGCTCCAGCGGGTCACCCGCAGCCTCTGGGAGAAGCGTGGGGGTTATCTATCCAATGACGTGACCCCGCCGAGCATCTTTATGGACAACGTACCCAACTGGGAATGGGGCGTCTTGCGGCAGGCACGAGATCTCGCGCTGATCCTGCGCTACGACCTCAGCCGCTCGCAGAGTCAGTCTCTGGAGGACGCCGATCTGCAGCTTGCGCAGCCGAAGCTCAATATCGATTCTGAAAAGTGGCTGCTGCCCCGGGCGGAGACCGAGTACGGCGAGGCGATGGAGGCGCTGGACCGCTATCTGGAACGCCTGGTGGATCCGCAGCAGAGTGACGCGCAGTTTTACGCCCGCGCCGACAACCTGCGGGAATGGCTGGCCGTGGTGGAAAAGCAGCTGGGTTCGCTCGCCACGCGACTCAATGCCAGCGTCGGGGCAAAACGGATCAACACGGACCTGAGCGGCGACGCCGCGGCGGAGCAGGCCACCAATGCCCCCAGCGAAGTCCGGGTCCAGACGCCCTGGCTGGAGATCGACGACGTGTTCTACGAGGCGCGCGGCTCTTGCTGGGCACTCATCCACCTGCTGAAAGCGGTCCAGGTCGACTTTGCGTCGGTGCTGGAGAAGAAAAACGCCACGGCGAGTCTGCGGCAGATCATCCGCGACCTGGAGGCGACTCAGGGCACGCTGTGGAGCCCCATGGTGCTCAACGGAGGCGGCTTTGGGTTTACCGCCAACCACTCGCTGGTCATGGCTTCGTACATCTCGCAGGCCAACGCGGCGATCATCGACCTGCGGAACCTGCTGCAGCAGGGCTGAGCAGCCCGCGTTCGGGCTGCGGCAAGCGCAACGTCAGGGTTCGAAAGCACCCAGCTTCTGGTCAACGATCGTCAGCGGCAGTCGAATGTACTGCGGCAGCCCGCGTTCGTAGGGCGGATAGGCTTCCCCCTCGATCAGTGGCGCCAGGTAGCGCCGGCACTCGTCGGTGATACCAAAACCATTCTCGGTGATGAACGACCGCGGCATCATTTTCTCTACGTTGGCCATGTCCGCGAGCTGCGCTTCGACAACCTGCCAGCGGTAGGGCTCATCAGCGAGTCGTTCGATGACCGGTATGACCGAGTTCTTGCCGGCCAGCGCCAGGCGCACCGCTTCCTGACCAACCGCCGTAGCTTGCTCCAGATCTACTGCTGACGCCAGATGGCGTGCCGAGCGCTGCAGGTAGTCCAGCACCGCCCAGTGATACTTGTAGCCGAGCTCCGCCTTGACCATCCCGGCCACGACCGGCGCGCAGCCACCCAGCTGGGCATGACCGAAAGCGTCTTTCACGCCGGAATCTGCCAGGAACCTGCCATCGGGCCACCGAACCCCTTCCGAAACCACAATCGAGCAATAGCCGGTTTGCTCAACCGATTGGCGCACCCTCGCGAGAAACGCCTCCTGGTCAAAGGGGATCTCTGGAAACAGGATGATCTGCGGCGGCTCATCGGGCCCATGCCCGGCCAGGCCGCCGGCGGCAGCAATCCACCCGGCATGCCGGCCCATCACTTCCATGACAAAAACCTTGGTGGACGTCTCCGCCATGGACTCCACGTCCAGGCTGGCCTCCATCATCGAAACGGCCACGTACTTGGCGACCGAGCCAAAGCCCGGGCAGCAGTCGGTGACGGGCAGATCGTTGTCGATCGTTTTCGGGACACCAACGCAGACCACGGGGTAGCCGAGCTCGTCGCCGATTTTTGACACCTTGTAGGCCGTATCTGCGGAGTCCCCGCCACCGTTGTAAAAGAGGTACCCAATATCGTGCGCTGCCAGCACTTCGATCAGGCGGCGATACTCGGCCTGATTCTCCTCCAGCCCCTTGAGCTTGAATCGGCAGGAGCCGAAAGCCCCTCCAGGGGTGTGGCGCAGCGCCTCAATCTGCTCGTCGGCATACGCTGCGGTATCCACCAGCTCCTCGCGCAGCGCGCCGAGAATTCCGTTGCGCGCGGCAAAGACCGTACCGATCCGATCCGGGTTCAAACGGCATTCACTGATCACGCCAGCGGCGGTCGCGTTGATGACGGCGGTCACGCCGCCGGACTGAGCGTACAGCGCGTTTTTCCGAGACATAGACGGGCGGGCTCCTTCATTGACGTCACGGCGGGAAGGCTGGTAGCTTACCGGCCTTTATTCATGGCGGGAAGACGTTAATGCGCATTGTGCTCCTGGGCGCGCCCGGGTCTGGCAAGGGGACTCAGGCAACAATTTTGGCTGAGCGTTTTAACATCCCCCATATCTCTACCGGAGACCTACTTCGGGCCGCCGTTAAGGCGCAAACCGAACTCGGCCTTAAGGCGAAATCGGTGATGGATGCCGGCGAGCTGGTGTCGGACGAACTGGTCCTCGGCATGCTGCGGGAGCGCCTTCAGCATGACGACGTCGACGGCGGCTTCATCCTCGACGGCTTCCCTCGCAACCTCGTTCAGGCTGAGGCACTCGATGCGCTGCTGGCGGACATGAACCAGCCGGTGGAAGAAGCGGTCCAGATCGAAATCGATCCAGAGGTTATTGTCGGCAGGCTTGCGAAGCGGGCCGAAGAAGAGGGTCGCAGCGACGACACCGAAGAAACCGTTCGCAACCGAATCCGCGTTTACGAAGAGCAGACCGCACCGGTGGTCGGTTTCTACGCCGACCAGGAGAAGCTGTCTCAGGTCTTTGGTGTCGGCACGGTAGAGGAAGTGAACGCGCGGATCGTGGGTGTGCTGGCCGACCGTTAGCTGCCCGTCAGGGGCTTGCCGCCCGGGCTATCTCAAAGCGCCACTCGTCATCGCGACGCTCAACTCGCAGCAGCTGATGACCGCTGGTTGCACAAAACACCTCGATATCCAGCTCTGCGTGAGGGTCGGTGGCGACGAGCTCGATCCGCTCGCCGGGCGCCAGCGATTGCAGCGCGATGCGAGCGCGGACAACGGGCTCCGGACACCAGAGACCTCTCGCGTCGACCCGAGTCAAGGAACTAGTCACCGGGCTGCCGCTCCCGCGCGACCGCTGCGCCGCCCCGCACCTGATGGCTTCCGAGCAAGCGTTCTGACGCGGTATGGTGCTGCATCGCGTCATCATACCCGGGATCCCGCCAGCCGGCGCCGCTTATGATCTGGCCTCTGATCAACGGGTTTGTCGATATCTGCTTGCTGCGCAGGTCGCCGGCTGACCTCCCCGCTTCCCAGGGCCTGGCGGTCGTGACCACCGGCGTCTACCTGCTGCTGGACCTGATCGCCGGCCGGATCGTCAGCCCCGCCCATTTCCCGACTCAGTCACTGGTCAGCCTGCTGCTGTCGCTGCTGGCGCTGACAATCATTCTCCGGCTGGCGGGCATGGGAGCGCGCTTTACCCAAACCTGGACCGCCTTTACCGGCTGTGGCGCGCTGATCTATCTCGTTGTTTTGCCCCTGCATCTGTCGATTCCTCATACCACAGAGGCGACACCGGTTGATCCGCTTACCGGAATTGCTTTTCTGTTTCTGCTGGCCTGGAGCTTTGTGGTTGAAGCCCACATTTTTCGCCACGCGCTGAACGTCACCTTTACGGCGGGCTTCGCTCTGGCGACCCTGACCTTTGCCTTGCTGGCCGTCATCCGGGCGCTCATCTTTCCATGAAGCTGCACATCCTCGGCATCTGCGGGACCTTCATGGGATCACTGGCGCTCCTGGCTAGAGAGATGGGGCATCACGTCAGCGGATCGGATCAAAACGTTTATCCACCCATGAGCACCCAGCTCAGCGACGCCGGTATCGAGCTGACCAGCGGCTGGGACCCGGCGGGACTGCCGAACGACTGCGACCTGGTCATCATCGGCAACGCGCTGTCGCGGGGCAATCCGGCGGTTGAACATGTGCTGGAGTCCGGGCTTCGCTACTGCTCAGGCCCGCAGTGGCTCGGCGACGAGGTGCTGCGCGAACGCAAGGTTATTGCGGTTGCCGGAACCCACGGCAAAACCACCACAGCCTGTATGGTCGCTCACCTCCTCGAAAGCTGCGGCGCCAGCCCGGGCTTTTTGATTGGCGGCGTCCCCGGCAACTTCAACCGTTCTGCCCGACTCGGCGCGGGCGACTGGTTTGTGGTGGAGGCCGACGAATACGACACCGCGTTCTTCGATAAGCGTTCAAAGTTTGTGCACTACCACCCGACCATCGCGCTGCTGAACAACCTGGAGTTTGATCACGCCGATATTTTTCCCGATCTCGCGGCCATCCAAACGCAGTTTCACCATTTGCTGCGGCTGGTACCGCGGTCGGGCGTGGTGATCGCGCCCGAGGACAGCGACGCGCTCACCGAGGTGCTCGAACGCGGCCTTTGGTGTCGCGTGATTCGCATCGGCCAGGGCACCGCCTGGCAAGCCAACTTTACCGCACCTGATCAAAGCAGCTTTGCGCTCGAAACGCCCGATACTCGGATCGAAGGCCGCTGGTCTCTGTCGGGCCAGCACAACCTGCAAAACGCTCTGGCGGCGATTTGCAGCTGCGACGCGGCGGGTTTCAGCGTGACGCAGGCCGCTGCGGCGCTCGACACCTTCGAGCTTCCTAAGCGACGTCAGCAGCTGCTTGTTGAATACAAAGGCGTGCGAATCATCGACGATTTTGCCCATCACCCCACCGCCATCGCCGCCACGCTGGAAGGACTTGCGGCAGCGCGGCCGCAGAGTCGACTGATTGTGGTTCTGGAGCCCCGCAGCAACACAATGAAGCTCGGCATTCACGCTGACCGTCTGCCGGCCGCGCTGAAGCTGGCTGACCGCGTCTGGCTTTACGCTGCGCCCGATCTTCAGTGGGATACCGAGGCCTTTGAACAGGCCCTTCACGGTCGATCGAGTATCGTCAGTGAACTGAACAAGCTACCCGAAACGCTTGCAGCACACCTCAAACCGGGCGATCAGTTAGTATTCATGAGTAACGGCGGGTTCGGCGGCGTTGCCAGAGAGACGGCCCGCGTCTGGACAGCTACCTGAGTCACACCATGAGCATCGACCAGCCTACCCAGAAGATCCCAATTTTTCCGCTTAACACGGTGCTCTTTCCCGGCGGCCCGCTGAGCCTGCGGATTTTTGAGCCACGTTATCTGGACATGGTTCGCGACTGCGCCGCACAAGACGGGGAGTTCGGCGTCAACCTTATCGTTGACGGCAAGGAGGCGGGAGAGACCCCGTCGACGGTGGTCATGGGCACAACGGCCCGAATCCAGGACTTCTACACGATGGACGATGGGCTGCTCGGGATCACCGCGGTTGGGGTGCAGCGGTACCGGATTCTCAAGACCGCCGTGCGGGACAACGGCCTGCTTACCGCCGAGGTTGCGCTGGTGGCGCCCGCCCCTGCTCAGTCCCTTAAAACGGAGCATCTGCTGCTCCGCACGCTGCTGGAACGCCTGCTCGACAGCGTCAGCGAGCACTACAACCCGCAACCCGTCCTGATCGAGGACGCCGACTGGGTCGGCAGCCGGCTGTCGGAACTGCTGCCGCTCGACGGCACGACCCGGCAGATGCTGTTGGAACTCGATGATCCCGGTCGTCGGCTCGATCGTCTGCTGGAAATTGTGCCGCAGCTACAGTCCGACCAGGGTTCCGACTGACACCGAACTTGGGTGTCCCTCGCGACGCGATCCGCCGCGACGCTCCCTTTCCAATCAGCGGTCGAAAGACCTGAGCTCGCCGGCGCGTTCCAGGGGCAGCAGCGCCGGCGGCAGCGGTTGAAACGCCTCCCAGCGCCAGAAATGAAAGAAGTACAGCACACGCTGAACCCGGTAACGGGCGACGCTGCCCGCCCAGATCGGCTGCGGCGCCCGACCATCACCCAGGTAGACGAGGTGCGTTGGCCAAAGACGGAGCGCGACGAACTCCTCGGCGCCATCGGGGGCCTGTACACGGGCCGTAAAGTCCTGGTAGTTGCCGACGGTAGCAGGCAGCAGCGGCAGGGTCTCGATGCTCGGATCCGGCTGCAGCATAGCGATGGGCGTCTGCCAGCTCGCGGCAGGCGGTTCAGACCAGCCGTCACGCTCGAGGCGCTCCAGCAGCAGTCCTACCGGCCCCCGATACCAGAAGCTCACCGGTTCATCCATGTTATAGCGGTCCTCAGTGACCCACTGACTCGGGGTCAGCAGATCGGGTGGAGATGGCGGGAAAGCGGCGGCGACGATGGAGCCACTCCGGGTCCGGCCCTCCAGGACCAGCGCCGCCAGCAGCGCAGCAAAAAAGATTCCCGCGGCCGGGCTCAGCAGAAAATGACGCCGGGCCCGACGCCGATAGGCGATCCCAACCGCAAGCACCCACACGGCGCCCAGGCTGATCCCCAGCAGGACCTCACTGACCTCATAGATACCCAGATACACATGTCCGGCTGAGGCAAGCAGTACGAGCATGGCGCACGCCACGTAGGGCCAGACCCGACCACGCAGCGGGAGCTGACGGGTCAGCAGGATGCTCAGAAAGCCGTAGCCCGAAACCGCTGACGCAACGTGTCCTACGGAGGCGCTAACCACAAAATTCTGCTGGTCCCGCAGCAGCGCATCAATCAGCACCATCGCCCCCGCCAGCAGAACGCCGAAGCCAAAGGCCACAACGAGGTGGCCGGCCGCCAGCCGCTGCCGGCGCAGCAGGAGCCACAGCAGCACCGCAACACACGAGGGCCCGACCACCCGCAGCGAGCTCAGTCCCGCAAACATCGCCATCCAGTAGTCGGTCCAGGGTGATCGGAGCTGTTCCACGGCCGCGGCCACGCTGAGATCGACGCCCGCATGAAAGCGAAGGGGGACCGTGATCAAGAGCCACAGACTGCCGGCGGCGGCCAGCAGCAGCACCACAGCCAGCATCACGAGCGAACCTGATTCCGGACGCTTCGGGTCGACCAGGTTGCGGCCGACCACCGCCAGCCGCGGATGATTGACCGACCAGGCCAGCAGACCGGCTGTCCAGCGGCGCGTGAACGGCGCCGCCACAAAGTGAAGACCGCTGATCAGGGCCGACAACAGCCAGACCGCGCCACCGACGAGCAGCAGCAGCAGCGCAAGCCGCCAGGCGACCGCCTGCGCCAGCTCGACCGAAGCGCCAAAAATCAGGCCGGGCAGCAGGTAGGCCGGCGCCCAGAGAAGGCCGGCCACAATATTGGCCGGCAGATAGTGTTTGATCGGCATGTGGAGCATCCCGGCAACCACCGGGATGATCGGCCGGATAGGTCCGATGAATCGACCGATCACCACACTTTTCAGGCCGTGACGTCGAAAGTACATCTCACCCTGACGCAGCAGGCTCGGGTAGCGGGTGAACGGCCATACGTCGCGGACCCGGTCTTTGAAGTGATGGCCGAGCCAGAAGCTCAACCCGTCGCCGGCGATCGCACCGGCACTGCACCACAGCCACACCGACCAGAGTTCAAGGACGCCGTAGCCCACGAGCGCCCCGAACCCAAAGAGGATGACAATGCCGGGAACGATAATCCCGACCACCGCCAGCCCCTCTAAGAAAGCGACCGCGCCGATGACAAGACCGGCTAGCTGAGGATTAAGCCGCAGCCATTCCAGTATCGCCGACAGCCAGTCCGGCATGACGTTAGTCAGCCAGCGTTGAAAACGCTCCTGCCGCAGCCTTGATCGTTTGATCGAGGGCCGCGTGGTCATGGGCCTGCGATAGAAATCCAGCTTCGAACGCTGAAGGCGCGAGGTACACCCCCTGCTCCAACATGAGATGGAAAAAACGCTTGAACCGTTCGCCGTCACAGCGCTCAACGTCAGCGAACGTGGTCACCGCCGGCTGGTCGGTGAAGAACATGCCGAACATGGAGCCCACCTGCTGAGTCATGAACGGGATGCCCGCAGCGGCGGCCGCCTCGTTAAGGCCCTTGGTGAGATAGTTGATCTTGTCTTCAAGCCGCTCGTAGAACGCCGGTTCCGCCAGCACCTCAAGATTGGCGATGCCGGCCGCCATGGCCACCGGGTTCCCCGACAGGGTGCCGGCCTGGTAGACCGGTCCGGTCGGCGCAATGTGCTCCATAATGTCCCGACGGCCACCAAAAGCCCCGACGGGCATGCCGCCGCCGATCACCTTGCCAAAGGTACAGAGATCGGCGGTGACACCGAAGCGCTCCTGACAGCCGCCTTTGGCCACCCGAAAGCCGGTCATGACCTCATCGAAGATCAGCACCGAGCCGTGCTCCTCGCAGACTTCTTTCAGGCCCTCAAGGAAGCCGGGCTGCGGCGGAATACAGTTCATATTCCCCGCCACCGGCTCAACGATGATGCAGGCAACCTGGTCACCGACTTCCGCCATCACCTCGCGTACCTGATCCATGTCGTTGTAGTTCAGCGTCAGCGTCAGATCGGCGAGGCTGGCGGGCACGCCGGGGGAATTGGGCTGCCCGAGGGTCAGCGCGCCGCTGCCGGCCTTCACCAGAAACGAGTCCGCATGGCCGTGATAGCAACCCTCGAACTTGATCAGCCGATCCCGGCCCGTGAACCCGCGGGCCAGACGCAGCGCGCTCATGCACGCTTCGGTGCCCGAGTTCACCATGCGGACGAGTTCCAGCCCCGGCACTCGCTGGCACAGGAGCTCAGCCATTACGACCTCACGGGCGCACGGGGTCCCGAAGCTCAGACCCTGCTGCGCCGCGTCCACCACCGCCTCACGAACCTTCGGATGGTTGTGGCCAGCCAGCATCGGACCCCAGGAACCCACGTAATCGATGTATTCCTTACCGTCCTCGTCGTAAAGCCGGCAGCCCTCGGCGCGGCGCATGAAAATTGGGTCCCCGCCCACACCCTTGAAGGCCCTCACTGGCGAATTGACGCCGCCGGGGATCCGTTCACAGGCCGCAGCGAAAAGGTCGACGCTGGATTGCATTAGCTACCTCAGTATTCGGAATTCTGGAGACTGCGCGCGCCGGAGCGCACGCCCAGCGGCGAGATTAGCAGAACCCGGAGCTGCAGCGATATCTGTTGCCAGAAAAATGTCAGAACGACGTTACGAGCCGGCCATCGCGCCCCGGTAAAACGGAGGTTCATTCATCAAGGAGGATTTGCTTATGCTGCAGTTTGTACCCGTTACGGACGACCTGATCGAGAGCCCGAATCTGCCGAATCACTGGCAGCTTGTCCCCTACCAGGTGGACCACCCGTGCTTTCGCTGGTCTCTCTGCGAATCGCCTCGCCCAGAGGTTTCGGACCGCAGCCGGCCGCCCAGTCGGCCAGCGCGACGAGCCAGGAAACCGGAGTAGTGGGTTACAGGTCGTCCAGGTCAACGCCGAAGCGACTGGCAACACTGCCGAGCTGCTCCGGATCAATCTCACCGACAATGTTCAGAAACACCGCGTCGCCGCC
>JBCDKA010000088.1:0-16488 GCA_038747195.1 Pseudomonadota bacterium
CAGCTTGCGCTGGATTTTGCCGATACCGACATCGACGGCTACGCCGAGCAAAGCGGCAACGGTCTGGCCCAGCGCTTCGCCGATCAGGGGGTTGAGTCGCTGATCCTGGGCGCAGGCGTTCAGGTGGCCCGGGCCGTCAGCACCGACTTTGGCGTGCTGCAGCCGTTCGGTCGACTCGGGTGGCAGCGCGAGTTCGACAACGACGCCCGCGAATTGACCTCCACGTTTGTCGGCGACGCCAACGGCACAACCCTGGCTTACGCCACGCAGTCACCGGATCGAAATTTTGGCGACGTCACCATCGGGCTGACCGCGGTGTTTGGCAACGGACGTAGCCTGTTTCTCGCCTATCGGTACCTGCTCGGACACGAGTTCCTGGATGACGGCCAGCTCCAGTTCGGCGGGCGCTTTGAGTTTTGATCTCAGACGGCAGCGCTAGTCTTCAACTTGCTGACGCGTGGATCTCGTTGGCGACGCGCGCTCCGGACTCCAGAGCGCCGTCCATTGAGGTCGACAGTCGGGAAGTATGTTCGCCCGCAAAGTGGATACGGCCTTCCGCCCTGGAGATCACCGGGAGAAACTCAAAAATCTCCCCGGGGGCGAAGGAGCTGTAGCCACCCTGGCTCCACGGGTCGTTGTTCCAGGCATATGACGTGCCGCCTTCGGCGTAACGCCGGATATCAGGGTGGTACTTTTCCAGCTCGTCGAGGGCAAACTCCACCCGCTCGGCCTCGTCCATCGCCGCCAGCCGAAGGCCGGTGGCCTTGCCCGTATGGGCTTCCACAATGGCACGATCGGTCGGCTTGCCCATCGGCTGAATGAGCACCCGCGGCACCGGCCGATCACCCCAGCCCAAGCCGCTCAAGCCATCACTTTCCCAAAAGCGACGTTTCACCTGAATAAACACCCGCGTGATGCTCGAGTAAGTCAGCGTCCGGATCGCCCGGGCTTTCTCAGCGCTGAGCGCTGGCGCAACGTCGAGGTGGCGCAGCACGGTAAAAGGCAGCGTGCAGACCAGCCGATCAGCCGTGAGCACTTCGTTTTGGCCGCCACGGCGGCAGTGCACCCTGACGCCGTCAGCATCTTGCTCCAGCCGCAGCGCCTCGACACCGTATTCAATCCGATCCGCAAGACGGGACGCGAATGCCTCGGGCAGACGATCGGTGCCGCCAGGAACAACGCCGAAGACGCCGCCGGGCTCCTCCAGCGCATAGGCGGCCCAGTCTCGCAGGTGGGAAAGCGCAGACAGGTTTTCGATACCTTTGCCGAATAAATCATAGGTCTCGAGCCGCAGTATGGAAATTGCGGCGGGAGAAGCGCCCTGACTCTTGAGGAAATCAGCAAAGGACACATCGTCCAGCGCTTTGATCGATGCCGCAGGCCAGCCGGCCTCATAGGGATTGCCCACCTGACGAAGCGCGGGAGCAACATAGGTGGCAAAGAGGCCCTTTCGCCCGAGCTTCCGCTCTTGGTCGGTCAGCGCAAACGGCCACGGTTCCACGGGATCACCGTCTCGCTCGGGCGTCATCAGACGCTGTCCAGCCACGTGGTAGACCATGCCCGGCTGCCCGCCGCCGCCGGTATTCGGCGGTACAAGATCAATCCCCAGCTCCTGGGTGTACCGCGTGATGTGAGGCCCGCCAGCAAACATCGCGCCGGCCTCCGCGTAGAGCCCGTCCGCAAACGGCTGGCGCAGCGTTCTAACGCGGCCGCCGGGTCGGCTTGTGGCCTCGATCACGGTCACGTTGTGGCCGGCACGCGTGAGCTCATGCGCTGCGGCCAGGCCAGCGAGGCCGGCGCCGACCACAAGCACCCGCTTTGAATGCGCCCCAGGGTTTGCGGGAGCTAACGCCGACTGGGCGTAACCGGGCGGCACCAATAATCCGGGCAGTGCCGCCGCAACACCTGCCGCTACACCGAGACGCAGCAAGCCTCGACGAGTCAACGCTACCTGATCTTTCGACTTCATACGCTCCACCTCAGATCTCTTTGGCTGATAACTTACTTAATGCCACCGCCGACAAAAGCGAACAACGCCGAGAGCAGGCTTTTCCCCTACGCGGGAATCACGGTCGTCGTCACTCGCAAACGTTATGTTATAACGTCGAACTGCGCCGACCGGTGCTGCAAGCCCTGCATGAAGGGGATCTTATGGAAGCCATGCTGAAAGCCAGTCGATTGTCCAAACACTTCGGCTCAACCGTCGCACTGCATGAATTGGACCTTGAAGTCGCTCGTGGCGAGGTCTTATGTCTGCTTGGCGCCAACGGCGCCGGTAAAACGACCACCATCAACCTGTTTCTAGGATTTCTGGAACCGACGGCTGGCGAGGCAACCGTCAACGGCCTATCGGTCTCAGCCGCGCCGCTCGAAACCAAAGCCCACCTTGCTTATATCCCCGAACAGGTTGCGCTTTACCCGCAGCTGAGCGGACTGGAGAACCTGGAGTTTTTCGACCGCTTTGCGGGCGGAAAACGTTCCCGCGATGAATTGATTGCCCACCTGGAAAAGGCCGGGCTACCCGCGGAGGATGCTCAACGACGAACGTCAACCTACTCCAAGGGCATGCGACAAAAGGTAGGGGTAGCGATCGCCCTTGCGAAAAACGCACAGGCGCTACTGCTCGACGAGCCGCTCTCAGGGCTGGACCCGGCCGCCGCCAATAATTTTTGCTCGCTGCTCGCGAGCATGCGAGACGAGGGCCGAGCCGTGCTGATGGCAACCCACGACATCTTCCGCGCGAAAGACGTAGGGTCACGGATCGGCATCATGAAAGCCGGCCGTTTGGTCGACCTGCTGGAAGCCAGCAGCCTGTCAGCAACCGAGATCGAACAGGTCTATCTGGCACACATGCATGACGAGGCGGGAGCCCCATCATGATCGGCGTGATGATTTCCAAGGAGATTCGGACCCTCGCTCGCAACCGAGTGCTGATCACATTCACCCTGCTGACCACCGCGCTGATGTTTGTAGCGGCCCTGATGGGGAACGCGCGCGTTGAGGCCTTTGACCGCGAGCGCGTCGAAGCGGCCAGCGCGGATAGCGAAGTCTGGCTCGCGCAGGGGGAACGTAATCCTCACGCGGCGGCGCACTTCTCCCGTTATGCGTTCAAGCCGATTCCGTCGCTGGCACTCTTTGACCCTGGCAGCCTAGATTTTGCCGGTATCGCTCTGTGGATGGAGGCCCACAAACAGAATCCGGCGGTGTACCGGCGTGCCGAGGATCGCAGCGATCTTCAGCAGTTCGCCGACCTCAACCCGGCCTGGATACTGCAGATCTTTGGCCCGCTCATCATCTTCTGCGCCATGTTCGCGGTCGTGGCGGGCGAGCGCGAAGACGGCACCCTGCGCCAGCTGCTGAGCATCGGCGCGTCTTCGACGTCCATCATCATGGGCAAAGTTATTGCCGGAATGGTGGGGCTGCTGCTGATCTTCACTCCCGGTTTGTTGCTGTCGCTGGCACCCGTTTCCCAGGCGACCCATCTGGTGCCCATTCCAGATCAGGCGTTCCGGGTCGGGGGCATCACCTTGGCGTATCTAGCGACCCTGGCGGTCTATGTCCTGGTAGCGTTGGCTGTGTCCTCGTTGTGCCAGTCAAGACGGTCAGCATTTCTGACGCTGCTCGTCATTTGGGGAGCCGCCGTGATCGCGATCCCGCGCATTGCCGGGGACGTCGCTTCGACACTCCACCCTCAGCCGGAAGCGAGGGAGATTCGCCGTGATCTTGCGGCGGCAGCCGGCGCGTACGGTCGAGACGCCGCTCTTAAGGAGCGTGAGCTGGCCGAGCTGCTCAGCTCTTATGATGTCAGCAGCCAGGCAGAGTTGCCCGTGAGCTACACGGCCTTTTCTCTCCAGCGAAGCGAAGAGGTGGCTCATCCGTTTTTCGAGGAGATTTATGATGGCCTGACGGCCAATCATTCAAGCCAGGATAGCGTGCTTGGGTGGTTCTCAGCGGTATCGCCAACCATGGCGCTGAACAGACTCTCAGCAGGGTTGGCGGGCGTCGACCGTTACCATCATCAGCATTTTGTCTGGGCCGCTGAGCAGCATCGGCGGAAGATTGTTAAGCAGATGAACGAGGACATGCTCCTGCACGCCGGCAACCAGGGCGGAAGGTACGTTTCGAGTCCAGAGTTTTGGGCAACGATTGAAGACTTTCCCTACACCCTGCCCAAAGTGTCGGAGTTTCGGGAGGCGTACGCTGCTCCGATCCTTACTTTGGGCGCTCAGCTGCTGTTCGCCCTCGGTTTTGCAGCCTGGGCGATGCGCCGTTCGCAGACGCTGGAGCAGACGCGATGATTGGGTTGTTGTTGAAGCATGAACTTCGAACCCTGTTTTTGCGCCCGGTTGGCATCATCGCCCTGGCAACGCTGACGCTGGCCGCCGCTTACGCGCTGTGGGCCGGTGGGCGGCATCTGCAGACCAGCGTAGCGCAGGCCGCCGCTTACCAGGATTCGGTTGACGACAGTCGCGCAAAGTGGCTTGCGACTCTCCAGCAAATTGAGAACGGCGAGACCACACCTTCACCCTACGACGCCCGCCCCATCAATCTGCGTTTACCCGCTGCGCTGGCGCCGGCACCGCTGGGGGACTTTGCTCGGGGCGCATTTGAGCTACATCCAACAACGGCGACCATCGGCGCCTGGTCGAATACCGTTAATCTTTTTCCGCACTATCAGTTCGACAACCCGGGGCTGGTTCAACTCGGAAAGTTCGACCTTGCTTTTGTCGCGGTTGTGCTTTTGCCGCTGCTGATGATTGCACTGACCTTCGACGCAGCCGCTGCCGACCGCGATAGCGGGCGCCTTCGGATTCTTGCCGCCCAGCCAATCCGCCCGGGTCGCCTGGTGTTTTCAAGGCTGCTGCTGCGAGCGGCGATTCTTTGGGCCTGCCTGACGTTGGTGGCTTTGGTTTTTCTTTTTCTCAACGCTGGTTCCGTTTCCTTTGGCGAGCGGTTAGGACGCTTCGGTGTTTTTACGCTGGGCCTCAGCATCTACCTGCTTTTCTGGCTCGCGCTGATCAGTCTGTGTGTTGCTTTCATCAAACGATCCGAAGCGGTGATCGCTTGCTTAATCACTGCTTGGGCGGTGCTGACCCTGGGTATTCCCGGGGTGGTGTCGACGACCGCGGAACGGCTATACCCGCAGCCATCCCGACTGGCTTACCTCTCCGAGATGCGAGAAGCTCAGGGGGATGCTGCTCGGGAGACGGCGCAGCTGACCGCGGGCTTTCTTGTTGATCATCCCGAGCTGACGGTCAGCGATGAAGCCGTCCCTGACTACTACCGAGGCACGTTCCTTCAGAATGTTGAGGTAGAACAACGAACCTCACCCATACTCGCGGCGTTTGTTGACGCTCGCTCCCGGCGCGACCGCTTGATTCAGCTGACCCAATTCGCGTCCCCGGCGATGATCGCTGCAAGGATTCTCAACGCAGCCGCAGGTGCCGATACGGACCGTCAGCATGCGTACCAAACCCAGGCGCGAGAGGCACTGCAGGCGCTAGCCGAACAAGTTGGGCCAGCGATTGTGGCAAAACAACGGTTGTCGGTTGCCGACGCAAAGGCGATTCCAGACTTCACGTTCCGAGACGACTCTGCGGGGACCATTTTGACGAGCAGCCTGCTCCCCGGAGCTTACCTCGCGCTGCTGGCTTTGGTGGGACTCATCGTCGCGCGCCGGCGTTTTGAGGCGCCGTTGGAAGTCTTCCTCTAACGCTCGGATTGCCGGGTTTCGGCATGAGGGTGGCAATTCAGCCGCCCATGGTCAGTCCTTGTCCAACCCGATTCGTGAGTTTCCTTTTCTCGATTTGGCCGGCAAACCGTGCGGTCTACTGGTATATTGTCCCTACGAATCAGTATGGATATAGGGAAATACCTATGAATCGTGTCACCTTTCTTTTGCTGTGCTTTCTTTGCACCCAAGCCCTCGCCCAGACCGCCACAATCAGCGGCACGGTCACCGAGGCAGGTACGGGCAACCCTGTCCCCGACGTGACGGTTGCCATTGCCGACACCACGCTCTACACGGGGCCGGGGCTGGACTTCGCTTTTACCGACAGCGCAGGCAACTACACGCTGACGGTGACCGTTGATCCTTCTGGGATTGCGACGCCGCGCGAAGACACGACCCCCGCCGTCGTGGTTAACGAAGTTCTGCTCGAAATCGTTTCTGAAACCCACGAACCGGCGCGCGCCGGCGACACCACGGGCTTGGTCGATTGCTTTCTGTTCTGTGAGCTCGATGACAGCAATGACCCGGAGTTTGTCGGGGCCATTCCCGTCACCGCCGGAGCAACCATCACCCAGAACTTTAGTGTGGCACCGGGTGCGTCTTTCAGCGGCAACGTCACCGCCTCAGCCGGGGGCCCACTCGCTGACGTTCCTGTGCAAATCTTTACCGATGAGCCGTTCGAACGCCTCCGCGCGCTCGGCACCACCTTCACGGACGGTGCCGGAAACTACACGTTCGATTACGCCCTGAAGGCGGGAACCTATTTCGCCGGCGCGGGTGTCGACCAGTTCATCACCGAGCCGCTGCCCTACGGCAACTTCGTCTCGCAGGCCTACAGCGGATTCACCTGCGAATACCTGAGCTGCGTGATTACTGCCACAACCCCTATCACCGTCAGCACTGGCGTGCCGGTTACCGCCATTGATTTTGTGATGGAGCCCGGGGCGCTGATGACGGGGCAGATCCTGGACGCCGCCACCGGCCTACCCATATCGGACCCGGAATTTACCTTCATTCGGATCTGGACCCCGGACGATGGTTTGCAGCTGGCGACCTTTGCCGTTTTCAGCGACGCCTTCGGACCCACCTTTGACTCCAGCTACCGCATCGAAGGACTTTCAGGCAGCTATATCCTGGAAATTGATCCCCAGCCGTCCACCACGACCGACCTGCTGCGTATTTTGAATGACACCTCGAGCTGCCCCTTTGCCGGCTGCGATCGTGGAGAGGGTGTTCCGGTCACGCTGCTGCCTGGATCTCCTGTGGTTCAGAACTTTTCGCTGAATCGGGGAGGCAAGATCACAGGCCAGGTGACCGATGCGGCAACCGGCGCCCCCATCAATGGCAGCAACGCCATTGCCATCGCAATTCTGACGACATCTGGCGAAGTCGCCGGCGGTGGGGTGATCGACGCAGCGGGCACGATCTCAACGGCTGACGGGGTTGAGCCCGGCACCTACATTGTGACGACCGGACTGCCGTTCCGGTCGCAGAGTATTACCGGCCAGGGAGCCGCCAGCTTCCTGGGCGGCAACTTCGCAGACCAGGCGTTCAGCGGGATCGACTGCGCCGGGCTGGCCTGCGATTTAGGTCTCGCAACGCCGGTGACCCTGACCGCAGGGGCGGTCACACCCAACATTGACTTTGCGCTGAACCAGGGATTTACGCTTTCCGGCACCGTCACGGACGCGACGAGCGGTACGCCCCTACGGAACCGAAACGTCGAAATTTTCACTCCCGCCGGTCAGCGGGTGGCGCTGGAAAACACCGACAGCACCGGCACCTATACCACCGGCGGTCTGCCGAACGGCGATTACCGGGTTGTGGTCAAAGATGGTGGCCGTGTGACGTTGGGCGCGTTCGGCTTCAATGGGCTTGGCTTCTTCGGCCAGGTTTTTGGCAATCCAAGCAACTGTATGCAGGATTTCTGTGACCCAACCAGCGGCAGCAACGTCACGATCGCCGGTGCTGACGTGTCGGGTATCGACTTCGCATTGAACCCTGGCCCAACCATCTCCGGCCAGATTATCGATACCGCCACCGGACTGCCCGTGCGCCTGACAGTGGATGTGTTCGACGCATCAGGAAACAACGTTGGCGCCTGGTCGACTGTCTCTAGCGGCAGGGGCCAATACGTGACCAGCGCCCTGTTCGCGGGCAGCTATACGCTCGTTCCACGGTTGACGCGGTCATTCAGCATCAGCGGCCCCACCAGCGTGCCGAAAAACAGCCGTCTCGTGAAGGGTGGCGGGTCCGACGGATCGCTGACCGTGCAGATCACTGACAGCGACGTTGAGGGCGTTCAGCTTGAAGTTGTTCAGTCGCTGATCTTCGCCGGCGGTTTCGAATCCCGGTAAAGCAAGAGACAGCGCGGCTCTCCCTGACACCTTGCCAGGCAGAGCCGCGCAACTGACCTCGAAGAACTCGTCGTCCGGAGCGCTCAGCGAATAGCGTCAGCCGCTGGGCTGAAGTCTTGCGCCGCCAGAGGCAGACCCTTGAGTTCCAGCACCTCGGCGCGGTTGTTCACAATACAATCGACCCGCGCGATCACCTCATGGCTTGTAGCGCTGCGGGCGTTCATTTCAAACGACTCTCTCGGACGCAGGCGATCCCGTTCGTTGGTGAAACCGCGACCCTGACCCATGGCGTATTTGCTGGAAACCGGCCGGGTTTCTGCAAGCTGTTCAACCAGCGCGTCGGCACAGGCTTTCATGCCATCTTTGACCTGAGCGGCCTGCGCGCCAGCTGCTGAAAGAACCAGGGCACATCCCACTGCTGCTTGCTTCAATTTACTCATCACTCGTCTCCTGTTGGCAAAATGCTCAAATCACAGGTGCAAGACTAGGCAGGGCCGGGAAGCCCAACAAACGCGTTTTTTGGGGGTCAGGGAGCAAAAAAATTCATGCGTCTTCGTGAAACCTTTTCCTGATCCAGTCAACCAGACCAACAATTTCCAGGCGCTCCGGATCACCCGGACGATGGGCGAGGTAGAAGTGCTCCCCCGTCGGCCACTCATCGTCGAAAGCGCGACCCAGCGCGTTGGACTCGAACCAACGGCGGCTGAGAGGCCAGGACACGATGGCAAAACCCAGCCCCTGGACGGTCGCCTGCACCACCGAGGACATGGAGTCGAAGCGCAGAATCTTGCTCGCTTTGGGCGTATCCACGCCCCGGGCCGCCGCCCAGTTGCTCCAAGCGCTGGGCCGATTCTCGTGAATGATCAGTACCTGGCCGTCAAGGCTGCGCTCGGTCGAGCGATCAAATTTCTTCAGCAGCTTCGGCGCGGCGGCCACCACCAGCCGACGCTCGAACAAAGGGTATGTCACCAGATCTGCCCATTCGCCGTTGCCGAGCAGGACGGACAGATCCACATCCGCCGGATGTTCTTTCATCAGGCTCGGTTGGGTGCTGACGCGGATATCGGTGTCGGGCATGATGGACTGGAACTCAGCCATATTCGGCAGAAGAATTTCGCTGGCGAAAAACGGAGGCACACATAGCCGAATCATGCGGCGACCGTATTCTGCCCACAATTGGTGCGTTTCTGTTTCAAGTCGGGCAAACATGCCGTCCAGGTAGCGAAAATACTGCTGGCCCGCTGGGGTCAATTCCATCGATCGGGTTTTTCGGTAGAACAGCTCGAGACCAAGAAACGCTTCCAGGTTCTTCAC
This sequence comes from Pseudomonadota bacterium, assembly GCA_038747195.1. Lineage (GTDB taxonomy): Bacteria > Pseudomonadota > Gammaproteobacteria > Xanthomonadales > SZUA-38 > JANQOZ01. The sequence goes on from JBCDKA010000088.1 coordinate 9,403, forward strand.
CTGATGACTGACCGCCGAAGCCGTGAGAAACAGCTCGTCGGCCGCTTTCTTAAAGCTCAGGTGTTTGCCCGCCATCTGAAACGCTCGAAGGGAGCGAAGCGCAGGCAGTCGGGTGGTGTTGCTCATGGTTCGTTTCCCGCTTTTATCCGAAGAGTTGCCAACTGCAAGTTGTACGCCAATCACGGCGCAGCGTAACGCAAGCGGCTGCGCTCATGGCCAGCTGACCCCGGCGATCCCGATAGGGCTTGGGTAGAATGTAAGACCCAAACGGCCAACCACTCGGCAAGACGCGAGGCCGTCTCATCTCCTGGTAGCAAAGAAAAGCTGGCGGCATTGGATTTTGAATACCTGTCATCACCTCGGCCAACGCATTCACGTGTTCGGCAACAGCTGTTCGGGCAAAAGTACGCTGGCGGCCTCGCTTGCCGCTGCGCTCGACTATCCGCTGGTTGAGCTGGACGCCATCAACTGGCAGCCGAACTGGGTTGGGCTAAACGCCACCGACCCAGCGGAATTCGAGCGACGGATTGCGGATGCCACCAACGGTGATCGCTGGGTCGTGGCCGGCTCCTACAGTCGGTTTTCTCAAAACGTCTTCTGGCCGCGGCTTGAGACACTGGTTTGGCTGGATCTGCCCAGGAGACAGCTGGTGGCGAGAATGCTGCGTCGGTCCTGGCGCCGCTGGCGGACCCAAGAGCTTCTTTGGGGAACCAATAGAGAAGACTTCTGGACCCAGCTCAAGTTCTGGCGCGGCGAGGAATCGCTGCTGTGGTGGATCGTCACTCAGCATGAAAGAAAGCGACGGCAGACGTTAGCCTGGCAGGAGGAGAAGCGCTGGCGGCACATCCGTTTCATACGACTCGCATCAGCTCGCGCTGTCGACGATTTCGCAGCGTCCTTGCCGAAGGCCTGACGTGACAAAGCACCATATGGCGATGGTCGGACAATCAATCCCCAGTCACTTCCTGGCCTCAAACACGCAGGCTTGCCGCCGCTGCTGGATTTGCGCACGTTGAAACCTGCAGCCAGCCCTCGGGCCCGAATTCGTCCGTGGGTTCAGGCGGCCCGACCGATCGCGCACCCCATGATCTTCGTGCCTCTCTTTCTAGGGCAGGCGTTTGCCTTCCGCACGCACGGGGCGCTGAGTTTGACGTTTTTTCTCTACGCGCTACTGTTCGGTGTGGTCTATCAGGTTTACCTCTTGTATCTAAACGACTACGCCGACGAAGCCGTCGACAGGACCAACGATCAGTACTTTCTTTCGGGAGGTTCGCGAGTGCTTCCGGAGGGCAAGCTTGAGCCCAAGGATCTGCTGATCGGCGCCCGGTTGGCGCTCCTTTGTCTCCTTGGTTTAGCGGGTTGGCTGGGGATCTATCTCGATCGGCCCTGGTTCCCGCTAGGCGCGGCGCTGGCGGTTACGCTCTGCTGGGCCTACAACTCGAAGCCGCTGAGGCTGTCCTATCGCGGGCACGGCGAGATGCTGCAGGGTTTGGGATGTGGCGTCTTGCTGCCGCTGGTCGGCTTCTATCTTCAATACGGGTCGCTCCAAGGGTTTCCGTGGCCCGCCCTGGTGCCGCTGTTCCTGCTCTTTCATGCTGGCAACATCGTCACGGCGCTGCCGGACTATCCGTCGGACAAAGCGGGTGACAAGAGAACGCTTCCAGTCCGGCGAGGTGAACCTCACGCACGAAAGGCTGTGCTCATGCTGCTGACGCTGGCGTATCTGTGTACCGTCGTGGCAAAGCTGGACCTGACGCCGACGGATCTTTTGATCATCGTTATGCCCGCGGCGCTGTTGCTGGCGGGCGTTATGCTGTCAGGAAACGTCAAGCGGGCGGACGCTTCCAATTTCGCTAGCTGCAAGCGTTTTATGATTTCGGTTTCCGCCAGTCAGGTCTGGTTTCTGTGCGCCTGGATCGGCGTGTTGCTGCTGAGCGGGTCGCCATGAAGATTGCGGTTGTCGGCAGCGGCATCGCCGGGCTGAGCGCCGCCTGGCTCCTGGGTCGGGCGCATGACGTCACCCTCTTTGAAAAGCACGATCATCTGGGGATGGACGCCCGGTCGCTCGACGTTGTGGATGAATCCAATCGTGCCCGCATCGACGTCCCGCTGCGCGTGTTTTTTTCTGGGTTCTATCCCAATCTGACCGCGCTCTATCAGCAGCTTGGCATTCAGTCTGAGGCCATCAACTATGCAGCCTCTTTCGGCGCCCTCAACGAAAATTCCTACTTTCGCTACAGCAATTATCGACTGGGTCGCCGCTCAGTACCGTTTCTAAAAGGCGCGGGATCTTTCAAACCTAAAGCCCTGCGAATCGGCTGGGAGATCTTGCGACTTTCTCGGAAGGCGCCGAAGTCGCTGGCGGACGGCATCCCCGATGAGATGACGCTCGAGGACTATCTGGCAGAAAATGACTATTCCAAGGATTTTGCGGAAGGGTTTCTCTACCCGGCCTATGCCGCGATCTGCACCTGCAGCCACGACAGCGTCAAAGCTTATCCGGCCCGCGTGATTCTCGAGTACATCAACAGCGGTCTGCTGCTGTCGGCGGTCCGGCGCGTGACCGACGGAACCCAGGAGGTGGTCAAACGCCTGTCGGCCCCGGCAAAGCAGGTTCATCTTCGGTCGCAAGTTGTTGGCATTGCCCGAACGGGTGGCGGCGTTTCAATCCGAACGCCCGACAACACAGAGACGTTTGATCACGTTGTCGTTGCAGCGCAAGCCAATCAGGCGGTGCAGCTTCTCGAGGGTCCATCGGCGGACGAGCAAGAAGCGCTGGATTGTTTTGCCTACGAGCCGAGTCGGGTTGTCGTTCACACCGATCCCCGGCTGGCGCCGCCGGGCGGAGAGTCGCGCTGGGCCCCGGTGAATTTTCTGCTGGCGCAAGACGATGCGGCTCCCATGGCGACCATCTGGATGAACGCGATTCAGGAGATGCCCGGGCCACGCCCGATTTTTCAAACCTGGAATCCGGTGATCGAACCGGAGCCATCGCGGGTCCTCGGTCAAGCGGAGTTTGAAAGACCGATTGTTAACGCAACCTCGCTCAAGGGGCTAAAGCGCCTGGCGACGCTCCATCAACAGCCCGATCGGCGCATTTGGTTCTGTGGCTCCTACGCGTCACACGGCATTCCGCTGCTCGAAAGTGCCGTCAAATCGGCGATGGCCGTCGCTGAAGACCTAGGCGTAGCGTGCCCGTGGCATCAGCCTACGATCCACTCACGCCCGCCAGCTCCCGCTCGCGATGGAAACGGTATGGCCAGCGATCGGGCAACCCCCTCGGCCCACTCCACGCGGTAACTGACGGGCTGATTGGAGCCCTCGACAGGGAGTTACCTGCCCCTCTCCACGCGTGGGAAAAACTTGTAGGGCCCGGACCACTGGACAAGCCGCCCATCGACCTCGAGCTGATGGTCAGTGTCACCTGAGGCATCCGCGTTTGCGATGATCAGCATGCTAGAGGGGCCATCCGTCTTCCGGATGGTCACGACGGTGTACGCTTCGTTGTAGATAGTGACCGCAAGATCTTTGACATCACTGGTTGCGTTCAGCGCAAGCTCAGACACGGGGCTGTAGCTGCCGTGGCTCTCCACGAGCGACGCAAAAACCGTCCCGCCGGCTTCATCTCGTCGCACCATAAAACCGGGATCGCGACGTAAATTGAAGCTCGGATCGTTCGCACCAATCCGGGTGAACAGCAACGTATCGTTCGGCAGTGTTGCCGTCGTCAGCGTATAGAAACGACCTTGGTTCAACCACGTCATCTGGCTACTGCCCGACAAGGCCTGACCCTGACCCTCGAGATAGAGGTGTTGGTAACCATGGTCGGCACCCAGTGGTTGGAGCGTGGAGGGTGTCGAGAAAGCAAAGTTGGTACTGATGACCTGCCCCGCAAAGTAAAAAGGCAAGTCGTAGCGGTTGCTGGCGCTGGCGGTGATTCGAAACACATCCAGCAGGTAGGCCCGATCGAGAGTCTCGTCGCCAATGAGCGCCACCGTGCGGTGCATTTTCGTCCCCGGATAGGCGTTCTCATCCGTCGCGCTGACAATCTGTATAACTGGGTCGGAAGCGTCATAAAAATGCAGCACGGAATGGTGTTGGCTGCCGATTTCGTACGCCCCACCAAAATGGGATGTTTCGTTCTGAATCACCGTGTTGTGGGCGATGGTCTGCTTCGCCCAGGAAGCGTTCTCCGGCAGGTAGTTGCCCCCACCCTTCTGGCCAATGTTGACGAAGCGGACCAAGCCGTAGTCCTGCAGAATCTCAGTACCCCGTTCGTAGAGCGAATAAGAGAGCTTGTCGTAGTGCCCGTGGCTGAGTCCCTGCGCGGAATACTTGAAGACCAGCGTCAGATCCTCATCACCCTGACGGAGGACCGCAACACCTCCCTGACGGCCTTCGGGTCCATCAGACAGGTTTACTGATGACTTCCGAAAAGGCTCGGCTTTGCCGTCTCTTACCGCCATCGCCACGGCGATGCCAGTGTCGTCCAGCAGGACTCGCCCCTGCTGTCGCGCAAGGCTCAATAGCTGAGGGTTCCTGCCGCCGAGGTGGTAAGCGATATTCACCGCGGTCACCAGCTCTCGGGCATCGTAGGACATACCTTTCTGCCCATCGTTGAGCGGAAAGAACTCCCCGTCTGCATCCGCCAGCATGAGCAGCGCATCGACCGCTTTTAGCAGCACACCGTCTTTATGCCTAAGGATCGCCACCTCGGGCTTGAGGTTGTTCAGCCCTTGGGCAAACACCAGAAACGGGTACATTGCATAGCGTTGATAGTACGGACCCTCGGTGTAGTAACCATCGGGCGAAAATGGGGCGTCGACATTGGCGAGAAACCCCGCCCTTTGCCCCTCGACGCGGATAAAGCCGCCGTCGTTATCCCGGGCTGAGCTATCCAGGGCGTCGTCGTTGACACCGTAAAGGGCACGCTCGATCAGCTCCTGATCGTCCATCACCAGGCCGATCATGCCAACCGCTGCATTGCCCCAGGTACTGTGGTTGTGAACCCGATTGAAAAACTGCGGATTTTCGATCGACAGGAAGTCAGCAAAGGGCCGAAACAGGTTTTCCTCGAGCCGTGTTCGTTCCGCCTCAGACAGGAAGTCGTAAATCGTGTCGTAGGCCTGGCTCATATAAACCAGCCAGTTGCTGTCATTCAGGCATTGCCAGAACAGTCGACCTCGGGCATACGAACGCTCCTGCGGATGTAGCGGCAACGTTTTGTACAGACCTTCGTACTGCAACAACATGTCGCGAACGTATATCGCGTATTTGGCGTCCTGAAGGATCTGGTAGAGGACGCCCGCCTTTTGCGCGGCAAAGAAATTTTGTTTGTGACGCTGATGCGTGTAGCCGCCGGAAAAGTCTTTAGGGATCGGCGTCTCGATGCCTGCTGCAATTTCCCGATCGACCTCACGCTTGACCGCCGCCAACGAGGCATCGAACAGCGGTACGCTGCCGAGCTGCGAGCGGATGATTCGGACGCCATCCTCAGTCAGCAGCAAACCTGGCCGATCTGACGAGACACACAGGAGCGGGAACAAAAGGCCCGCCACAACGAGCCAAACCCGTAGGCGGCTGCGTCGAGCCGTAGCGGACTCTTTCGATTTCATCTGAACGCTTAGCGCTGCACGCGGCCCGAAGCGTCACCGCCCATCAGGTTCTCAACCTCGGCCTTCGAAACACGGTTGAAGTCGCCGGAAATCGAATGCTTTAGGCAGCTCGCGGCAACGGCGAATTCGAGCGCCTGCTGACGATCGCTGTGAAGCTTGAGCCCGGCGATCAGTCCCGACGCAAAGCTGTCTCCACCGCCAACCCGATCGATAATGTCCGTGATTTCATAGTGCCGTGAGAGCTTAAAACCGTCGCTGTCTCGCAAGCATGCTGACCAGCCGTTGGTGTCTGCACTGCGGCTTTCCCGCAGCGTAATCGCAATGATCGACATATCGGGATAGGTGTCGAGCACCTTTTGCGACAGGGCCTCGTACTTTGCGCTGTCAAGTTCTCCCGTATGCACATCGACGTCGGCGGAAATCCCCAGCGATTTCTGGCAGTCCTCCTCGTTGGCGATACCGACGTCGACATAGCGAACCAGTTCCCGCATCACCTCAGGTGCCGTCTTGCCATATTTCCAAAGCTTGCCGCGAAAGTTGAAATCGCACGAGACGGTTACCCCGGCATCCTTGGCGGCCTGACAGGCCTCCAGCGACAGATCCGCGGCCGATTGGGAAAGCGCGGGCGTAATGCCCGTAATGTGAAACCACTCAGCGCCGGCAAAAATCTTCGACCAATCAAAATCGCCAGGACCACATTCAGCAATCGACGAGCGGGACCGGTCGTAAATGACCTTGCTCGGGCGCTGATTGGCGCCGCCTTCAAGGAAGTAGATTCCCATGCGGTCGCCGCTACGCCGAATCGCGCTGACGTCGACACCAAACCCTCGCACCTCTCGCATGCACGCTTCAGCGATATCGTTATCCGGAAGTGCGGTGACAAAGCCGGCGTCCAGGCCGTAGTTCGCCAGCGCCACCGCAACGTTCGACTCGCCCCCGCCGAACGTGGCCTCAAGGTTGGGAGACTGAAAGAAGCGCTCGTGGCCCGGCGCTTTGAGCCGCAGCATGATTTCGCCAAAGGTCAAAAATTTTCCCATCAGGATGTCCTCTCTGCGTCGCGCGCGAGCTCCAACGCCTGCGCTGCGAGTGTGGTTACCGCGTCGAAATCCCCCGCCGCGATCGCGTCGGCAGGCGTCAGCCAGCTGCCGCCGCAGGCGATCACCGCGGGCACTCGAAGAAACTCAGCCAGATTTGCCGGGCTGACGCCCCCGGTTGGCATGAAGCGAAGCTGGCGAAAGACGCTTGCCAAAGCCTTCAGCGCGGGCACACCGCCCGCGATCGATGCCGGAAAAAATTTGACCGTATCCAGCCCGAGGTTAGTCGCTCGCTGCGCCTCGGTTGGCGTCATGATGCCGGGAAAAATCGGCACACCAAGGCGCTGAGCCGTTTCCACAACGCCGTCATCCAGGCCAGGGGATACGAGAAACTGCGCTCCGTTGTCCAAGGCCGCCTGTGCCTGCTCGCGATTGAG